>CAYYQO010000001.1:0-5528 GCA_964473845.1 uncultured Aeromicrobium sp.
TGTGGTCCTCGGCCGCGAGTTCGTCGGCGTCCTTCTCCTCGCTCATGCCGATCGGTCCGACCGTCTGGGCGTTGAGGAACTGGCGCACGGCGGGCTCTTCGCTGGAGAGCAGCATCTCGCGGGGGCCGAACATCGACAGGTGCCGGTGGTACAGCAGGCCGATGTTGTCCGGCACCGTCCGCGCCGTGTTGATGTCGTGGGTGACGATCAGGAAGGTGGCCTCGGTCTGGGCGTTCAGGTCGACGATCAGCTGGTTGATGAAGGCAGTACGGACGGGGTCGAGGCCCGAGTCCGGCTCGTCGAACAGGATGATCTCGGGTTCGAGGACCAGCGCGCGGGCGATACCGGCTCGCTTGCGCATACCGCCGGAGATCTCGCCGGGCAGCTTGTCCTCGGTGCCGGTCAGGCCGACCATCGCCATCTTCTCCATGACGATGTCGCGGATCTCCGACTCGTTCTTGCGGGTGTGTTCGCGCAGCGGAAAGGCCACGTTGTCGAACAGGTTCATCGAGCCGAACATCGCGCCGTCCTGGAACAGCACGCCGAACAACTTGCGGATGTCGTACAGATCGCGCTCGCTGCACGTGGCGATGTCGGTGCCCTCGATGATGATGTGTCCCTCATCGGGCTTGATCAGGCCGATGAGCGCCTTGAGGAACACCGACTTGCCGGTGCCGGACGGACCCAGCATGACGCTGATCTGCCCAGCGGGCAGGCTCAGCGTGACATCACGCCAGATCGTCTGTTTGCCGAAAGTCTTTGTCAGCCCTTCGACCCGTACTTCGACGCCCATCAGGACTCCTTCACAGGGGGGTCGTACCCGCCCCGAGGCGGATACGTCGTGGTGCTCGTGCGATCACGCGTTGCCGCGCCGGGAACGCACCGCGATCCCGACTCGCAACGTGGCCAACGCGGCAAGGAGTCCCGCCAGGCCCAGGCCCAGCGCCGATCCGGTGGCCGGGAGTTCCGTGGTCTCGGAGGAGACGTCACCGTCGTCGGACAGGCTGCCGTCACTGACCTCGGGGTCGTACTCCTCGATCGGCGTCTCCTCGGCCGGTGCACCCGGATCGATCACGTCGGGGTCGGTGCCGGTTCCACCGCCATCTCCGGTGCCTCCGCCGCCGTTGCCGCCGCCGTTGCCGCCGCCGTTGCCTCCACCGCCCCCACCGGCGGCAGCCGGCAACGGGCACTCACTCTCGTCGCAACCGGCGCCGATCGGGATCGTGCCAATCACCCGGGCAGCAGCCGAGTCGTCCTGGCGAACACACTTCAATTCGACCTCGGAGACGCCGCCGAGAACGGGCGGGTCAACGCGAGAATCGAGCATGAATGTCTTGGGCATCTGGACATAGATCAATCCATTGCCGTCCGGTGCGTCGGGCACATCGATGGCGTCGACCGTGCCCTGTGCCGGAATCGTGACCTCGGCGCCTGGCACCACGTTCTCGTTGGCCGGCTTGTCGGCCTTGAGGCCCTTCACCGGCTTGGAGAGTTCGGTGATGACTTCGCCGCCGGGCGCGACTGCCTGGAGGAACACATCCGACGTCGACGTTCCCCACACCCGGGTGACGCCCATCTTGTTGTACAGCTGATTGACCAAACTCGTCGAAAGTGTCAGGTCCAACGACGTGCTGGTCGCCGGAACCTGGGTTCCGGGTTCGACCTTGTCCGGCAGATTCGTCTCAGCGGTGACGTAGTACTGGTAGTTCTTCTCCAGGGTCGAGTTGATGAGCGTGTCCGTCGCCTGGCACTCATAGCCGACGCGCTCGATCTGCGCCGTCGCGGCCTGGGCTGCGGGAGCCGTCATGGTGACGCCAGCGCTGACGATGGCGGTGGCGAACGCCACGTTGATTCCTCGGCGTGCGGCGGAAGCGCTCAGACGCATAGGTTCTCCTCGACTCAGGACGGTTCGACCCCGGGCGCACAGGTGCGCACCCAGCAACATCGAACGACTGTAACCTGTAGTTGCACTGTGATGCAAGCCACCAGTCAGCCTCGTCACACGAGGTGCCTCAGGGCCAGTCCCATGAGTAACGGCAGCAACCCCAGACCGACCGCCAGGGCGGTCACGGCGAGGTCCAGCCGCGACCAGATCACCGGCTCCGCCCACGTGCGCCGACGGGTTTCGGCGAACCCCCGGGCGTCCATCGCGATCGATGTCCGACCGGCGTCGCGCAGCGCCTGGACCAGCAGGGCGAACGCCATGGACCCGCTGTGCCGGACGATGGCCGCGGGGTGGCGGCCGGGGCCCAGACCGCGGGCGCGCCGGGTCCGGTCCAGCACCGTCCACGTGTGCGCCAGGGTCGCGAATCGCTGCAACGCCGCCGAGGTCGCCGCGACACCGCGCTCCGGCAGCACCGTGGCGGCATAGTCTCCGAGTCGGCCCGCATCGATGTGCGCGGCGGCGACCGAACCGGGCCACGCCAGGACGACGATGCGCAGGCCCGCCACCGCAGCCACCTGCAGATCGTGGCCTCCGAGTCGCCAGGTCGACCACGCGATCGTCAGGCCGCCGAACGCGGCGAAGGCCAGACAGATCAACACGATTCCGGGACGCGCCCCGGACCCGGCGATCATCAGCGCGTAGGCCCCCAGTGCGGTGAGCGCGACCGGCAGCGAGTTCACCGCGAAGGAGCCGAACAGCGAGGCGATCCCCACGATGCACAGCACCGCGGGATTCACCCGGTGGATCACCCCGTTCACAGTCTCACCTCGGCATCACGCGGGAGGTCCAGGTCGTGCGTGCTGACCAGGACGGTGGCGTGCGCGGCGGCAAAGGCCCCACACCATCCGGCCACGAGCGCCCAATTGTCGGGATCCTGGCCCACGGTCGGCTCGTCCAGCACCACGAGCGCCGGTCGATGCGCCAGGCCCGCGGCCATCGCGAGCCGACGCTGTTCACCGCCCGAAAGCCGATAGGGATGGGCCTCACCCAGACCGCTCAGACCCGCCGCCTCGAGCAGCGCCTCACCGTCGATCGCGCGGCCAACACGCTGCGCGGTCAGGGTGACTTCTTCTCGCACCGTCGAGGCCACGAACGCGTGCTCCGGATTCTGTGGCACCCAGCCGAGTTGGCGAGCCAGTTCACGAGAACGGACCCGAGTGCGATCTGGGGTGACCACCCCCGTGACGGGTCGCAGCAACCCACACGCGGTGAGCAGCGCGGTGGACTTGCCCGATCCGCTGCGTCCGGTGAACGCCGTGACCTCGCCGGACCGGCATCGCGTGGTCAGGCCATCCAGTACGAGCGCCCGGTCCGTGCCACGCAGGGTGCGGGTCACCACCTCGACGGAGACGTCCTCGAAGTCGATGGTGTCTCCGCGCTCGTCGGGTTGCACCAGCTCACGCGGCACATCGGCCGGCAACGGCGCAGGAGCCCCCGGAGACCAGAGCCCCGGCAGGACGGGCACGCGGTGCGGTGGCGTGTCACTGACGACCTCGCCGCGCTCGAGGACGATCACGCGGTCGACGTGTTCGAGCCATGGTCCGAAGCGGTGCTCGACGACGATCAGGGTGCGCGGTCCGACGACGTCCATCACCGCAGTGCGGACCTGGGCCCCGGTCCCGGCATCGAGCATCGAGGTCGGCTCGTCCAGCAGCAGCACGTCGGGAGCCATCGCCAGCACGCCTGCCAACGCGAGTCGTTGCTGTTCGCCGCCCGAGAGTGCCGCCGTCAGGTGATCTCGCGGGTACGGCAGCCCGACGGCCTGCAACGAGGCATCGACCCGCCGCCAGATCTCGTCGCGGTCCAGTCCGAGGTTCTCCGGCCCGAAGGCGACATCGCGGCCGATGCGTTCGGCCACCACCGCGTCCTGCGGATTCTGTGGCATGAATCCGAGCCGACCGCCGACGCCGGCTTCGCCGTGGAACTCGCCGGGAAGACCGTGCCCCAGCGCTCCGACCAAGGAGTGCAACACGGTGGACTTGCCGCTGCCGGAGCGTCCGACGAGCAGGACACGCTCGCCGGGCTCAACTCGCAGGTCGAGCCCGGCGATGGTCGGTCGGGTGCGCCCCAGCGGCGTCCAGGTGAACGCCGCTCGGGCCTCACCGACGCGCAGGTTCACACCTTCGCCGCGACCTCACGGCCGGGCTCGAACGAGTCGAGTGCTCCGGCCCTGGCCAGGGCACGCACCAGGAGCCAGCCTCCGAGCCCGGCGATGACCGCGCCGGACAGGGCGAACATGCCCAGATGCGCCAGACGGTAGGCCAGATCCCAGTCCCGGTACCACGTGAACCACTCGTAGACCGATTCGAAGGCACCGGCCATCGCGCCGGCCGCCACCGCGACGGCCAGCCCGAAGTTGCGGTAGGCGAAGACCAGGAGCACGAGTTCGGCTCCGAGCCCCTGGACCAGCCCAGAACCCATGACGGACCAGCCCCATTCGTTGGCGGGCAACAGCATCGAGACGAAGGCGGCGACCAGTTCGGTGGCGAGGGCAGCACCGGCACGACGGATCACCAGCCCGCCGACGACGCCGGCGATCAGCCAGCCTCCGCCCAACAGGGCGCTGGCGGGCGGGAACGCGATCAACGTCGCCAGGTCGGCGAGGGCGTAGATCTTGCCCCACCCCCAGAAGACGACGCCGAACGCGACGCCCAACATGGCGATCGTCACCAGATCGATCGTGCGGTAGCGGATGGATGCGACAGCAGAATTCATTGTGACTCCCTTCGCCGGTGCTAACCGGAGCAGGTTCAAGGGTCTGCGGCTCTTCCGCACTCTCAGCGCCCTCTGCATGGCGCTCCCCTGTCGTGTGCATCCAGCCTAGTCGCCACCACGCACGCGCACGCAGGAGGGCTCCACCGCCGCAGCGGTGGAGCCCTCCTCGGTATTCAGTTGGTGATGGTCACCGTGCTCACGGAGCGAGCGTTGCGGTGATCTTGTTGCCGTCGCCAGCCGCGAAGAACGACAGGACGTCGTTCAGCAGACCGCAGCCCTGGAGCTTTTCGATCTTGTACGTACCGGAGACCGAGCCGCCCTTCAGCGGATCGAACTTGCCGGCTGCGGACTTCAGCGTGATGTCGGACGCCGACTTCGTCTTGCACTGCGAACCGCCACCGATCTTGAGACCGAACGTCTTGACCGTCGGAATCGCGATGTTGACCTTCGAGTTCGACGTCAGCGTGCCGTTCGTCAGCGTGCCGTTCGTCTTGCCCTGCGACGAGAAGACCAGCTCCGCGTCGACGGGCAGGAAGCCCAGCGCCTTCAGCTTGGCCGTGGTCTTGTTCAACGTCAGATCGGCGGTGAACGTGCCCGTGGCCAGGTTGAAGTCAGCCGCGATGTTGCCCGTGAGTGCGGCCTTGCCGTTGCCGGCCTTGATCGTCGTGTCGCCCTTCAGCTTGAAGGGGACCTTGACGATCGGGTCGGTCGTCGGTTCCGTCGTCGGTTCCGTCGTCGGCTCCGTCGTCGGCTCCGTGGTGGGCTCCGTCGTCGGTTCCGTGGTCGGCTCCTCGGTGGGCTCCTCCGTGGGCTCCGTGGTCGGCTCCTCGGTGGGCTCCGTCGTCGGCTCCGTCGTCGGCTCCTCGGT
>CAYYQO010000001.1:5628-7891 GCA_964473845.1 uncultured Aeromicrobium sp.
CCTCCGTCGGCTCCGTCGTCGGCTCCTCCGTGGGCTCCGTCGTCGGCTCCTCCGTGGGCTCCACAGTCGGCTCCTCCGTGGGCTCCGGCTCCGGCTCGGGCGCCGCGACGACTTCGATGTCACCGAGGGACAGATTTGCCGGACCGGTGCACGACAGGTCAGCTGCAACGGTCGAGTCGTCCGCCTTGTAGACGGTCGCCACGATCGAGAAGTTCGCCGGCATACCCAGCGTCACCACGTCCGCGGCATCGTCGGGAGTCGTGATCGCGGGGACTTGGCCGACGGCCGGGATCAGCCAAGGCTCATTCGCGACCTGGGGGATCGGGGTGCGGTCCGCAGCCAGGCTGGGGATCGCCAAGGTCTCGGTCCGGCCAGCCGTGGTCAACGTGATGGCCGAGTCGGTCGAGGCCCCCGAGGCCCCAACGCCACCGAGCAGTCCCGCAGTGGAGCTGCGGAGCAGTTCGGGCATCGTCAACGTGATGTTGACGCCACGCTCGGGGAGCACTTCGCCCGGGTAGACGGTCTCGGGAACCGTGGTCTCGGAGAGCACGCCCACCGTGTGATTGCCCAGCGACAGGCCACCGGCCGTCACCGCACACGTGTAGTCGAAACTCTTTGACAATTCAACGTCAGCGGCAGTGGCTGGACTGAGTCCAAGCCCCACTGCCCCTGTGGCAGCCACAGCCATCGCAGCAGTGCCTGCTGCGACGCGGTGGGATGTTCGGAACTTCCAAGTCACGAGTAATACCTCTCCTCAGTGGTTCGGACGAGACGGGTCGCGAGCCGAACCGCGGCGTGATCTGTTTCACCATATGGCCTGTAACTCACTGTGACAACCCCACGAGGGTGAACATCGAAAGGCCGCAAAATGACTGCTCTTCCAGGGAATCGGGGCCGCCAACGAACGCCATGATCGAGTTCTGAGCAAGAAATCATCCTCACCAGGTGCAACCCGTGGGACAGCGATCGATTCCTGCGACTCAAGAGACCGATGGGTTTGGCCCGCAGCTGCCGACCAGCCGCCGCAGTGCGAGGACATGACGAAGCGGGGCGGGTCCGAAGACCCGCCCCGCCTCAGACGTGCAACTGATCAGTCGCGGCGCGGCGTACGGCGAAGCGTCATGACTCCAGCACCAGCCAGAACCAGGAGACCGCCGAGAGCAGCGATCGTCAGCGTGGGTCCACCGGCCGAGGCCAGGTATCCGCCGTCGCTGGAATCGTCGCCTTCATCGCTGTCGTCGCCACCGTCGGCGGCCACGATCTCGATCGGCACCGAGGCGATGACCTGACCGTCGCTGAGAACCTTGATCGTGTGATCGCCGAGCGGCGCGTTCCGCGGAATCCTCACGGAGGCCTCACCCAACTCGTCAACAGTCTTGGTGCCCAGCGCGATCGGGTCCGAGTGCAACTCGAAATCGAGGCTCGTGCCGATCCACTCGGTCGCGAAGGTGAACGTGATCACGTCACCGGGCGATGCGACGCTCGGCGCGTCGATGATCGGGTCACCGGCCGGGTCGTCGGTCGGGGCCGTGGTCGGACCATCCGTCGGAGCCGTGGTCGGACCATCCGTCGGAGCCGTGGTCGGACCATCCGTCGGAGCCGTGGTCGGACCATCCGTCGGAGCGGTCGTCGGACCATCCGTCGGGGCGGTCGTCGGACCATCCGTCGGGACCGAGTCGCGACCAACCGGGATGCTGCCCAGGGCCAGGTCGGCCGGGCCGACACAGCTCAACGCTGCCTCGACCGTCGAGTCGTCAGCCTTGTAGACCGTCGCGACGATCGAGAACGAGGCCGGCATACCCATGTCGACCTTGTCGACGGCGTAGGCGGGAACCGGAATCTCCGGCGTGGCACCCGCAGCCGGGATCAACCACGGCTCGTTCACGACCTGCGGGATCGGCGTGCGATCCGCAGCCAAGCTCGGGATCGGCACCGTCTGGGTCTGACCACCCGTCGTCAGGGTGATCGTCGAGTCGGTGGACGCACCCGAAGCTGCGACACCGCCGAGCAATCCCACGGTCGAATTGCGCAGCAGCTCCGGCATCGTCAAGGTGATGCCCACGTCCCGCGAGGAGATGACCATCCCCGGCTCGACGAACTCCGGGACCGTGGTCTCGGCGAGGACGCCCACGGTGTGCTCTCCCAGCGGAAGGCCACCGGCGGTGACGTTGCACGTGTAGTCAAAGTTGCCCGTCAGGTCCACGTCACCGGGCTCTGGGTTCGTCGGCTCCTCGGTGGGCTCGGTGGTCGGCTCCGCCGTGGG
>CAYYQO010000001.1:7991-48547 GCA_964473845.1 uncultured Aeromicrobium sp.
GGCTCCTCGGTCGGCTCGGGCGCTGCGACCACGGCAATGTCGCCCAGGGCCAGTTCCGCCGGACCGGTGCACGACAGGTTGGCGTCGACCGTGCTGTCGTCGGCCTTGTAGACCGTCGCCACGATCGAGAAGGAGGCCGGCATACCCAAGGTCACCTTGTCGACGACATCGCCGGGGGTGGTGATGGCCGGGACCGTACCCTTGGCGGGGATCAGCCACGCGTCACCCACCCCCTGCGGGATCGGCGTGCGATCCGCGGCCAGGCTCGGAATACCGATCGTCTGCGTCTGGCCGGCGCTGCTCAGCGTGATCGCCGAGTCCGTCGAAGCGCCGGAGGCACCGACGCCGCCGAGCAGGCTCGCGGTGGAGCTGCGCAGCAGCTCGGGCATCGTCAGGGTGATGTCGACACCACGCTCGGGGATGACCTCACCGGGATAGACCGTCTCAGGGACCGTGGTCTCGGAGAGCACGCCCACGGTGTGGTTGCCCAGCGACAGGCCACCGGCGGTCACGGCACACGTGTAGTCAAAACTCTTCGAGAGCTCGACGTCAGCGGCGTGGGCGGGGCTGAAGATGCCCAGCCCGACGGCTCCGGTGGCTGCCAGGCCCAGCGCGGCAGTGCCTGCGGTCACTCGGCGGGATGTTCGGAACTTCCAAGTCACGGGTAGAAACCTCTCGTCATGGGTTCAGACACGGGACTCCCCCGATCGAACCGCGGCGTGATCTGTTTCACTGTAGACGCTGTAACTCCCAGTGACAACCCGGCCGCAACCATGGGTTTCCTCGCGCGCCTGGGTTCATCGACCACAATGGGTCCATGCCCTCAGTGCGCACCCCCGATCCGAATCCCGGCTGGCTCTCGGAGTTCCAACTCGAAGAGACCCGCTCCCGTGTCCCGATCCTCTACGTCGAAGCGATCCCTGTTCGCCTCGACAGTCTCGGGCAGGTCGAGGAGGTCGGCCTGCTGCTGCGCGGGTCCTCCACCACCGGCACGCTGGCGCGGTCCTTCGTGTCAGGTCGAGTCCTGCACGGCGAGCCGATCCGGACGGCGCTCATGCGCAATCTGGAGAAGGATCTCGGCCCCACCGCATTCCCCCAACTGCCCACCGACATCGTGCCGTTCACCGTGGCCGAGTACTTCCCCCTGCCCGGGGTGGCACCGCTGTACGACGACCGCCAGCACGCCGTCGCCCTGGCCTACATCGTCGCGGTCACCGGTGAGTGTGATCCCCGCCAGGACGCGCTCGAACTGACCTGGCTCAGCCCCGAAGAGGCTTTGAGCCCGGCGATCCTCGACGAGCTGGAAGGCGGTCGTGGCGTCCTGCTCCAGCAGGCGATGGCGCACCTGGGTGCCCTGAGGTGACGGGCCCGGCCGCGGCGGCCGGGGTGCGCTTCCGAGATGCCGGGTCCGACGACCTGCCCGCCGTCCTGCGCCTGCTGGCCCAGGACTCGATGCAGTACTTCGGACCCGAACCCACCCGTCCGACAACCGCGCACGAGCACGCACTGCGCGAGATCTCGGCGGACCCCAACCAGACCCTGGTGGTGGGCGTCATCGATGAGGAGGTGGTCGCCACCGCCCAGCTCAGCTTCATGCGCATGATCGTCGGTGGCGGGGCGCTCTACGCCCAGGTCGAGGCCGTCCGCACGGACGATGAACTGCGCGGACGCGGAATCGGCGGCCGCCTCATGGAACACCTCGAGGGCCTCGCTCGCGAGCGGGGCGCGGCCCGGCTCCAGCTCACGTCGAACCTGACGCGCACCGATGCCCACCGCTTCTACGAGCGACTCGGATTCACCGGCAACCATCTGGGCATGAAGAAGCACCTGTGACGCGTCGGACCGAACCCAGTCCGTGGCTCATGCTGATCGCGGCCATGGTCGCCCAGGTCACGGCAACCGCCGTCGTCAGCACACCGCTGCTTCTGATTCCGTACCTGCACCTCGAGCGTGGACTGTCCCTCGTCGCAAGCGGTGGACTCGCCGCGGCCCCCACAGCCGGCACGCTGATTTCCCTCGTGGCCTGGGGCGCGATCGTCGACCGCGTGGGCGAGCGGCGTTCACTGACGGCGGGCCTGCTCCTGCTGCTCGCCGGCAGCGGCGTCGCCTGGACGGGTGCCCGACTGGACGACGTGATCGTCATGAGCATCGGCTTCGCCGTCTGTGGCGTCGCGGCGGGCAGCTCCAACTCAGCCAGTGGCAGGCTTGTCGTGGGTTGGTTCCCGGCCCATCGCCGAGGTCTCGCCATGGGCATCCGGCAGACCGGGCTTCCCCTGGGCGTGGGACTGGCCGCGCTCGTCGTCCCGGTGTGGGTGAACGAGCGGGGAATCGCCTCGACGGTCCTGCTGTGCGTCATCGCCGCGGCCGCTGCTTCCGCGTTCGTCTTCCTGAGCGTCGTCGACCCTCCGAGGTCGGCCAGCACGTCGACCGCCGCCGAGCTCAATCCCTATCGCGGCGACCGGCGGCTCGTCCGGATCCACGCGACCTCCGCCCTGCTGGTCATCCCCCAGTACGTCGTCTGGACGTTCATGCTGTTGTGGCTCATCGACCGGCACGGCTGGAGCGCAGGAGCCGCCGGTCTGCTCTATGCCGTCTCGCAAGTACTGGGAGCTGCCGGACGCATTGGCGCCGGATGGTGGTCCGACCGGGCCGGCGACCGACTGGGGCCCATCCGCCAGATCGCTCTCGCCGCGACCGTGGCGATGCTCGCCCTGGCCGTCCTGGACGGGTCGCCCGTCGCCATCGCGATTATGGTCGCGGCCACGGTGATCACGGTCGCCGACAACGGTCTCGCCTTCACTGCGGTCGCCGAGATCGCCGGTCCGGGCTGGTCCGGGCGTGCCTTCGGCCTCCAGAACACGGGCCAGTACCTGACAGCCGCGGCCGTCCCTCCCGCCACGGCGGCGATCGTCCAGCACGCCGGCTATCCATGGGCATTCGCCGTCGCCGCGATCTTCCCCCTGATCGCCATGGCGTTCGTTCCGGCAACTACCGACGGGTAACATCTGGTCACATCTTTGGCTTGCCTTAGTGAACAGGCGGGCAGGCCGCAGATTAGGGTCTTCACAAACTGCTTGAACCGCGAGAGGAACCGGCATGGAACCGATCAACATCACCGCCGGAGTGATCACACTCATCTCCACGGCGGTGGCGGTGTACCTCCTGGCACCCGGCATCAAGCGGATGCTCGGGGTCCTGCGCGCCGGCACGCCCGCGTACGGCCGCACCGACGATCCGAAACGCCGCACCAAGAACATGCTGGTCGAGACCCTCGGCCACACCCGCATGCTGCAGTGGCACTGGGTCGGCATCCTGCACTGGGCTGTGTTCTTCAGCTTCCTGATCCTCAGCTCGGCCGTCGCGACCGCCTACCTGCAGGTCTGGAACCCGCATCTGGTGCTGCCGATCATCGGCCACTTCTTCCTGTTCGAGTGGATCAGCGAGGCCATCGCCTGGCTGGGCCTGATCGGCATTGCCGCCCTGATCTGGATCCGCCAGAAGAACCACCCGCGCACCCTCGACCGCAAGAGCCGCTTCTTCGGCTCGCGCTTCGGTCAGGCCTACTTCGTCGAGGCGATGGTCGCGCTCGAATGCGGCGCGGGCATCCTGATCCGTGCTGCCGAGTACCAACTGATGCACCTGCAGGGCGACCACCACGCCAGCGCACTGCACTTCCCCACCACGAGCTGGATCGGTAGCACCCTGTGGTCCGGGCTGTCCGAGACCGGCCTCGAGGTCGCGATCACGCTCATCGCCCTGGTCAAGGTGCTGTCCGCCACGATCTGGCTCATGGTGATCGGCAAGAACCTCACCATGGGTGTCGCCTGGCACCGCTTCACCGCCTGGTTCAACATCTACTTCAAGCGTGAGGTCGACGGCGGCACGGCGCTCGGCGCACTGGTCCCGCTCTACGTCGCCGGCGAGCCGCTGGACCTGGAGAAGATGGAGGACCTGGACGAGTCGGAGTTCGAGAAGCTCGGCGTCGGCAAGGTCGAGGACTTCAGCTGGAAGGGCCTGCTCGACTTCACGACCTGTACCGAGTGCGGCCGCTGCCAGAGCCAGTGCCCGGCCTGGAACACCGAGAAGCCGCTCTCGCCCAAGCTGCTCATGATGGGCCTGCGCGAACACGCCTACGCCAAGATCCCGCTGTTGGGCGCCGACGCCGACACCCTCACCGAGGAGCAGCAGCACGAACTCGACCGGCCGCTCATCGGCACCGAGGACCTGTTCGGCGTCATCGACCCGGACGTGCTGTGGTCCTGCACGAACTGTGGCGCGTGCGTCCAGCAGTGCCCCGTCGACATCGAGCACGTCGACCACATCGACAACATGCGCCGTTACCAGGTGCTCGTCGAGTCGAATTTCCCCGCCGAGCTCAACAACATCTTCAAGGGCCTCGAGCGCAAGGGGAACCCGTGGGGCATGAACCCGCGTGACCGGATGAAGTGGGCCGAGGGCCTGGACTTCGAGGTCAAGCAGGTCGGTGTCGACATCGAGGATCTCGACGAGGTCGAGTGGCTGTTCTGGGTCGGCTGCGCCGGCGCCTTCGAAGACCGCGCCAAGAAGACCACCCAGGCCGTCGCCGAACTGCTCAACATCGCGGGCGTCGATTTCGCCGTGCTGGGCGACGGCGAGACCTGCACCGGCGATCCCGCGCGCCGCGCCGGCAACGAGATCGTCTTCAAGCAGCTGGCCATGGAGAACGCCGCGGTCTTCGAGGAGACCAAGGTCAAGAAGGTCGTCTCGACCTGCGCGCACTGCTTCAACACACTCAAGAACGAGTACAAGGAGCTCGGCGTCGAGTTGGAGGTCGTGCACCACACGCAATTGCTGAACCGCCTCGTGCGCGAGAAGCGACTCAAGCCCGTCGCGCCCACGGCTCCGGCCGCCAAGGTCACGTACCACGACCCGTGCTTCCTCGGCCGTCACAACCAGGTCTACTCGCCGCCGCGCGAGCTGATCGGCGCCACCGGCGCCGACTACGTCGAGATGGACCGCAGCAAGGAGACTTCCTTCTGCTGCGGCGCCGGCGGTGCCCGGATGTGGATGGAGGAGAAGATCGGTTCGCGTATCAACGTGAACCGCACGGAAGAAGCGATCGGTACCGGCGCCGAGCAGATCGCCGTCGGTTGCCCCTTCTGCCGGGTCATGCTCTCGGACGGCCTCACCGCCAAGCAGGCCGACGACGAGTCGCTGGCCAAGGTCGAAGTGCTCGACGTGGCGCAACTGCTGCTCGAATCGGTCAAGCGTTCCGCGCAGGACGTCGTCGCCGAAGCCGAGGCCGTGACTGTGGCGGCCGCCGACGAGCCCACCGCCGCCGAACCGGGACCTGCCGCCGAGGCCGACTCCGAGACCCTCACCGAGACGACCGAGGTCGGTGCAGGTGCGGATGCGCACGCCTCAGCCGATGCCCCGGCCGCGACCGGCGATCTGGACAACCCCGAGAGTTCCGGCCGCGACGAGGACGCCGCTATCGCGGTGCAGAGCAACATCGCCGTGGACGACAAGGGCGTCGCCGGCGGTCCTCTCGAGTCAGTTGACGCGACACCCGAGGACGCGGCGGATCCCGAGCCGACCGAGCCCGTGGCCGTGGCGACCGAGCCCGACGACAAGCCGGCACAGTCGGATCCGGAGCCTGAGGCTGCCGAACGTGCGGCCGAGGCAACCCCGAGCGAGCCGGAGCAGCCGTCACTCCTGGACTCGCTCGAGGACGAGCCGAAGGGTCACACGTCCGCCGAGGACGAGCCGAAGCCCGAGCCTCATCCGGAGTCCGGCGACAGCACGCGGCCCGACGACGAAGCGGTCGTCTACGACGAGTCCGAGCCGACCCTGCCGGCCGAGAAGCACGTCGAGGCCACGCCTGAGCAGGAGGAACTCGCCAGCATCACTCCGGTCGAGGACGCTCCTGCTCCCGATCCGGTCTCGGAGGACGTGGCACCGCTCAGCGACGCCAACCCCTCGGGCGCCGAGTTGAGCGAGTCCGCCACGGAGGCGGCAAAGGACGACGAGACGCCGTAATCGCGGCACTCACCATCAAGGTCGAGGGTTCCAGTCACCTGGTGACTGGAACCCTCGACCTTGTTCGTGTGGGGCTGGCTCAGGGGCGGGCGCCGCGCTGCTGGATGCAGCGACTGGCGGAACCGACGCCGCCCTGCAGGGCAGTGCGCGGATCGCGCTCAGGCACCCACGAGGCCAGGAAGCCAGCGGTGAAGGCATCGCCGGCTCCGGTCGTGTCGATGACCTGTACCCGCGGCGCCGCGACCTGCTCGCGGGTGTCTCCGGCGACATAGGCTGCGCCCATCGACCCGAGCGTCACCACGACGTGCGGGTACATCTGCGTCAGTGTGTCGAAGTCGACGAAGGGTCCCGTGGCGCCGACCAGCAGTCTCGCCTCGTCGAGGTTCGGCACGAGCAGGTCGGCATCGCGGGTCCACTCGATGAATGCCTCGGGAGTGACCTCGCGCAGAAACGCCGTGGTGCTCGGGTCGACGCTGACGCCCACACCGCGTCGCTTGGCCTCGGCGATCAACTCGATCCCGACGTCTCGGGTCTGCGGATCGAAGAAGGTGTACCCGGTGAGGTGCAGCCATTCGACGTCGTGCCAGAGGTCGTCCGAGAGGTCCTCGACCGTCAGCGTGCCGTTCGCGGCCCGATCGACGTACATCGTGCGGTCGGCGTCGTCATCGAGCGTCAGCACGATCGTCGCCGTCGGGAGCACCGGATCGGCCACGAGACGCGGATCGACATCGTGCTCGCGCAAGGCGCCCGCGTGCCGCTCGGTCCCGTCGTTGCCGACCTTGCCGAAGAACCGCGCCGGTGAGCCGAGAAAGCCCAACCAGGCCGCAGTGTTCGCCGCCGAGCCGCCGGGCGTCATCCGAATCTGGGCGCGGGTGTCACTGCGCGGAGCGATGGGCTCGAGCGGCAGTACACCGATGTCGTCCACGACATCACCGGCCACGAGGATCACGGGTGTTCCACCGCCGCCTTGGCGATGCGCGCTGCCACCTCGATGTTGTTGCGTGCGATGTCCAGGTTGACCGCCAGGCTCTCGCCACCGGTCAGCTCGACGATCCGCTGCAGCAGGAACGGCGTGACCTCCTTGCCCGTCAGGCCACGCTCGGTGGACTCCTGCAGGGCCTGACTCAGCGCCTGGTCGTGGACCTGCGGATCGAGTTGCTTCTCCGGCGGCAGCGGATTCGCGACGACGATGCCGGACCTGAGGCCGAGCGCATCGCGGCTGTGCATCACCGCCGCGACGGCGAACGCGTCCTCGGCCCGCCAGTCCAACTCATGACCCGACGAGGTGAGCCAGAAACTGGGGAAGTCCTTGGTGCGGAAGCCCAACACGATGACGCCGAGGGTCTCAAGGCGCTCGAGAGTCGCGGGGATGTCGAGGATCGACTTGACGCCAGCCGACACCACGGTGATCGGCACCTGGGCCAGCGTCGTGAGATCGGCTGACTCGTCGAACGAATCGGATGCACCGCGGTGCACACCCCCGAGTCCGCCCGTGGCGAAGACCCGAATGCCCGCGCGGTCGGCGATCCACGAGGTGGCGGCAACCGTGGTCGCTCCGCTGCCGGCCATGCCGAGGGCGACGGGAAGGTCCCTGACGGTGAGTTTCGGAACGTCCTCGTTCGCGATCCGCGCGAGTTCGTCGGACGTGAGACCGGCCTTCAACTCGCCGTCGAGGACAGCGACCGTGGCGGGCGTGACGCCCTGCGATCGCAGAATCTCCTCGAACTCCTGCGCCGCGACGAGATTGTCCGGACGGGGCAGTCCATGGCTGATGATGGTGGACTCGAGGGCGACGACGGGGCGGCCCGCATCCAGTGCGGCAGCGACCTCCGGGGACGGAATGACTCTCACCGTTCGACCCTATCCCCGCCGCCTGAACCGCTGAGCGTGACGTTGGCGGGGTCGACACGCCGTGAAGGACCCCGCCAACGTCACTGCCAGCGATCAGGAGAGGTGGTGCACCTCCTGCAGCGCGTGGACCGGGGTGTCGATCCCCTCGTAGCGGGCCTTCAACTGCAGGGCGAGGTAGAGCGAGTAGTGGCGCGACTGGTGCAGGTTGCCACCGTGGAACCACAGGTTCGGCTGCTGCGTGGGCTTCCACATGTTGCGCTGCTCGCCCTCCCACGGACCGGGGTCCTTCGTCGTGTCCGAGCCCAGGCCCCAGACCTTGCCGATGCGGTCCGCCACCTCCTGGCTGATGAGGTCGGCGGCCCAGCCGTTCATCGAGCCGTAGCCGGTCGCGTAGACGACCAGGTCGGCCGGCAGTTCCGTACCGTCGGCGAGCACCACGGCATCCTCCGTCAGGTGCGAGACCTGACCCTTCGCGAGCTTCACGTCACCGCTCGCGACGAGCTCGGCCGAACCGACGTCGATGTAGTAGCCCGAGCCGCGACGCAGATACTTCATGAACAGCCCGGAACCGTCGTCACCCCAGTCGAGGTCGAAGCCGGCCGCCTCCATGCGTGCGTAGAAGTCGGCGTCGCGCTCCTTCATCTGCTCGTACAGCGGAATCTGGAACTCGTGCATGATCCGGTACGGCAACGACGCGAAGACCAGATCGGCCTTCTCTGTGGTCATGCCGGCGGCCAAGGCCCGTTCGGAGTACAGGTCGCCGAGTCCGATCTCCATGAGGGAGTCCGACTTCACGATGTGGGTCGAGGACCGCTGCACCATCGTCACGTCGGCGTCGTGCTCCCACAGCGCACCGCAGATGTCGAAGGCGGAGTTGTTGGATCCGATCACCACGACCTTCTTTCCTCGGTAGGCGTCCGGTCCCGGGTGCTGGCTCGAGTGCTGCTGCTCGCCACGGAACACGTCCTGACCGGGAACGACGGGCACGTTCGCCTTGCCCGACATACCGGTCGCGAACACGAGGTGGGTCGGTGTCAGCGTCAGCTTCTCGCCTTCCCGCTCGATCTCGACGGTCCAGCGGCCGGTCTCCTCGGAGTACGAGGCGGACGTGGCGACTGTCGATGACCAGTACGGCACCTCCATGACCTTCGTGTAGAACTCCAGCCAGTCGCCCACCTTGTCCTTGGGCGCGAAGACGGGCCAGTTGTCGGGGAACTTCAGGTACGGCAGGTGGTCGTACCAGACCGGATCGTGCAGGCACAGCGACTTGTAACGACTGCGCCACTGGTCGCCGGGGCGCGGATGCTTGTCGACGACCAGGCTAGACACGCCGAGTTGGTGCAGCCGGGCACCGAGCGCGATGCCGCCCTGCCCGCCGCCGATCACCAGGACGTACGGCTGCTCGGTGCGGCCGAGCGCGTCGGCCTCCTGGGCGCGGCGTTCGCTCCACGTCGTGCGTTCCTTCGTGGCGCCGTGCTCGGCGCCCATCGGCCGGCGCACGCCGCGCGGCTCCTCGTGGCCCTTGAGTTCGTAGAGGGTCGTCAGGAAGGTCCACGCCCTCCACGCACCCTCCTCCTCACGCAGCCTGACGAGGCCACGGCCGCGGCCCACGGCCGTCTCGAAGACGAACCACGCGGTCACGACTCCCCCGTCCTCGTCGGCCGGTTCCTCGAGAGCGAAGCCGCCCGGGTCCGTCGGCTCCAGCGTGGCCGTCAGCAGGTCCTCGATGCCGGCACGGTCCTCGGCCGTCGTGATGTTCCAGCTGAACGCGACGAGGTCACGCCAGAAGCTGGCCGTGGTGAACTGGCCGGCCGCGCGATGGACGTCGCGGGCGTGCAGCGCGGCCTCGAAGTCCGCGAACCACTGCTCGGCGATCGCGGTCGGGTCGTGGGTCACCGCCGTGTCGACGGGTGGCTCCAGGATCTGGGTCATGGTCACTCCTCGGATGGTCTACCGCGGGCTGCGGAGACCTCAGGACACAGTCGCGGCGTCACGGCCGGATAGCGTTGCACGATGTTGCAAGTGACGTGAGTCACACCACGCGCCTATGCTGGCCACGTCGTCTGGAGGTGGAAGCCGTGGCCGGGTTCAGCGCTGTCATGCCGGGCACGGACCTGCCCCGGCACGCTCGCGATCTGCGACGGCTCCACGACACCCTGTTGTCCGGCGGTCGGTCCCCCGCACGACCTCGACCCGTGGTCGCCAGATCGTGGCAGCGCATGCTCGCGCTCGGCCTCGATCCGACGGGAGCCGGAGCCCGCGACCCGCTCGGGCGCGACGAGATCGAACGTCGCCGCCGCGCCACTCCGCTGCGCTGGGTGATCGACGATCTGCGGGTGGCCCTGTCGAGCGTGGCCGACGCCTCGCGGTTCCTGCTCGTGGTGACCGATGCCGAGGGCGTCATCTTGTGGCGCGAAGGAGCCAGCACGGTGCGCGTGCAGGCCGATCGCCTCGGCTTCGGCGAGGGCGCACTGTGGACCGAGGGCCAGGTCGGCACGAACGCTATCGGGACCGCCCTGGCCGAACAGTCGCCCGTGCAGTTGTTCTCGGCCGAGCACTTCGAGGAACAGCAGCACCCCTGGTACTGCACCGCCGCGCCGCTGCACGACCCGCGGACCGGCGACCTGCTCGGCGTCGTCGACGTCAGCGGACCCGCCCTGACCCTGCATCCGGCGATCATCGCCCTCGTTGAGACGGCAGTCCGGCTCGCCGAGGCACGGCTCGCCCAGGTGCACACCGAGCAGCTCGAACGGCTGCGCCGATCCGTCGATCACGTCGTCGCGTCCACGAACGGACCCCTCCTCGTCGTGGACACCGACGGCTGGGTCGCCCATCGGTCCGGCATCGCCGTACGCGATCGGATCGCCGCACCCCGCCCCGACACGTCCCTCGCCGTTCCCGGAATGGGCCTGTGCTTGCCCGAGCAGATCGACGGTGGCTGGCTCGTCCGCCCGGCCACCGCCGATCGCCGGATCAGCGCCGTCCTCGATCTGTCCGGGAGCGAGCCGGTGCTCGAGGTCACGTCCGGTGACTCGAACCTGCGACGACCCCTGAGCGGACGCCATGCGGACCTGCTCACCCACCTCGCCGGGAGCGGCTCGGCCGGCATGACCGCGGCGGCCCTGAGCCGCGCCCTGTTCGGGGACGACAGCCACGAGGTGACCGTGCGGGCCGAGATCTCGCGACTGCGGCGGCAGGTCGGTGCCCTGCTCTCGACCGGCCCCTACCGGATCGCCGACGAGGTCGACCTCGTCGTGGTGCGGTGAGGGTCAGAGCCCCAAGACCGCCCGCACCGTGGTGATGACGCCGTTCTCGTGGTTCGGCGGCGCCGTGTAGTTCGCGATGTCGAGGATGTCCGGGTGCGCGTTCTCCATCGCGAAGGACCAGTCCGCGGCCTGCAGCATCTCGTAGTCGTTGAGGTAGTCGCCGAAGACCATCGTCTGGGTCGCGTCGATGCCCATCGCCGCCTGAAGTTCACGCACGGCGAGACCCTTGTTGACACCCTCGGCCATGACGTCGACCCAATGCGCGCCGGAGATCGCCACGGGGTTGGGGTCGCAGTGTTCGAGCAGGAACGGCGCGGTCACGGCTTCGAGATCGCCGAAGTCGTGCACCGCGAGCTTGATGATCGTGTCGTCGATCGCGAGCAGGTCGTCGGTGATCTGTAGGCGCCGGTAGTACGGCTCGACCTGATCGAGGAACGGGCGGTCGATCCGTTCGACCCACGCCGACTTCACCCCGCACACGACGATACCCAGGTCGACACCTTCCTCCGGGAGCTCCTGCAGCTTGCGCACGATGTCGTCGACCCACAGCGGATCGAACGGATGCGCGGCGACTTCGACACGGTCGTTGGTGACGTAGGCGCCGTTCTCGGCGATGATCACCAGACCGTCGCCGGCCTCGGCGAACATTGATTCGACGGTGGCCCACTGGCGACCACTGGCCGGCGCGAAGGCGATGCCCTGCGCGCGCAGATCGCGGATGAGGTCGAACGTCCCGGCCGGCATCTGCTTGTGCTCGTCGAGCAGCGTTCCGTCGAGGTCGGCGACGACGAGGCGGATGTCAGGCGCGGTCACCCTTCGACCCTAGCCCCGGTTCAATGACCCTCTCGTCCCAGGTGCTCCTCGCGCACCACCCGTCGCAACACCTTGCCGATCATCGACCTCGGCAGTTCGTCCACGACATCGAGACGGCGCGGCACCGCATACGGCGGCAGGCGCTGTCCGGCGAATTCGCGCAGCTCCACGAGCGTCGGGACCGGACCGTCACCGGAGACGACGACGACCGCCAGCACCTCCTCATCCGTACCGCCGGACCGCGGCACGCCCACGACGGCCACGTCGCCCACTCCGGACAGGTGGCGCAGGTGCTCCTCCACCACCGAGGGAAACACCTTGAAGCCGCCGACGATGATCATCTCCTTGACCCGGTCGACCAGGACAGCGAATCCGGAACCGTCGACCTCGACGATGTCGCCGGTGCGCAACCAGCCACCGTCGGACATCACGTTCGCGGTCTCGTCAGGCCGGTTGAGATAGCCGCGGAACACCTGTGGCCCCTGCACGCACAACTCACCGCGCACGACTCCCCTCTCGTCCGGCGCGGCATCCTGTGACGGGTCGTCCTGGTCGACGATCCTCATCCGGGTGTTCGGGAACGGCACCCCCAACGCGCCGCGACGACGGGCCGGCGAACACGGGTTGCCGAGCGCGATCGGCGAGCACTCGGTCATCCCGTAGCCCTCGATCAGCAGGCCGCCCGTCTCGGCTTCCCACCGTTCGGCGACCTCGGCCGCCAACGGCATCGCTCCGCTGAATGCCAGCCGGACCGAACCAAGGTCGACCTTGCGGGCCCGGGCCGCGTCGAGGATCCGACCGAACATCGGCGCCACGCCCGGCATGAAGGACGCCGGCCGGCGCCGCTGGGCGCCCGCGACGGCGTCGGGGTCGAAGTTCGGGAACGCCACCAGCGTCGCCCCGATCAGCGGCGGGAGCACGAGGCAGAAGATCATGCCGAAGGCGTGGAAGAACGGCAACATCCCGAACACGACCTCGTCGCCGGTGCGGAAGCGGGCCCACGCCTGCCCCTGCGTCGCGTTCGCGACGAGGTTGCGATGCGTGATCGCCGCACCCTTGGGCGTCCCCGTCGTCCCGCCCGTGAACAGCACGAGTGCGTCGTCGGTGGGTAGCCGTTCCACGACGCGATCGATCGGTCGGGCCGCTCGGACGAGAGTGGACCACTCCAGCGCTCCGCCGGTGTCCGCGCCCGTCAGCGCTGTCCGCTTGGCCCGGACCGACGCCAGGGGAAGCCTCAGGGCGAGCCGCGAGAGTCGCGGGAGGTCCAGCGCCACATCGATCGAGACGACCTCGCGCAACGTCGTACCCTGGGCCGCCTCCATCGCGTCGGTGACCCGGTTGCGCCACACGACGACGACGACGGGTTCCGCGAGTCCGAACTGGTCGTGCAGTTCGGTGGTCGTGTACGTGGGGTTGTGTTCGACCACGACACCGCCGGCCGCCAAGACGGCATGGAACGCGACGACGTGGGCGCGGCAGTTCGGCAGCACGAGGGCGACCCGGTCCCCGGGCTGCACGCCGAGGTCGATCAGCGCCGCCGCGGCACGGGCCACCTCGTCCGCCAGTTCGGCGTACGTCGTGGTGGCTCCGAGGAAGTCGACCGCGATCCGGTCAGGCCATCGGCGCGCGCTGGCGCCCAGCAGGTCACTAACCGTGCTGTCGGGAATCTCGGCATCGGCCGGCACCCCGTCGGAGTAGCTCGCGAGCCACGGTCGGTCCTCGAACACGGTGCGGCTCCTTGGCTGGTCAGTCGATGACGGTGCGGTGGAAGTTGGCGTGCGATCGGGAGGCCGTCGGACCACGCTGGCCCTGGTACCTCGAGCCGTACTTGGCCGAGCCGTAAGGATTCTCGGCCGCGGACGTCAGCCGGAAGAAGCACAGCTGACCGATCTTCATGCCCGGGTAGAGCTTGATCGGCAAGGTCGCGACATTCGCCAGCTCGAGCGTGATGTGACCCTCGAACCCCGGGTCGATGAACCCGGCCGTGGAGTGAGTCATGAGGCCGAGTCGACCGAGCGAGGACTTGCCCTCGAGCCGGGCAGCGACGTCGTCGGGCAGCGAGACATACTCGTACGTCGAGCCCAGCACGAACTCGCCCGGATGCAGGATGAACGCATCGTCGCTGCCGACCTCGACCTCGCGGGTCAGGTCGGACTGGTCCTCGGCCGGGTCGATGTGGGGGTACTTGTGGTTGTCGAACACCCGGAAGAACTTGTCGAGGCGCACGTCGATGCTCGACGGCTGGATCATCGAGGCCTCGTACGGGTCGAGAGCGACCCGTCCAGCTTCGATCTCGGCGAGGATGTCGCGGTCCGATAGCAGCACGAGTAGAACTTAACGCACGCACCGGGGACGCGGTGGGCCTACGGCTGGGGCACGCCCGTCGGGTTGGGGTAGGCGATGGCTCCGCCCGCTTCGACGGTGCGGGCGATCTCGACCAGGGGGTCCGTGACGGTGATGGCGCGGGCGGTCGCCTCGCGGTCGCCGATGCCCGCGTTGGCGACGCGGTTGGTGGTGTCCTCGATCCGCGCGCGGGCCGATCGTCCGGCCTCGGTCACGGTCCGCCACTCGTCGACCCAGCCGCGCATGTGGAGTTGTTCGTGCGCGTCGTCCCAGGCCTTCTCGTCCCAGCCACGCGAGGTGCGCTGACCGGCCGGCACGAGCCCGACCGCCTCGGCCAGCGCATTGGCGGTCGCCCCGTTCAGCCCGGCCCCGGTCAGCACCGCCACGTGGGAATCACCGTGGTACTCGCGCAGGATCGTGCACCAGTGCCACAGCACAGCGATGTCGTCCTCCGGCACGGACAGAGACGCGTGCGCTGCCGCAAGGGGACGACCGGCGAAGTCGGCACGCTGCACGACCTGCGCCAGGTGATTGTTGATGCTCGCCAGGTCGCGGCCCTCGAGCACGGGCTCCAAGGCCGCCCGCGCTCCGGCAAGGCGAGCCTCGAGGATGTCGTCGCGTGAGGCCAGCGCCCACGCATCCGGCAGCGCCCGCGCCACCTTGGACGGGGCAAAGCCGTGGAACACCGCCGTGACGAGCTCCGGCCCCGGTGTGCCGAGGGCAGCCGAGCGGGAGGCGAAGTACCCCATCCAGAAACCCTTCAGCCCGAGTTGCCCGTACCGGGCAGCGGCATCGGCGCTGAAGTAGACAGGTGCGTGGACGGCCTCGACGGCGCGCCAGAACTCCGGGGTCGACATGGGGTCACGCTAGCGACCGGCCCTGTGGAGCCGGTGACGGGAATCGAACCCGCGTATCTTGCTTGGGAAGCAAGCGCTCTGCCATTGAGCTACACCGGCGGCTGCCCCGATCGTACTAGCAGCGCTGCCTGAGGTCTCATGAGGACGTGGCGGGATCTCGATACACCGTTCGCTGCGTCAGGTCCGACCGGCTCGGGTGGTCGGTGCGTCAGGTCCAACCAACCGGGCGCGGGTGGGACCTGACGCACCGGACCAGCCAGCTCAGAACTCGCGTGAGAGCTCCGGACGCCGGCAGCATCCATCTGACAGGCGAGTGAACTACCCAGGAGATCACCGGCCGGTGTCAGAACTGCTTCAGGAAGTCGCGTACGTGACCGACCAGGTCGGCGGGGCGCTCCTCGGGCACCCAGTGGCCGGTACCGGCGATCTCCGTGACCGTGACGTTCGGCGGGCCCTCGACCCGGCGGACCAGACTCGGCGCCAGCACCAGGTCGGCGCGGCCGGGCAGGAACAGCAGCGGGACGTCCTCGACCGGGGTCGCGTAGCTGCCGCGCAGAACCGCGGGCATCTCCTTGGTCAGGAAGACCCGGTACATCGACTCGCCCGCCTTCGCGCGCGCCGGATCACGGAACCGCGACAGGTACTCCTCACGGTCGGACCGCCGCCACCGGAACTTGGGCGAAGCGCCCAGCCGGTACACGAGCTTCAGCAGCAACTGACCCGCGTGGCGATGCAGGAACGCTCCGCCCGGACCGCCGGCGATCGGCTGGTACAGGAACCGCCACAACTGGTACCAGGGAATCGACTTCCACGGAGCGACGATCGCGGTCGCCACGACACCACGGACGAGCCCCGCATGGCGACTCGCAACGAGCAGCGACGTCCAGGCGCCCCAGTCGTGACCCACGAGGACCGGCCGATCGAGTTCCAGCATCTCAATAGCGCGCGCGACCTCGTCGGCGAGGACCCGCTTGTCATACGCCGCCGCACCGTCGGGTGCATCACTCCAGCCGGCTCCGCGCAGGTCGATCGCCACGACGTGGTGCGTCTCGGCCAGCGCCGGGATGACGTGACGCCAGCAGAACCAGTGTTGGGGCCAGCCGTGGATCAGCAACAGCGACGGACGCGCGGGCGACCGGTGGGACGCCCCCGCCTCGGCCACGTGCAGGCTCACCCCGTCGACGTCGATCCAGTGGTGCTGCACTCCCGCCACAGCAGGGAGCGTGTGTTCAGTCATGCGCCGATCGTAGGGTGAACGGCATGGCTCTCGTCGAACTCACGCGTGAAGAACACATCCGCACCATCACCCTGAACGCACCGGAACGGCTGAATGCCCTGGACTGGCCACTGCTGCAGGAACTGCGTGCCGCGGTCGAAGACGTCGCCGCGGACGACGACGCCCGGGCCCTCGTCGTCACCGGAGCCGGCAAGGCCTTCTGTTCGGGCGCCAACCTCGAGAGCCTGTTCGGCGACACCAGCCGGCCCGCCGACGTGCTGCGCGAACACCTCATGGGCGTGTACGGATCCTTCCTGGGCATCCGCACGCTGAGCATCCCGACCGTCGCGGCCGTCCAGGGCGCCGCCGTCGGGGCCGGGCTCAACATCGCCTTGGCCTGCGACGTCATCGTGGCCGGCCCGAAGGCTGGTTTCGGCCCAACGTTCAGCAAGATCGGCCTGCACCCCGGCGGCGGCTGCACGTGGATGCTGACCCAGCGGATCGGCGCCGCCAACACTGCCGCGGCGCTGTACGCGGGCGACATCATCGACGCGGACACCGCCCTGCGGCTGGGGATCGCCCAGGAGATCGACGAGAACGCCCAGGCACGCGCGGCCGAGCTCGCCGCGACGTGGGCCACGCGCAACCCCAAGCTCATGTCGGACATCAAGAAGTCGGTCGGCATCGCGGCGCGCTCCGACCTCCACGAATCCCTGAACTTCGAGTCCTGGGCCCAGGCGGAGTCGCTCAGCAGCGAGGAGTTCGCGGCCTTCGCCGCGAAATTCTCCTCGCGCTGAGCCTCACAGGTGGCGGCTGTAGCTGCGCACCGAGAGCGGGATGAAGATCGCCGCCACCGCCAGGCAGCCGACGAGCGCCCACCCCACCTGGCCATTGAACGCGCCGTTGTTCATCAGTTCGCGCACGCCGGTGACGATGTGCGACACGGGGTTGAACTTCACGAACGTCTGCAGCCACCCGGGCAGCGTCTCGGCCGGCACGAACGCATTCGACAGGAACGTCAGCGGGAACATCACCATCATCGAGTAGCCCTGCACCGTGCGAGCGCTGGACGCGACCGTGCCGAACCACGTGAAGATCCAGGCCAGCGACCAGCCGGCGAAGACCGTCAGCGCCCACCCGCCGAGCACGCCCAGCACGCCGCCACCGGGCCGGTAGCCCATCAGGAACCCGGTGAAGATCGTCAGCGACGCGGCGATCCCGTACCGCAGGAGATCGGCGATGGCCGGCCCTGCCAGCGGCGCAATGCGCGCGATCGGCAGGGACGTGAAGCGGTCGAAGACGCCCTTCTCCATGTCCTCACGGAGCTGGATCCCGGTGGCCATGCAGGCCGTGAGTGCGGTCTGGGCCAGGATGCCGGGAATCAGGAGTGGCAGGTAGTCCTTCGTGCTGCCCGAGATCGCCCCGCCGAAGATGTAGGCGAACATCGCGGTGAACAGCAACGGCTGGATCGTCACGTCGAAGAACTGCTCGAGGTTGCGCCGCATCGTGATCAACGAGCGGCCGGTCAGGGCGATCGTCTGCTCGATCGTCTCGGCCAGGCTGACGGTGCGGCGCACGTCGACGCCGGCGATGAGTTCGGTCATACGAGGGCCTCCTCGACCCGCTGGGGTTGACCCGTGATCGCGAGGAAGACCTCGTCGAGAGTCGGTTGTTGGATGCTGGCGCCGGTGATGTCGATGCCGGCCTCGCGCAGCGCGATCAGGACGTCGGCCGCTCGGTTCGCGTCGGGCAGGTTGGCGACGATCGTCCGGGCCTCGGGCGAGAGGGCCGGCTCCTCGAGCAGGACCCGCGCCATGACCCGGCGCGCCTCGTCGATCTGCTCGCCGGCCGTGACGTCGACGTGCAGGCTGGAACTGCCGACGAGCCGCTTGAGTTCGGCGGGAGTGCCCTCGGCAACCTTCACCCCTCGGTCGATCACCGCGATCCGGTTGGCCAGCTGGTCGGCCTCGTCGAGGTACTGGGTCGTGAGCACGACGGTGCTGCCGTTCGTGACCAGCTCGCGGATCGTGTCCCACATCTGGCCGCGGGTGCGTGGGTCCAGCCCGGTCGTCGGCTCGTCGAGGAAAATCAACGGCGGGGCCGTGATCAGGCTGGCCGCGAGATCGAGCCGACGGCGCATGCCACCCGAGAAGTGTTCGAGCGGGCGGTCCGCCGCATCGGTCAGCCCGAAACGCTCGAGCAGGTCGTCGGCGCGTGCCCTCGACCGCGGCTTCGACAGGCCGAGCAGGCGACCGAAGAGGCGCAGGTTCTCGCGCGCGGTCAGCTTCTCGTCGACCGATGCGTACTGCCCCGTGACGCCGATCAACTGACGGACGACATGGGGGTCCTTGGCCACGTCCACGCCGAACACGCGTGCGTCGCCGGAATCGATCGACAGCAGGGTCGTGAGCATGCGCAGGGTCGTGGTCTTGCCGGCGCCGTTGGGACCGAGCACGCCGAACACCTGTCCGGGCTCGATCAGCAGATCGACACCATCGACGGCGCGAACGTCGCCGAAATGCTTGACGAGGCCGTGTGCCTCGACTGCGGGTACTGAAGTCATACCAAAACTGTAACAGTACCAATTATGGAACAGCAACAGGTTTGTTAGAGTGGTCCGCATGGCCGGGTTGAGGGAGTGGAAGAAACAGGCGACGCGCCAGCACATCTCCGACGTCGCCACCCGGATGATCCTCGACCGCGGCTTCGACAACGTCGGGGTGCGCGAAATCGCCGAGGCGGCACGCGTCTCACCCACGACACTGTTCGCCTACTTCCCCTCGAAGGAAGCGATGTTCATCGATCGCGCGGACGAACTGGAGGAACAGCTGGTCTCCGCCGTCCGCGACCGCGAGCTTGGCACGACCGCACTCGAAGCGCTCAAAGAGGTCATGAAGGCCCGGATGCGCATCCCCGACCACCCCGAAGCCAAGCGCTTCGTCGCCGCGATCCGCGACACTCCCCAACTGGCCGCGTACTGGCGCGAGATCGGCCAGCGTCACCGCGCGACGCTCTCCGCCGTCCTGGCCGAGGCGTGGGATCGCGACCAGGACGACCCCTACGCGCGGGTCGTGGCCACCGTGCTGCTCGACCTACGCCAGGAGTCGATCATGACCGACTCCGTGGCCGACATCGTCGACGCCACGTTCGACCTGGTGGAGCGCGGGCTGCCCTTCGAGTCGCAGTAACTCCCCTGGCACTACTGAGTTCCAGGCGTTTGCGCAGGTCAGACTGGGTTTGGGCGGCCCCGACCCCCACCCCTGGTCCGCTAAAAGTCCCCAAGAATCCCAGTGGTGCTCTTGGAGCAGGCATTGCGCAGGCGAGCAGCCGTCAGGTGCGCGGAAGCTCCTTGGCCGTGTCGGCTCGCGCTGCTACAGTGGACGACTTGGGCTGGCCGCAAGGCCCTGGTCCAACCTTTAGGCGGGGACATCCCCCGCCACCCTCTTGAGGCGGGTTCTCCACCCCAAAAGATGGAGCCGAGCGAGCTTTGAAGAAAGGCTACTTCAAGGCGCTCGACCGCAAGCGGTTCGGCGCGTAGCCCCGAACCGCCCGCCTGAGAGACGGCTCCCAAGCGAGCCAGCAACGCCCAACGCTGCGCGAGGAGCGTTTGTGCAGGTCAGGGCATGTCTAGCCAGTCGGAAGCACCTCTGCGATCCGCCAAAGGTCCGCAAGATTCTCAGCAACCGTCAGAGCATGCCTAGTCTCGGCGGGAGCGGAAGACTCGCGGTATCCTCGTTGTCAATGCGAAGGAGGCGACAATGACGATTCAGGAGACGCCGGTCGAGGTGCTCCACCAGATGGTGCATGAAAGCACCGTCGCGTCTGCGCGCCTCGAAGGCCGTGAGATTCCGGCTGACTACGTTCGCCCGGCCAACGTGCAGGAGTTCCTGGACAGCCTGCTGGCCAAGGGCTGATGGCGTCCTTCGATCCTGGGTACGGCGAGACCGAGGTATCGGAGGAGGAGCACGAGGCGCTCACTCCCTTCGCGCTGAAGGTTCTTGGTGAGCCGGTGCTGAAGGCCGTGCTGTACGACATCGAGCAGACGCTCCAAGATCGGGTCGGGTCTGCCGTGCGCTTCGATTGGGACATCGACCGGCGGGCCTACATTGATGCGCTCGTTCACTACGACAACAGACGTGACATCACTGCGCTGGCCGAGCTCGTCCGAGTCGTCCCGGCGTAGTCACAGCGAAAGTTCGGTCTTCCAGCGTGACGGCAGCTCGACAGCGCGGTGAACGCTTCGACGACTGCTCCGGCTTGGGCACGTCAACTTGGAGTGCCTGACTCATGAGTTCACTGGCGGCGGCGCGGGTCCGGTCTTCGGCGGTGGGCCACCTGTGGCTGCAGGTGTTCAGCGTCGTGGTCGCGGAGAAGTGGCCCAGAGCCCGACTGAGCGGCAGTTCACTCTGCGGCATGCCGTGAGGCGACCGCACGGGCCTCGTCCCGAAGCGCATCGACCACGAAACGCACACTGGGTCGCTCGAACCGGTCCGGCCGCAGCACGGCCGTCACCTCGCGATGGGCACGGATGCCCACGAGCGGCCGGGTCACCAGGCCGTTGCCGCGCGTGCGCGTCGTGAAGCGCGGCAGGATCGCGATGCCGTGACCCGCTGCCACCACGGCTTCGACGACTCCGTTGTCGTCGAACCGCTGGGCGATGCGCACCGGTTCGCCCGTCACCGCGACCAGATGCTGCAGGATGCGATCGTACGGAAAGTCGCGCGGCGCGCCGATCCAGGTCTCGCCCACCACATCCTTCGGTGAGAGGCTCGCCCTGGACGCCAGGCGGTGATCCTCCGGCAGCGCGACGTCGAGCGGTTCGCGCAGCAGCGACACGAGTTGCAGGCCGCGGTCGTGCCACTCCTCCGTGGCCGCGGGTGAATCCGCCACAACGACGTCGAAGGCCGCGACCATGTCGAGGATGTCGTACCGCTGCGTCGGATCGCGATCCGTGCAGATCAGGTTGACCGCCGGCTCGTCGGACACCCGGGTCAGCAGGCCCGGCAGCAGCATCTCGCCGCCCGTGGGAAACACCGTCAACGTGACGTCGCCGGCCGGGCGGCCCAGGTACTCGCGCCACTTCGCCTCGGCCCGCTCGAGGGCCACCGCCACCTCGGTCGCCGTCTCGGCCAGCGCCCGGCCTGCGGCGGTGAGCCGGACACCGCGTCCGGCGGGTTCCAGCAATGGCACCCCGGCCTCGCGTTCAAGCAATTTCAGCTGCTGGGAGACGGCAGAGGGTGTGATGTTCATCTCGTCCGCAACGGCTCCCACGGTGCCCCGCTCGGCGAGTTCCCGCAGCATTCCAAGACGTCGCGGGTCCATGTAGTTAGATTACACATTGGGTGAAGTTGTGTTGGATTGTCCTTGACAGTTGAACGCGTGACAATTGAAGGGAACCGAAAGGACCCCGCTCATGACTTTCCTCGCACTCGCCGGCATTGTCGCCGTCACCGCCGGCACGATCCACACCGCTTACCTCGTGGCGACCGATGGCCTCACCCGCGTCGCCACCCGTCGCGCCTGAACCCAGGCCCTCGAGCACGACCCGACTCCCTCCCCGTGGAGTCGGGTCGATTCTTTTTGCCTCCTGCGACCACTTTCTGGGTGGTTTCAGTTTCATTCTGATGGGCGACGGGCGTATCGTTACTGACGAGTAGAACTGACCGGTATAACTGGCAGTCACATTTTTCGGAGGTCAACGGCCCATGAGCCATTACAAGAGCAATCTGCGCGACGTCGAGTTCAACCTCTTCGAGCTGCTCGATCGACAGTCCGTCCTGGGCAGCGGCCCGTTCGACGAGGTCGACGTTGACACGGCCAAGAGCATCTTGGCCGAGGTCGAGCGCCTCGCGCGCGAGGACCTCGCTGCGTCCTTCACCGACGCCGACCGCAACCCGCCGGTGTACGACCCGGCCACCCACTCCCTCACGCAGAACCCCGAGTTCACGAAGAGCTACAACGCCTGGATGGACGCCGAGTGGTGGCGTCTCCAGCTGCCGACCGAGTTGGGCGGCCAGCCGGCCCCCTCCTCGCTCATCTGGGCCATGGGCGAGTTCGTCCTGGGCGCCAACCCCGCGATCTGGATGTACGGCGCCGGCCCGGCCTTCAGCCGCGTCGTGTGGGAGAACGGCACCGACCGTGACAAGCACATCGCCCAGATCATGATCGACCGCAAGTGGCTGACCACGATGGTCCTGACCGAGCCCGACGCCGGTTCCGACGTGGGCGCCGGCCGCACCAAGGCCTACGCCAACGAGGACGGTTCCTGGCGCATCGAGGGCGTCAAGCGCTTCATCACCTCGGCCGTCAGCGATCTGGGCGAGAACACGATGCACCTCGTGCTGGCCCGCCCGCAGGGCATCGAGGGCATCGGCGGACCCGGCACCAAGGGACTCTCGTTGTTCCTGGTCCCCGAGCACCACTTCGACCACGAGACCGGCGAACTGACCGGCGAGCGCAACGGCGTCTACGTGACCAACGTCGAGAAGAAGATGGGCATCAAGGTCTCGGCCACGTGTGAGGTCACCTTCGGCGACCCGCAGCTGGGCGGCCCGGCCACCGGCTGGCTGCTCGGCGAGGTGCACGACGGCATCAACCAGATGTTCCGGGTCATCGAGAACGCCCGCATGATGGTCGGCTCGAAGGCCATCGCGACGCTGTCGACCGGCTACCTCAATGCGCTCGAGTACGCCAAGGAGCGCGTCCAGGGTGCCGACCTGACCAACCCGGCCAAGGACGCCCCGCGCGTCACGATCACGCACCACCCCGACGTGCGTCGTTCGCTGCTCACCCAGAAGTCGTTCGCCGAGGGCCTGCGCAGCCTGATGCTGTACACCGCGTCCTTCCAGGACGAGATCCAGCTCAAGCGGGCCGCCGGCGAGGACGCCAGCCTGCCGGCCGCGGTCAACGACCTGCTGCTGCCGATCGTCAAGGGCTACGGCTCGGAGCGTTCGTGGGTCCTGCTGGGCACCGAGGCGCTGCAGACGTTCGGTGGTTCGGGCTTCCTGCAGGAGTACCCGCTCGAGCAGTACGTGCGCGACGCCAAGATCGACACCCTGTACGAGGGCACGACGGCCATCCAGGGCCAGGACTTGTTCTTCCGCAAGATCGTGAAGGACCAGGGTCAGGCACTGGGTTGGCTGTCCGAGCAGATCCAGTCGTTCATCACCAGCGAGGCCGGCAACGGTCGCCTCAAGGTCGAGCGCGACCTGCTGGCCCAGGCCCTCGAGGACACCACGGCGATCATCACCACGATGTTCACCGACCTCATGGCGTCGAATCCCGCCGACGAGAACGGCGACATCCGCAACGTCTACAAGGTCGCACTGAACACGACCCGCCTGGTGTATGTGCTCGGCGACCTGGTCGTGGCCTGGCTGCTGCTGCGCGGCGCCGAGGTCGCCCAGAACAAGCTCGACCAGGGCGCGTCCGGCGCGGACAAGTCGTTCTACGAGGGCAAGGTCGCCTCGGCGTCCTTCTTCGTCAAGAACGTCCTGCCGCGCCTGGCCGCCGAGCGCGCGATGGCCGAGACCGTCGACCTGTCGGTCATGGAGCTCGACGAAGCTGCGTTCTGACCCACTCTCGCTCACGAGCGGCGCGGACCCCCTCCACTTTTGGTACGGGATCCACGCCGCTCGTGGCGTTTTGCGTCGATCCCGTACCAAAAGTGGAGGGGTCGACCGCCTAGGCTGGGCAGGTGGACCTGACCCGCCGGCGTTGGTATCTCGTGGCCGCACTGATCGCGGTGCTCGCGTGGGTCGCGGGGACCGCTTTCGCCGCCTCGGCGTGGGATCCGTTGCGCCACGCGGTCGTCGAACCGGTCGGCCAGCCCATCCAGACGAACGGTCAGGGCGATCTGGCGGTCCTGACCGACCTGCCGCAGCCCGAGCGCTCTATCACCTGCGTCGCCCGCGTCGGCAAGAAGCGCACCCCGATCCCGGCGGCCACCGTCGACATCGTGGTGGACAGCGACGGCAGCCGGTGGCACCTCATCGGAGTGCTGCCCGACGCCCCGGACGAGACCCGCGTCGTGTGCCGGCCCGAGGACAAGCAGACCGACACCGCTCGCTACGGCACGGCCCTCGTCGACCTGTCGAGCCGCGAAGGCACCGGTCAGCTGATCGCGTGGGCCGGGTTCGTCGCCGGCCTCGGCCTCGCCGGCGCCACCCTGACCGCCCGGACCCGAAAGTTGCTCGCCCATGTCTGACCTCCAGCTCTACGTCGACGCCTGGCACCAGTCGGCCCAGTCCGTGCTGGCACTGGACCCCGAGGACTGGGACGTGCCCACCGATCTGCCCGGGTGGACGGCGAAGGACGTCGTCGCACATCTGGTCCATCTGGAACGCGTGATCGTCGAGGGCGAGTCGGCACCCCTCGGCGGGGCCGTCGTCCCGGGCGACTACACCAACGCCGGGGTCGCCGCCCTGCGCGAGGTGCCCATCGACCAACTGCGCGCCGACCTGGCCGACCTCGTCGGCAGGCGCCTCGACGCCTTGCGAGAACTGCCCGATCCCCAGGCACCAGCCACGAACACGCCCGCCGGGGTCGAGTGGACGTGGGAGACCGCGTTGCGCAACCGCGCGATCGACCTGTGGACGCACGAGCAGGACATCCGGCGCGCCGTCGGCCTGCCGGGCGGGCTCGACAGCCTCGGCGCCCACGTCGTGACGGCGACGTTCTCGGCCGCCCTCCCCTTCATCCTGGGCCGCAAGGCGAAAGCAACCGCCGGCAGCGTCGTGAGCTGGAAGGTCACGGGCCCGGTACCGGTCGACGCCACGATCGGAGTCAGTGACGACGGGCGAGCACGACCGACCGACGCCTCCCCCACCACCACCCTGACGATGGACACCGAGACCTTCACGATCCTCGCCGCCGGCCGACGCGGACCGAGCGACGTCACGGTCACGATCGAGGGCGATCCCGAACTCGCGGCCCGGGTACTGGGCGCCATGGCGGTCACGACCTGATGATCATCCGGCCCGTTGCCTTCCTCACGACGCTCGTCCGTCGGGGACGAAGGCTGCTGGCCGGAGCACACCGAAAGCCCGCCTCGTTCGGACTGACCTCCGCCCTGGCCGCCCCGCGACACGATCTCGATCCCACCGAGCACGCACGAGACCTCCGCCAACCCGACCGGGTCTCGTGCGGCGCTTCGTCACTGGTGTTCTCGCGCATGGTTCACGACCGCGCCTACGCGTCGCGGATCCTCGCGATCGACGACCCGGCACGACTCGCCGCCCGCTGGACGGCCGAGGTCCGCGCCATGCATCGTCAGGTCACCGGGCTGCGGGACCACGACGGCGATCTGCAGTGGCCCTGGCTGCGGATCGTCGGAACGTCGCCGTGGGGAGCGGCGCGGCAGATGCAAGGGGGCGACGGACGGTCAGGCGTAGCCGGTGCCCGCTACGGCGCACGCACGCTCGACCCCTCAGACCCGGGCACGGAGTTCGACCGGATCTCCACCGCCGCGCAGGCCGGTCACACCGTCCCGCTGTACGTGGGCAACGCACTGCGGCCGGCCCACGTCGTCCTGGTGGTGGCGGCCGAGGCCGACCGCGTCAGGATCTATGAGCCGAGCGCCGGCCGCATGGTCCGACTCACCCGCGAGGAGTTCGTCGCGAGTACATTCAGCATCGGTGGTTGGTCGGTTCCGTGGTTCGCGGTCCTGCCGCGCTGACGACGGAGGCTGACGACATGAACACGCGACGTGGAGCGACGTGGCACACCCACGACATCGGCGACCTGACCGGCCGGCGCGCCGTCATCACGGGCGGCACGAGCGGTATCGGCACCGAGACCGCCCGCCAGCTGCTGCAGCACGGTGCGGACGTGGTCATCACGGCCCGCGACGACCGCAAGGCCGCGGACACCGTCGCCCAATTGGGCGACGTCGAGGTCGTGGCGCTCGACCTGGCCGATCTCTCGCACACCGTCAGCGCCGCTCAGGGCCTCGTCGACGAGGGCCGACCGATCGACATCCTGGTCAACAATGCGGGCGTCATGGTGCCGCCGTACACCCGCACGGTCGACGGCTTCGAACTGCAGATCGCCACGAACCACCTGGGGCACTTCGCCTGGACGGCGACCCTGTGGCCACTACTGTGCGACCACACTTCGCGGATCGTGACGGTGTCATCGCTGGCTCACACCATGACCAAGGGCATCGACCTGAGCTCGCTCCAACCGGACGGCGACTCCCGTCGCTACCGCCGCTTCCGGTCCTATGCCGAATCGAAGCTGGCCAACCTGCTGTTCATGAAAGAACTCGACCGCCGCGTCAGGAGCGCCGGGCTGCCGGTCGTGGCGGTCGCCGCACATCCCGGCTTCAGCGCCACGAACCTGACCCGACCGGGCGGATTCGCGCTGCACAGTCTGGCCGGCGCTGCCAGCCAGCCCGCCCATGCCGGTGCCTGGCCCTCGCTCCGAGCCGCGACGGATCCGGAACTGACCGGCGGCGAGTACGTGGGCCCGGACGGATTCCGTCAGATCCGCGGCCGTCCGCGCAAGGTCGGCATGACCGGGACAGCGCGCGATCCCGAACTCGCGGCCCGGTTGTGGTCGGCCAGCGAGGCGTCGACGGGCGTGCCCTTCCCCGTCGGCTGAAAGCCCTGCCAGTCAGCCGAGACCGGACATGTGCGCCCACGCATCAGGGTCGTCCCGCTTCAGCCGGGCGCGCGCCTTGACCCGATAGCGCCACACCTGGGTCAGGCCGAGCGCCCACAGCACGTACTGGAAGCTCATCGCGGCCTTGAAGTTCTGGTCCGTGGCATCCAGGATCAGGCCGACGGCGATCACCGTGATCAGACTCGCGATGAAGCCGGCCTGATTCACGATGCCGGTGGCCGCCGAGAGTCGATCGATCGGGTTGAAGGTCCGGACCAGGTCAAACCCGATCATGGAGGCGGGGCCCCCGGCACCCGACACGATCACGAGCAGGATCAGCAGCCAATCCGGTGCGTCACCGGGCCACAGCAACACCACCGTCCACACCGCGGCGATCGACGAGACGATCACGAGGACCATCGTGGACCGGTGCCACGGATGATTCGCGACCAGCCGCCCCAGGATCGGGCCGGTGACCATGATGGCCACGACCATGATCGACAACAGGACGCCTGCGAACGCCTCGGACGTGTGCTCGCCGCTGACGAAGAACGGATAACCCCAGAGCAGCCCCAGCACCGTCGAGCTGAACTGGGTCACGAAATGCATCCAGAAACCGAGCCGCGTGCCGGGGTTCTCCCACGAGGCGGACAACGAGGTGCGGATGTTCGTCCACGACAGCGCCGGACCGCGCATGGAACGCGCATGGGGTTCGTCGTGCACCAGCACGAGGACCGCCACCGTGACGACCAGACCGAGCGATGCGGCCACGAGATACGCGCTGGTCCATCCCAGGTTGCCCAGCGCCCACGTCATGGGCACGGCTGCCCCGATGGCACCGAGTTGGCCGATCGGACCGGCGGCCACCGTCAGCTGGGAGATCATCCGGCGTGAGAACCACGAATTGATGAGCCGCAGCACGCACACGAAGGTCAGCGCGTCCCCCAATCCGACGAAGACCCGCGCCACCACGGCCGCCTCGAAGGACGTCGCATAGGCAAAGGCGACCTGGGCAATCGTCAGCACCACCGCACCCGACAACAGGACGGCGCGTGGACCGAACCGGTCGATCATCAGCCCGACCGGAATCTGCATCCCGGCATACACCAGCAACTGCAACATCACGAACGTCGACAACTGCGCCGCGCTGATGTCGAAGCGTTCCGTCGCGGCCAGGCCCGCCACGGCCAGCGAGGATCGGTGGAACACCGCGATCAGATAGGCCGCCATCGCCGCCGCGAACACTCCGTAGGCGCCTGGGTGGGTCTGATCGGCGGCGCTCACCCAGCGAGTCTACGGTCGGCGCAGGTCGGCCCCGAACCCGATCGAGCGGTGACCGCTCGATGCTCAGAAGGTCATCGCGAGAGCGGGGTCCTGGAGCATGTCGGCCACGTCCCGCAGGAACCGGGAGGCCTGTTCGCCGTCGGCGACCCGGTGGTCGAAGGTCACCGCCAGGGTCGTGACCCACCGCGGAACGACCTCGTCGTCGACGACCCAGGGCCGACGGGCGATCTGACCGAGGGCCAGGATCCCCGACTGACCAGGGGGCAGGATCGGCGTGCCCGCGTCGATGCCGAACACACCGACGTTCGTCAGCGAGAAGGTCCCTCCGGCCAGCTGGGCCGGCTGGATCCTGCCGTCCCGTGCCGTCGCGACGAGGTCGTCGATCGCGGAACCGAGCTCGACCAGCGACAGGCGATCGGCCTCGCGCACCACCGGGACGACAAGCCCACGCTCCGTTGCAGCGGCGATGCCCAGACCCACCGAGGCCGGGTGCTCGATCGTCGATTCCCGCCACTTCGCGTGCAGATCGGGAGTACGCCGCAACGCCAGGCAGACGGCTCGGGCGGCGATCAGCGTCGGCGTCACCTTGACGTCTGCGAACCGCCGGTCGGCCTTGAGTCGCGCGACGAGATCGACCGTCGCCGACACGTCGATCGTGACCCACTCGGTCGCCTGCGGAACGGCGACCGAGGCGACCATCGCCTCGGCCGTCGCCCGGCGCACTCCCGTCACAGGTGTCGCGGTGACCAGATCGGCGGCGCCTCGGGCGAAGGCCTCGACCTCGGCCCGCGTGATGACGTCGCCGTCCGACGGGACGGCAGCCAGATCGATCCCGAGATCCTTCGCGAGCTTGCGAACCGGCGGCTTGGCCAGCACCCGGACGGACTCGCGCGATCTGGCGGGCTCTGGTCGGGTGCGGCGGCGCGTCTCCCGGTGGTGACGGGCCTTGGGCCCGTACCCGACGAGGACCGCCTGGCGGGCCGGCTCGGGTTCCGTGGTCTCGATACGCGTCTCGCTGCGCGCGCCAGCCACTCGACCTACGGGCGAGGAGGCCACCGAGCTGATGCGCACGATCGGGGTACCCACCTTCACCGTGTCACCCTCGGCCACGAGCAACGCCTCGACGCGACCGGCGAACGGGCTGGGCAGTTCCACGATCGACTTGGCGGTCTCGATGTCGACGAGCAGGTCGTTGACCTTCACCTCGTCGCCCACCGCGACCCGCCACGTGACGATGTCCGCCTCGGTCAGGCCCTCGCCCACGTCGGGCAGCCGGAACTCGTTCTGGGTCTGAGTCGTCATGCGAACTCTCCCGTCTCAGCGACGGCGTCGAGGACGCGCTCGACACTGGGCAGGTAGTCGTGTTCGACCCGGCACGGCGGATAGGGCATGTCATAGCCCGTGACGCGCTGGACCGGCGCTTCGAGGGAGTAGAAACACTCCTGCGTGATCTGCGCTGCGAGCTCAGCCCCCAGCCCCAGCGTCCGGGCAGCCTCGTGCACCACGACGACCCGACCCGTTCGCCGCACCGACTCGAACACGGGCCCCAACTCGAGTGGCGAGAGTGAGCGCAGGTCGACGACCTCGACCGACTCCTCCGCCTCCTCGGCCGCCTCGATGCAGGTCTTGACGGTCGGGCCGTAGCCGACGACCGTGACGTCTCCACCCTCCCGGACGACGCGGCTCTCGTGCAGACCGAGACCGGCCTCCTCGCCGACCTCTCCGGTGTCCCAGTAGCGCTGCTTCGGCTCGAGGAAGATGACCGGATCGTCCGAGGCGATCGCCTGTTGGATCATCCAGAACGCGTCGTGGGCGTTGGACGGCGAGACGACGGTCAGGCCGGGCGTCATGACGAACTGGGCCTCGGGGCTCTCGGAGTGGTGCTCCACGGCGCCGATGCCGCCACCGAAGGGAATCCGGATCACGATCGGCATGGGGACGGCACCCGCACTGCGGAACCGCAGCCGCGCCACCTGGCTCACGATCTGGTCGTACGCCGGGTAGACGAACCCGTCGAACTGGATCTCGACGACCGGCCTGAAGCCCCGGTACGCCAGCCCGACCGAGGCCCCGACGATGGCGGATTCTGCCAGGGGCGTGTCCATGACGCGCTGCTCGCCGAAGTCCTTCTGCAGTCCGTCAGTCACCCGGAAGACGCCACCGAGCCGACCGATGTCCTCTCCCAGCAGCAGCACCTTCGGGTCGTTCTCCATGGCCGCGCGCAATCCCGCGTTGACGGCCTTCGCGATGCTCAGTTCCATGACCGGACCTCCTCCCGCTGGGCCACCAGTTCCGGGGGCACATCGGCGTACACGTGCTCGAAGAGTTCGGCGAGGTCCGGGTCGGGCAGACTCTGGCAGACCTCGCGCAGGTGCTCGCCGAGCCGGTCGGCCTCGGTCTGGACATCGGCGTCGAAGTCCGCGAAATCGGGGTCGGTCCGTTCCAGCAGGTTCCGCAGTCGCACCAGCGGATCGCGTTCGGCCCACTCGTCGGCCTCGTGCGGATCGCGGTACCGGCCGGGATCGTCCGACGTGGTGTGCGCGCCCATGCGGTAGGTGATGGCCTCGATGAGCGTCGGCCCGCCACCCTCGCGCGCCTTCCTCAGCGCTTCAGTCGTGACCTGGTGCACCGCGAGCACGTCGTTGCCGTCCACCCGGACGCCCTCGAAACCGAATCCGGCGGCGCGCTGGGCGATCGGGACGCGGGTCTGGCGCTCCAGCGGGACACTGATCGCGTACTGGTTGTTCTGGCAGAAGAAGACGACCGGTGCGTGGTACGAGGCGGCCCACGCGAACGCCTCGTTGGTGTCGCCCTGGCTCGTGGCGCCGTCTCCGAAGTAGGCGACGACGGCGTCCTCCTTGCCCTCGAGGGTCAGGCCGATGCCGTAGCCGACGGCGTGCAGGGTCTGGGCGCCGATGATGATGGCCGGCAGCGCGTAGCCGAACTCGGCCGGATCCCAACCGCCCAGGCTCGTGCCGCGGAAGAGTCCCAGCAGCAGAGCGGGGTCGAGTCCGCGACACCAGGCGACGGCATGCTCGCGGTAGGACGGGAAGACGAAATCGTGCGGGGCCAGCGCGCGGCCGCTGCCGATCTGGGCGGCCTCCTGGCCGAGCATCGGGGCCCACAGACCCAGCTCGCCGTGACGCTGCAACGCGAAGGCTTCGGTGTCGATCCGCCTCGCCAGGACCAGGTCGCGATGGAATCCGCGCAGGTCTTCCGGGCTGAAGTCGTGCGCCGCGACGAGCTCTCCGTCGGGCGCGAGGATCTGGGAAATGGGTAGGCCCATGAGTGCCTCCAATGCCGGGGGCGGGATCACCGCTCCGTTGACGCGGTCCGGGACTCGAGGGTGGTGAGCCGATGGACCACAGATGTGACAGGCATCACATCTGGTTCGAGGTTATCAGGTGGTGGAAGTTTCCCCGGTGAACCGGGGAAAGCATCACCGATCGTGGAAAGTTTTCCTTGGTCCGTGACCGAAACCCCGGTTCACCGGGGAAACTTCACCTCCGGAACGCGGCGGCGCGGGCGAGGAACTCGCCGTTGGTGGCGGGGTCGGCGATCGTGACGCGGACGCCCTCGGGGAAGGGGCGAACGGCGAGCGGGTGGACGTGTTCGGCGAATTCGGCCGAGCGGTCGCCCAGGGGAAGCCAGACGAAGTTCGCCTGCGAGTCGGTGACGTCCCAACCCTGGTCGCGCAGCGCCGCCAGCACCCGGTCGCGCTCCGCCACGATCGACTCGACCCGCAGCCACAACTCGTCCTCGGCCTCCAGCGAGGCCAGAGCCGCAGCCTGGGCGATGTCGGTGACGCCGAACGGCGGCAGGGCCTTGCGAATCGTCGAGGCGATCGACGGGTGCGCGATCGCGTAGCCGACCCGCAGCCCCGCCAGCCCATAGGCCTTCGAGAACGTCCGCAGCACGACGACGTTCGGGAACCGGCCCAGCGCGTCGAGACCCGCCACCGCGTCGAGGTCGCGCACGAACTCCAGGTACGCCTCGTCCACGACGACCAGCACGTGCGGCGGCACCGCGGACATGAACTCGTCGAACTCGGCCGCGGTGACGATCGCGCCGGTCGGATTGTTCGGGGTGCACACCAGGACGACCTTGGTCCGGTCGGTCATCGCAGCAGCCATCGCGGGCAGGTCATGGCGGCGGTCGGCCGTCAGCGGAACACGCACGGCGGTCGCCCCCGGCAGATCGACCGCGATCGGATACGCCTCGAACGATCGCCACGCGTGGACGACCTCGTCGGCCGGACCGCACCAGGCGTCGAGCAGCGCGAACAGCACCGAGACCGACCCGGTGCCGAACGCGAAGTGCTCGGGAGTGAGCCCGATCCGCGCCGCCAGGGCCTCGCCCAACGCCGTGACCCCCGCGTCCGGGTAGCGGTTCATCCGCTGCAGTTGCGCCGCCGCACGCTCGACGACACCGGGCAACGGCCCAAACGGATTCTCGTTGCTGGAGAGCTTCTGGCGCTCGTCCTGCGGGGCGACTCCCGGCTTGTACGCGGGAATGTTCGCGAGCACCCCTCGGGGACGCGGTTCGGTCATGGATCGAGGGTACGGCGACCGCGGCCGCCGGGCCCGACGGTGCGAGAATCGGGCCGTGCACCAGCCCCATGTCCGACGCGGTCTGGCACTGGTGGTCACCGCAGCGATCCTGTTCGGCATCAACGCCGGGGTCTCGCGCATCCCGATCGAGGCCGGACTGCCGATCTCGACCTTCACGACCGTTCGCCTGACGTTCGCGTGGCTCGTGTTCCTGGTCATCGCGGTGCTGTTCGACCGCTCCGCACTACGACGGCCCCGCGGCCGCGACCTGCTGCTCGTGATCGTGCTGGGCATCGTGGGTGTCGCCTTCGTGCAGTGGACCTACAACATCGCGATCGTCCGGCTGCCGATCGGGATCGCGCTGCTGCTCGAGTACCTGGCTCCGGTCCTGGTCGTCCTGTGGGTCCGCTTCGTGCGGCGCGAAACGGTGCACCCGCGCGTGTGGCCCGCGATCGTGCTGGCGCTCGCGGGGCTCGCCCTGGTCGGCCGCGTGTGGAACGGGCTGAGCCTGGACGGCCTCGGCGTCGCGATGGCGCTGGCCGCAGCGGTGTGCCTCGCGGCGTACTTCCTGCTCGGCGAATCGCTCACGGCGTCGGCCGTCGAACCACTCACCGCCCTGCGCACCGTCGTCTGGTCGTTCGGGGTCGGCGCGATCACGATGAACCTGCTGGGCGGCTGGGCCGGCTTCGCGTCGCTGGACGAGCCGGCGTCGATGCTGGGCCGGCTGTCCGAGCTGACCGTGCCCGCCTGGTCCGCCATGATCTCGGTCGTGGTGTTCGGCACCGTCACCCCGTTCTTCCTCTACCTGGCCGCGCTGCGTGACCTGTCCAGCTCGAAGGCCTCGGTCACGGCCATGCTCGAGCCGGTCGTGGCGGTCATCGTGGGCTGGCTGTGGTTCTCCGAATCGCTCACGGTCGCGCAGTCGATCGGCGTGGTCGGCGTGGTCACGGGAATCATCCTGGCCCAGACCGCCCGGCACGTCCCGGCCGATGAACTGCCGCCGCCGGTCTAGGGTGAATCCCATGGAACGCTTCCTGTCCACCTGGTTCGTCAGCAGCGTCGCACTCTCGTTCGCGGCCCTGATCCTGGGCAATCACATGCTGATCGGCGATGCCGACGAGACGACCGTCAACCGAGTCCTCGCCGTGGCGATCGTCGGCCTGGTCTTCACGATCGTGCACGAGTTGATCGGCTCGATCCTCAAACTCCTGGCGCTGCCGTTCATCGTGCTGACGCTGGGCATCCTGCTCGTCGTCATCAATGCACTGCTGTTGCTGCTGACCGAGTGGATCACCACCCAGTTCGGCGTCGAGTTCATGATCGACGGATTCTGGTGGGCCGTCCTGGCCGCGATCGTCGTCTCGATCTGCCAGTCGATCGTCTCGGCGATCATCGGCCGCTGAGCGCAGCGCGATGACCCGCGTGGCCTTGGTCTGCTTGGGCAACATCTGCCGCTCCCCCATGGCCGACGTGATCTTGCAGCAGCACGTGGCCGACGCCGGACTCGACGATGTCCAGGTGTCATCGTCGGGGACGGGCGACTGGCACGTCGGCGAGCCGATGGACGATCGCGCGGCCGCCACCTTGACGACCGCCGGATACGACCCGATGAGGCACCGGGCGCGGACGTTCACCGCCGCGTGGTTCGACGAGCAGGACCTGATCCTGACGATGGATGCGGCGAACCACGCCGACGTCCTGGCCCTGGCCCGCTCGGACGACGATCGCGCCAAGGTCCGGATGTACCGGTCCTTCGATCCCGAGGCGGACCACGCAGGGGCCGAGGTCCCCGACCCTTGGTACGGCGGGCCGGACGGCTTCGACGAGGTGCTCCGGATCGTCGAGCGCACGACGCGCGCGATCGTCACCTACCTCGACCGCGAGTTGAAGCCACCGCCGTGAGGGCGTGGCCCGCCCCGTTGGCGACGAACCGGTAAGTTTCAGGTCATGGCTCGAATGGCGGGAACAGCGGCTCTGGCGGAATCGCTGTTGGAAGTCGCCGTGGTGTCGACGACCTCGGTCGCCGGCGGTGACGTGTGCACGACGACGCGACTGCGATTGACCGACGGACGCAGTGCCGTCATCAAGACGCGACCCCAGGCACCCGCCGGATTCTTCACGACCGAGGCCGAGGGCCTGCGCCGGCTGGCCGAGGCCGGCGGCGCGCCGGTTCCTGCGGTCCTGGCCGCCGATGACGAGTGCATCATCATCGACTGGATCGAGCCGACGAAGCCCACGACCGACCTGGCCGAAGGCTTCGGGCGAGCGCTGGCTGCCACCCATGCCTTCGGGACGGGCGGCTTCGGCGCCGACCGGGACGGCTTCATCGGCCTGGCTCCCCTGCCGAACCGACCGCTGCCGACGTGGGAGGAGTTCTACGCCAGCCGCCGCGTCATGCCGTACGTCAAGGCCGCGGTCGACCGCGACGCCCTCACGCTCGACCAGGCCAAGGTCATCGAACAGGCGATGAAATCGCTGCCCTCGCTCACGCCCGACCCCGAGCCCCCGGCACTGCTGCACGGCGATCTGTGGTCCGGCAACCTCGTCTGGTCGGTCGAGGGTGTGCACCTGGTCGATCCGGCGAGCCACGGCGGACATCGTGAGACCGACCTGGCGATGCTGTCCCTGTTCGGTGCACCGCACCTGCAGCGGATCCTGGACGCGTATCACGAGGCGGCGCCGCTGCAGGACGGCTGGGCCGACCGGGTCGCGCTGCACCAATTGCATCCGCTGCTCGTCCACGCCGTCATGTTCGGCGGGGCGTACGGACCGCGCGCTGCCGCCGCCGCGCAGAGCTTGCTCGACGGCAAGCAGTAGGCCACGGGAAGGGCTGCCCATGCGAATCCTCGTCGTCGATGACGACCGCGCCGTGCGCGATTCCCTGCGCCGGTCCCTGGAGTTCAACGGATACACGGTCGAACTGGCCGGCGACGGCGCCGAGGCGCTGGCCAAGGTTGCCCAGACGGCCCCGGACGCGATCGTGATGGACGTGATGATGCCCCGGCTAGGCGGACTCGACGCCACCCGCGCCCTGCGTGCCGCCGGCAATGACGTACCGATCCTGGTACTGACCGCTCGTGACGCCGTCAGCGACCGGGTGGACGGCCTGGACGCGGGCGCCGACGACTACCTGACCAAGCCGTTCGCACTCGAGGAGCTGCTGGCGCGCGTACGGGCGCTGCTGCGCCGCGTCGCCCACAACCGTGTCGACCCCGACGACGAACCGGTGCTGCAGTTCGCCGACCTGACCCTCGACCCCGTGACCCGCGACGTCCGCCGGGGCGAGCGCCCGATCTCGCTGACCCGCACCGAGTTCGCCCTGCTCGAACTGTTCATGCAACGCCCCAAGCGGGTGCTCGAGCGGTCCTTCATCCTCGAGGAGGTCTGGGGCTTCGACTTCCCCACCACCGCGAACTCCCTCGAGGTCTACGTCGGTTACGTCCGGAGGAAGCTCGAGGCCGAGGACGAGCCCCGCCTGTTGCACACGGTCCGCGGCGTCGGTTACGTGCTGCGGGAGACGCCCCCGTGACCCTGACCGGACGGGTTCACTCGGTCGCACACACCGTCTTCAAGCCGATCACCACCCGGGTGTCCCTGGCCGGCCGCGTCGCCCTGCTGACCACCGTGGCGGTCGCGGCGGTGCTGACGCTGATCAGCGCCAGCGTCTACGTGCTGGTGCGGGCCGAGATCGTCGGCGCCCTGGACGATTCGATGATCAAGCGCGCCAACGAGGCGGTCGCCGCGGGATACACCCCCGCCAACCTCACGGCAAAGGAGGCCGATCTGCTCGCGCTGGCCGGCATCCGGCTGCTGGCGATCCAGAGCGGCGGCGGTCAGGTATTCGACTTCACTCGCCCCAACGACACGTTCCCGTACGACAACCGCGAACGCGAGGTGGCACTGGGGTTGGCGAACACCTCGGCGCGCACCGCAGATGTGGGCGGCGTCCCGTTCCGCGTCGTCGCCGTGCAGGCCGGTCCGGGTCAGGCCTTCGTCCTGGCCCAGTCGATGGAGTCGACCGGCCGCGCCCTGGACCGCCTCCTGGTCGTCCTGGTGCTGTCCACGCTGTCCGGGATGGTCCTGGCCGGCCTGGCCGGCTGGGCGGTCGCCAGCAACGGGCTGCGACCCGTGCGCCGGCTGACCGCGGCGGTCGAGCGGGTCGCGCAGACTCGCGACCTCACGCCGATCGAGGTCCTCGGCAAGGAGGACGAACTCACCCGGCTGACCCGGTCGTTCAACGCGATGCTGTTGGCGCTGGACGAGACCCAGCGGCGCGAGCGGCAGTTGATCGCCGACGCCGGCCACGAGCTGCGCACCCCGCTCACCAGCCTGCGCACGAACATCGATCTGCTGCGTCAGGTCAGCGACCAGCCGGACCGGCCTCTCGACGAGGCGGCGCACCGCGAGTTGCTCGACGACGTGCGCGCCCAGCTCGACGAGCTGTCGACCCTCGTGGGCGACCTGACCGAACTGGCGCGCGACGAACCGCTGCATCGCGATCCCGAACCGCTGGACCTGGCTGATGTCGTCCGCCGTGCGGTCGAACGCGTCCAGCTGCGCGCGCCGAGCGTCGCCTTCGACTCACTGCTGCAGCCGTCCTGGGTCCTCGGCGACAGCCGGTTGCTCGAACGTGCCGCGACGAACCTGCTCGACAACGCCGCGAAATGGAGCCCCGCGGAGGGGACGGTTCGGGTCAGGCTCCTGAACGGCACCCTGACCGTCGGCGACGAGGGACCCGGTATCGACGCCGAGGACCTGCCTCACGTGTTCGACCGCTTCTACCGCTCGACCGAGGCCCGGACCCTGCCCGGCTCGGGCCTGGGGTTGGCGATCGTCAAGCGTGCCGCCGACCGTCACGGCGGCTCTGTCAGCGTCGCGTCGGATCCGGGGCACGGCGCGCTCTTCACGTTCCACGTCCCCCTGGCCGCGCCGTGACCGCCCGCTGGGCTTATTTGCTTCCACCCAGCATGTTCACAAGCCATTCTCAGGTCACGGCAGGAAGATGGAACCATGACAGACCAGCGTGATCCGTACGCCGAGCGCCCCTACGTCCCGCCGACGCCGCCTCAGCAGCCGTCGCCGCCGGCGGACGAGGCCGGCGGATGGCCGTTCTCCGAACCGCGCGCCGCGGCTGCCTCCACGGCCGACACGGATCCGACCGCCCCGATCTACGGCACGCAGCCCGAGCCCACCGTCACCCTGACGGAGCCCACCGCAGCGACGGGCGGCCCCGGCGGTCCGAGCGGCCCCGTCCCGCCGGCCTTCGGCGCCACCCCGGCCCCCCAGCCTCGGCGCAAGCGTCGCGCAGGTCGATTCGTCGCTGCCGCCACGGGCATCATCTTGCTCTCCGGCGCCTCGGCCGCCGGCGGAGCCGCGATCTACGCCTCGATGAACGACGACACGAATCCGACGTCGAGCACGGGCACCTCGCTCGATCGGCCTGCGTCGTCGTCGGGTTCGACCCGCTCGGCCAGCGACGTCTCGGCAGTCGCCGCCGAGGTCCTGCCCGCCACCGTCAAGATCAACGTCGCCGGTCAGAGCGAGTCGGGCACCGGCACCGGCATCGTCATCAGCGAGGACGGCACGATCCTGACCAACAACCACGTGATCGCCGCGGCAGCCGGCAGCGGCTCGATCACGGTCGCCTTCAACGACGGCTCGAACGCCGCAGCCGAGATCGTGGGCCGCGACGTCGCGACGGATGTCGCCGTCATCAAGGCCGAGGGTGTGTCCGACCTGCAGACGGCCACGCTCGGCGACTCCAAGGAGGTCAAGGTCGGCCAGACGGTCGTCGCGATCGGCTCGCCGTTCGGACTGGAGTCCACGGTGACGCAGGGCATCGTCTCGGCGCTGAACCGTCCGGTCTCCCCCGGTGACGGCTCGGGCGAGGGCACCTCGACCACGTTCCCGGCGATCCAGACGGATGCCGCGATCAACCCGGGCAACTCCGGCGGCCCGCTCGTCGACCTCGAGGGTCACGTCATCGGCATCAACTCCGCCATCAACACCGGCGGCAGCGGCAACGGCTCGGTCGGTCTGGGCTTCGCGATCCCGATCAACCTGGTCAACAGCGTCGCCACCCAGATCCTGGACGGCAAGCCCGTCGAGCATGCCCAGATCGGCGTGCAGGTCCGCAACGCCACGGGCGAGGACCAGATGACGCAGATCGGCGCCGAGATCGGCGAGGTCACGGCGGGCAGCGCCGGCGACAAGGCCGGCCTCAAGGCCGGTGACGTCGTCTCGAAGGTCGACGGCAACCCGATCACGGGCAACGAGGCGCTCGTCGCGACGATCCGCGGCTACCGCCCGGGCGACTCGATCACGCTGACCGTCCTGCGCGACGGCAAGAGCCAGGAGATCTCGGTCAAGCTGGGCAGCGACGGCGGCGCCAGCTCGCGCGCCCAGGAGCAGGACGGCGGCGGCCTCCAGCAGCAGGAGCCCGGCGAGGACTGAGCGAGGGCGTGCTCACTGGCCGGTGAGCACGCCCTCGACCAGCTCGCGCAGGATGTCGTAACCGTTCTGGGTCAGGATCGACTCGGCGTGGAACTGGATCCCCCGAAAGTGCGGCCCGGTCACCAGGTGGATGTCACCGGTGGCCGGGTCGCTCTCGATCGTGACGCCCTCCGGCAGGCCCGATGCGGGGACCCGGCCCACGAACGTGTTGTAGAAACCGACGGTCTCGGTGCGACCCAGCAGCGGCAGCGCGCTCTGCGTGCCCTGGAAGACGATGTCCTTGTAGGCCAGGTCCAGCCCGAGTTCGTGGCACAGCGTCTGGTGGCCCAGGCAGATCGCCACGAATGGCTGCCCGCGGTCGAGCAACTGCCGAGTGGCCGCCCGCAAGGTCGCGATCTTGGGATCGTCGCCGTCGCGCGGGTCCCCGGGCCCGGGGCCGATCACCACGAGGTCGTGATCGTCGAAGGTCTGCTCGGTCCACTTCTCGTGGCGCACGATGTCGGTCGTCATGCCCATCACGCCGAAGACGTGGGAGAGCATGTTGACGAAGTCGTCCTCGCCGTCGAGCACGACGACTCGCTTGCCGTCGAGCGATGGCACCTTGGGCGTGCTGGACTGGTCGCTGAGCCAGAACTGGCTGAGTCGTTGGTTGCGTGATCCGAGCGCGATCAGCACGTCGTCCTCGCGGGTGAACGCGTCGAAGCCCTCGACCGGCTCGGGCGCCGACGCGATCAGCCCGAAGGCGCTGAGGACACCGGACGCCTTGGCCCACGTCTCGTTCGTCTCGTACTCGGCCACGGAGTCGCGCACCAGGGTGGCGCCCGCCGAGACCTGCAGATTGCCCTCCAGGTCGACGTCGGCCGTGCGGATCAGGATCGGTGCGTCCAGCCGGGTGGTGCCGTGCTCGTCTCGGCCGATCAGCGCGGCGACGCTGGCGTAGTAGCCGCGGCCCTGCGTCTCGTACTGCTTGATGAGCCGGCAGGCGTTCTCGACCGGGCTGCCCGTCACGGTCGCGGCGAACATCGAGTCGCGCAGGATCTCGCGCGGATCGCGGTCGGTGCGGCCCGCCAGGAGGTACTCGGTGTGGACGAGATGGCTCATCGGCTTGAGGTACGGCCCCAGGACGAGGCCGCCCTCGTGGCACAGGTCGCACATCATCTTGAGCTCCTCGTCGACGACCATGAAGAGCTCGTAGATCTCCTTCTCGTCGGACAGGAACTTCAGCAGTTCGCGCTTGCGGTCGGCGTGGGTCTCGAGGCCGCGCATGCGGAACGTGCCGCTGATCGGGTTCATCCGCAATTGA
>CAYYQO010000002.1:0-40298 GCA_964473845.1 uncultured Aeromicrobium sp.
CGGCCATGGCCACCCGTCCCGGCGGCTACACGCGCATCACGAAGATCGGTCCGCGTAAGGGCGACAACGCCCCCATGGCCGTCATCGAGATCGTCGAGGCCAAGGAGTTCGATCCCCAGGCAGCCAAGGCCCCGCAGGCCGAGACTGCTCCGGTGGTCGAGGTTCCCGCCGACGAGGCCCCGGTCGAGGAGACCGTGACCGACGAGGCTGCCGAGGCCCCGGTCGAGGCCGCCGCCGAGGAGACTCCCGCCGAGGAGACGCCCGCCGAGGAGGCCCCCGAGGCCACCGAGGACGCAGCGCCTGCCGAGGACGAGGGCAAGTAACACCTCTGGACGAGGCGCCCACCGCGCGGTGGGCGCCTCGTTCTCTGTCCGGGTCCAGCGTCGAACGAGGCCGGCACGTCCCTCGGTTATGCTCACGTGGCCACACTTTTTCGGGGAAGGTCCATCCATGACGCAGCGTTCGCGCCGTCCACTCACTCTCATCGTTCCGGCCGTCGTGTCGTTGGCGCTCGGCGCGGGCATGGTCTCGGCCGTGGCTCAGGACGATGCACCAGTGGTCTCAGCGCCGCTGAACACCGTGCAGGCGGAGCAGCCCGCGCGCGGTCTCATCGTCAAGCTCGAGGACGCGACCGACACTCGGGTCAGCGACCTGGTCGATGACGTCGCCGACGAGCTCCCCGACGACGTGACCGTCGCCGACACCGAGGCCGGCGCGGAGGACCTGGGCCTGCTGTCGCTGTCCGACCAGGTCGACGCCAAGGACCTCGACGAAGCCATCGAGCAGCTCGAGGCGAATCCGGCGGTGGAGTGGGCCATCCCGAACGGGGTGCGCATGCCGTCTGCCTCCGCATCCGACACCTACTACGGCAATCTGTGGAATCTCCATGGCACCTACGGCGTGCGCGCCAACAGTGCGTGGGACGTCTCCCTTGGCAACCCGAATGTGCGGGTCGCCGTGATCGACACCGGGATCCTGGCCAATCATCCTGACCTGACGGGCCAGCTCGTCGCGGGACGCGACTTCGTCGATGACGAGTACTACTGCGGCAACCGTTCGTGCTCCTCCAGAAAGTACATGCGCAGCTACGTCAGCGCGGGCGACGGGAACAGCTGGGACACCAACCCGGCAGACCCGGGCGACTTCCGGGTGCAGGGCATGTGCCCCGGCATGAGCCCGAACGCGAGCACGTGGCACGGGACCCACGTGGCGGGCATCGTGGCTGCCAAGCGCAACAACGGTGGTGTCGTCGGCGTCGCCCCCGGTGTCAAGGTCCAACCGATCCGCGCTCTCGGTCGCTGCGGCGGCACCGACTGGGACATCGCGATGAGCATCCTGTGGGCCAGCGGGGCGAACGTGAACTCATACGACAAGCGGCACGGCAAGATCCCGCTGAACCGGACGCCGTCCAAGGTCATCAACCTGTCGCTGGGCGGCCTGGCCAAGTCGGTCGGCGAGGCCCAACAGGTCTGCAAGTTGTACCGCAAGGTCGGCTCCGTGGCCCGCGCCCGCGGTACGACGCTGGTCGCGGCAGCCGGCAACTCCGGGATCGACCACCGCTACAACGTGCCCTCGTCGTGCCCCGGGTTCATCGCCGTTGCGGCGACGTCGAAGGCCGGGACTCCTGCCTACTACTCCAATCGTGGCGCCGGCATCGACATCGCTGCCCCCGGTGGATCCGGAGTGGGGACCGCGAGCGATCAGGTTCTGTCGACCTACAACACCGGGACGACGACACCGGGAACCAACACGTACGGGTGGCTGCCCGGTACCAGCATGGCGGCCCCGGCGGTCGCGGGCGCTGCCGCACTGGCCTACTCGGTGGGCATCACGAACCCGACGATCGTGGAACGCGTTCTCAAGGCAACGGCGCGTCCGGCTCCGGGCTGCACTGCAGCCACGTGTGGCGCCGGCTTGGTCGATGCCAACGCCGTGCTGCGGGCGAAGGCGCCGAAGACCGCTCCTCGGGTGGTCGGGAAGCGCAGTCCGGGACATCTGATGCGCGCAAGCACCGGCACCTGGCGCAATGCGACGCAGGTACAGGTGGTCTGGTACCGCGGCTCCAAGGCCGTGTCCCGGTCGTCGGCGTACCGCGCCACCAAGGCCGATCTGGGTCGCACCCTGAGGGTGCGCTCACGCGCCGTCGGCGGTAACCCGAAGATCTTCCACGAGACGCTGGTCAAGGTGAAGGGCAAGTCCCGCGTCACCTTCGCGATGCCCAAGAAGGTCAAGAAGTCCAAGAAGGTCAAGGTCCGGGTCAAGGTTGCGGCCCAGTACGGCCGACCGACCGGCGTGATCAAGGTCTACGACCGCAAGAAGCGCATCGCCACGAAGAGGATCTACGCCAAGAACAAGGGCAAGGTCACCATCACGCTGCCCAAGTTGAAGAAGAAGGGCAAGCACTCCATCCGGGTGTACTACTCCGGCAACGGCAAGACGTGGGGCTCCAAGCGCGGCAAGGTGGTTCGCGCTCGCTGAGCGGGTCGAGATCGGGTCACCAAACCTCCAGCGGGTGGGCAGTTGCACCAGTAGTCTCAGGGGGCAATTCACGTCACCAGGAGATCTCGTGCCCAGTCGTTTCGTTCCCGTCGTCGTCGGTGCAGCCGCTGCTGTACTCCTGCTGGCGATGGTGCCGGCCCAGGCCGGGCTGCGGCCGGCCGATGCGCCGGACCGTCCCGGGCCGCCGGCCGCCGGCGCACCGCTGTCGGCGCGCGGCGTGATCGTCAAGGCCACGACCGCGTCGAAAGCCCGGCAGCGGTCGTTGGCGCTCGCGGCCGACCGAGCACTGCCGGCCAGCATCGACGTGGCGGGAACGACGGCAGGACTCGACGGGATCTCGCTCGTGCGCTTCGACGAGACGGTCAATGCTGCGCGGGCCGCGAGCGTCGCTGACGTGTTGGCGCAGCGGCCGGACGTGTCGTGGGCCATTCCGAACTACGTCGTCCGTGCGCAGGCGGCCCCACCCGTGACCGTCAACGACCCGTACTTCTCCGCGCAGCGCAATCTCTGGGACTCCACCCACCCGCGGCCGGGCGGGTACTCGGTCAAGGCCCCCGCGTTGTGGCAGGCCACGCGGGGTTCGTCGTCGGTCGTGGTGGCGGTGCTGGACACCGGGATCCGGGCAGGTCACCCGGACCTGGCCGGGCAACTGGTGGCAGGTTACGACTTCGTCGACGACGAGTGCACGGACGTGGGCGACTACTGCGAGAACGACGGGACCTACATCAATGCCGGAGACGGCAACGGTATCGATGGTGATCCGAGTGATCCGGGGGACTGGCTCGATGAGCAGAAGATGCTCGAGTGCGGCCTGATCGATCCGGTCGAGGCCGATGAGTACGAGTTCGAGGACATCCCCAGCTCGTGGCACGGCACCCATGTGGCCGGAATCATCGCCGCGAAGGCGAACAACGGTGTCGGCATCGCCGGTGTCGCCCCCGGGGTGAAGGTCCAGCCCGTCCGCGTCCTGGGCCACTGCGGCGGAACGGCGTGGGACATCGCGATGGGCATCCTGTGGGCTGGTGGGGCCGATCTGGCCACCCTCGATTCCTACTACGCCAGGGTCCCGACGAATCGCACGCCGGCGCGTATCGCCAACCTTTCCTTGGGAATCGACGTGCCGCCCCAGGAGCATGCCGAGGTGTGCGAGTTCTTCGGCGACGTTGCCGCCGAGGCACGCTCCAACGGCATGGCGATCGTCGCTGCTGCAGGGAACAGTTCAGGCCCCCAGTTGGCCAATGCCAACCTGGCGGCACCCGCGTCCTGTCGAGGCTTCCTGTCGGTGGCGGCTTCGTCGACGACGGGTCATCGCGCCTGGTACTCCAACGGAGGAACGAGTGTCGACGTGGCGGCCCCCGGTGGTGACACGCTGGTCGAAGGCGATTCCGACGTCATCTGGTCGACCGTCATCAGCGCGCTGAAGGCTCCGAACTCCGACTACGACACCGGTGGCATGGAGGGAACCAGCATGGCAGCGCCGACCGTCGCCGGCGGCATGGCGTTGCTGGCAAGTGTGGGCATCACGAATCCGGACGCGCTCGACCGGGCCGTCCGCGCAGCCGTCTCGCCCTTCCCGCCCGCCACTGCCGCGTATGCGAACACGACGATCACGAGAGGGGACATGTCGTTCAGGGCGGCCAACCTCAACTGCACGACGTCGGTGTGCGGCAGGGGCCTGTTCGACCTGTCGACGGTTACCGTGCTGCGCGGTGGCCCGAAGGTGACCCGAGGGACGACGTCGGTGAAGGCGGTGTCAGCCGGGTTGATCGGTCCGCCCGCCAGCAGCACGATCACGTGGTGGCGCGGTTCGAGGAAGGTCTCGAACGGCCCGACCTACCGGTTGACGGGAGCCGATCTGCAGGCCGAGCTCGTGGCCCGGCACACGATCACGTCCGGCCCCTCCACGGGCCTGACGACCGCGACGAGGCTCACGGTGCCGCGCGCGCACACGCGGACCACGTTCTCGATGCCCACGCGCGTCACGAAGTCCAAGCGGGTCAAGATCACCGTGAGGGTGTCAGCCACGGTGGGCGACGCCCTCGGCAACGTGCGTGTCTACGACGGCAGGAAGCGCATCGCGATCAAACGGATCAACCCCAAGGACCGGGGCAGGATCACGATCACCCTGCCCCGGCTGAAGAAGGGCAAGCACCGGATCGGAGTGTCGTTCTCGGGAAGCCCGAGGTTCCAAGCGTCGTCGTCGAAGCGGAAAGTCGTCCGTTCGCGCTAGGAACGCCGGGCGCCGGACCCACCCGTGATGGAGTCGTGCGACGCACCCCAGTTGAACCTGAGTTTGGATTCAGGTTAGAGTGACTCAGGTCGCATCATCTGGAGGGGTCGAATGGACGTCAACGGCAAGGTAGCCGTCATCACCGGCGGTGGCGGTGGTATCGGGGCGGCACTGGCCGAAGCGCTCGTGGCCGCTGGTGCCCGCGTCGTCGTCGCCGACCTGGTGGCCGATGGAGTCGAAGCGGTCGCAGCGCGCCTGAATGCCGCGGTTCCCGGGTCGGCGGTGGCTGTGGCGGGCGATGTCTCGCGCACCGACCAGATCGAACGGCTGATCGCGGCCGCGGAGGAATCCTTCGGGCCCGTCGACATCTACTTCGCGAATGCTGGAGTCGGCGGGGGGCTGGGCCTGGACGCCTCCGAGGAGGAGTGGGACCTGGCCCTGCAGGTCAACACGATGGCGCACGTCCGAGCGGCGAAGTTACTCGTCCCCGGCTGGGTCGAGCGAGGCGAGGGCTACTTCGTCTCGACCGCCTCGGCCGCCGGTCTGCTGACGCAGATCGGCTCGGCGACGTACTCGGTGTCCAAGCACGGTGCGGTCGCCTTCGCCGAATGGCTCTCGGTGACGTACGGCGACCAGGGCGTCGCCGTCAGTTGTCTGTGTCCCATGGGCGTCAACACCAACATGTTGACCGGGGGCACTCCCATCACGACTGAAGCGCAGCGACGGGCGGCGCAGGCCGTGACCGACGCGGGCGGCGTGCTCGAGGCCAGCGACGTCGCCGCCATGGTGCTGACCGCCATGAAGTCCGAAGAATTCCTGATCCTGCCTCACCCCGAGGTCAAGATCTTCCAATCGCGCAAGGCCACCGACATCGATCGCTGGCTCGCCGGGATGCGTCGCTACCAGGCGTCGCTCGCGTGACACCACGCATCGCACCGCAGGACCACCCACACCAGCAAGGAGCTGACCATGCAATTCGAACTCTCTGACACCGCCAAGGAGTATCGGGAGAAGTTGCTCGCCTTCATGGACGAGCACGTCTACCCGGCCGAGGACGTCTACCACCAGCAGATGGCCGAGTCCGGCAACCCGAACTTCCACCCGCCGGTGCTGGAGGAGCTCAAGACCGAGGCGCGCAAGCGTGATCTGTGGAACCTGTTCCACCCGCACAAGGACGAGGCCTGGGGTTCACCCGGCCTGAGCAACCTCGACTACGCGCCGCTGGCCGAGATCACCGGGCGCAGCCCGCACATCGCGCCCGAGGCGATCAACTGCAACGCGCCCGACACGGGCAACATGGAGGTGCTGCAGCTGTTCGGCACCGACGAGCACAAGGAGAAGTACCTCAAGCCGTTGCTCGCCGGTGAGATGGCGTCGGCATTCTGCATGACCGAGCCGGCGGTGGCCAGTTCGGACGCGACGAACGTCGAGTTGAGCATGACCGCCGACGGCGACGAGTACGTCCTGAACGGCCGCAAGTGGTTTGCGTCGAACGCGTTGCACGCTAATTGCAAGGTGCTCATCGTCATGGGCAAGACCAACTTCGAGGCCGAGACGCACCGCCAGCAGTCGATGATGGTCGTCCCGATCGACACCCCCGGCGTGACGGTCGTCCGTGGCCTGCCGGTGTTCGGGTACCTGGACCGCGAGGGCCACGCCGAGATCCTGTTCGAGGACGTCCGGGTGCCCAAGACCGCGCTGTTGGCGGGCGAGGGCGATGGCTTCATGATCAGCCAGGCCCGGCTGGGCCCGGGTCGTATCCACCACGCGATGCGTGCGATCGGCATGGCCGAGCGCGCCCTCGATCTCATGATCAGCCGGGCCCAGAGCCGCACGACCTTCGGTCAGCCGGTGGCGATGCGCTCCAACGTCCAGGACTGGATCGCCGAGTCGCGGATCGAGATCGAGATGGTCCGCCTGCTCGTGTTCAAGACCGCGTGGCTCATGGACACCGTCGGCAACCAGAAGGCCCGCACCGAGATCGCGGCGATCAAGGTCGCAGCACCGCAGGTCGCGCTGAAGGTCATCGATCGGGCCATCCAGGTCCACGGCGGCGGCGGTGTCACGGACGACTTCCCGCTCGCGAGCTTCTACGCCCACCAGCGCACGCTGCGGATCGCCGACGGTCCGGACGAGGTGCACAAGCGCACGATCGCCCGCGTCGAGTTGCTGCGCATGGAGGCCGAGACCGCCGCGCGCGGCTGATGCCAGCGTGATCCGGGTCCACCGCGGGCGGTGCTGCGCGTGGACCCGGATCGCCCGTCCAGTCCGTACGTGATCAAGACAGCGAGATCTGAGGAGACAGCAATGGTTCAGGGAGAGTTCGAAGGACGTACCGCGATCGTGACGGGAGCGTCGCGAGGCATCGGCTTGGCGATCGCCAACGCATTGGCGGCCGGCGGGGCCAACGTGGTGCTCACATCTCGTCATCAGGAGGCCGCGGACGAGGCGGCCGCCTCGGTCGGACCCACCGCGGTGGGCTTCGGCGCGCACGCGGTGGACGAGGACGCCGCCAAGGCCTGCATCGACTTTGCGATCGAGAAGTTCGGCTCTGTCGACATCCTGGTGAACAACGCCGGGACCAACCCGGCGTTCGGGCCCGTGCTCGACCAGGACCACGGCCGCTTCGCCAAGACGATGGACGTCAACCTGTGGGCTCCCATCCTGTGGTCGAGCCTGGCGTGGAACTCCTGGATGAAGGAGAACGGCGGCGTCATCGTCAACACGGCCTCGGTGGGTGGCCTCATCGTCGGTCCGGACCTGGGCGTCTATCACATGTCGAAGGCGGCGCTGATCCATCTGACGAAGCAGCTGGCCCTCGAACTGGGACCGAAGGTGCGCGTCAATGCCGTGGCTCCCGGTGTCGTGCGAACGCGTCTGGCCGAAGCGCTGTGGAAGGAACACGAGGACAGCGTCGTGGCCGTCACTCCGCTCGGCCGCATCGGTGAGCCCAGTGACGTCGGTGAGGCCGTGGCGTTCCTCGCGAGCGATCGGGCGTCGTGGATCACCGGCGAGACTCTCGTCATCGACGGCGGGCAGATCCTCGTCTCGTCGAGTGAGGACTGAGGCCGAACCGGATGTCCGATCTGATCGAAACCGGACCGATCTCCGACTGGATCCTCGGTCTGGGGATCGGCGCGCAGGCGCCGTTGTCCTTCACCCGGGTGGGGGCTGGACAGTCGAACCTGACCTTCCTGGTGGCCGATGCCGGCCAGCGACGATGGGTGCTGCGTCGACCGCCGTTCGGTGAACTGCTGGCGTCGGCCCATGACGTCGCGCGCGAGTTCCGGATCCTGTCCGGACTGCAGGACACGAGTGTGCCCGTCCCTCGGGTCCACGGGCTCACGGTCGACGCGGCCGTCACCGACGCGCCGCTCATGCTCATGGATTTCGTGGACGGGCGTGTCCTCGACTCGCTGGAGGCCGTCGACGACACCCCCGCGAACGTCCGCACGCAGATCGGACAGTCGCTCGCGCAGACACTGGGCAAGATCCACGACGTCGACCTCGACCGGGCGAAGTTGACGGACCTGGCGAGCCACAAGCCGTACGCCGAACGTCAACTGCGGCGCTGGCACCGGCAGTGGGAGCAGTCCAGGACGCGTGACCTGCCGCTCGTGGACGAACTGGCCGCCAGGCTCACGGCCGCGATCCCGCCACAGCGCGAAACCGTGCTCGTGCACGGTGACTTCCACCTCCTGAACGTCATCACCAGCCCGACCGACGGTGAGGTCAGCGCCGTGCTCGACTGGGAACTCTCGACCCTGGGAGACCCTCTGGCCGATCTGGGTGGGCTGCTGGCCTACTGGCCGCAGGCCGACGACGAGATCATCACCGGCTTCCGGGGCCCGACGCGAGAAGGATTCCCGACCCGGGCCGAACTCGTCGAGCAGTACGCGGCATCGACGGGACGGGATGTCTCGGCCGTGGGCTTCTGGTACGTCCTGGGGCTGTGGAAGGTCGCCATCATCGGCGAGGGTGTGCTGCGGCGGTCGCTCGACGACCCCAGGAACACGGCCGTCAGCGGTGGCCCCGACGGACAGCTCATCGAAGACCTGTTGCGCAGGGCTGCGTCGGAGGCGGCCGCAGCAGGCCTGTGAGACCGGACCCAGCACGACCAGAGCAACCAGTGAAAGGCACGACATGTCATCTGTGATCAACGTGGCGACAGAACTCGACGGGCGGGCGCTCGTCATCTCCCTGAACCGTCCCGACGCGCGCAACGCCGTCAACGGACAGGTCGCCCGAGAGATGGCCGCGATCCTCGACGACCTCGACGCCGATCCCGAACTGCGCGTGGGCATCATCCGCGGCGAAGGCCGCGGCTTCAGCGCCGGCATGGATCTGAAGGGCTTCCTCGAAGGTGACTTCCCCTCCTTTGAGGATCGTGGCTTCGGTGGATTCGCCCAGCGGCCACCCCGCACGCCACTCATCGCTGCCATCGAAGGGTTCGCCGTGGCCGGTGGTCTGGAGATGGCTCTCGCGTGTGACCTCATCGTGGCCGCATCCGATGCGAAGCTCGGACTGCCCGAGGTCAAGCGTTCGCTCATCGCGGCCGGCGGTGGACTGCTTCGCCTGGCGCAACGGATCCCGTACCACGTCGCGGCCGAGATCGCGCTGACCGGCGACCACGTCCCCGTCGAGCGGTTGTACCAGGTGGGCCTGATCAACCGGGTCGCCGAGCCGGGCCAGGCGCTCGAGGTCGCGCTCGCCCTGGCCGCCCAGTTGGTCGACAACGCGCCCCTGGGCCTGGAGGGTTCGAAGCTCGTGCTGGAGCAGGCGGCCGACTGGGGTCTCGCCGAGGGCTGGGCCAAGCAGGAACCGATCATGGAGCGCATCAACAGCTCCGAGGACGCCCGCGAGGGCGCCACGGCTTTCGCCGAACGCCGCGCTCCGGTGTGGAAGGGCCGCTGAGCGGCCGCACCCCGGACACGACACATCAACCACTCAACGAGAGGCACCACCATGGACATCAACGAACTTCCCGTCAGGCCCCAGAACGCAGCGGACCTGGAGTCGCTCATCGGCAAGGAGATCGGGCCGACCGAGTGGCACGACGTGACCCAGGAGAGCGTCAACGCGTTCGCCGAGGTCACCGGCGACCACCAGTGGATCCACGTGGATCCGGAGCGCGCCGCCCAGAGCCCGCTCGGGACGACGATCGCCCACGGTCTGTACAGCCTGTCCCTCGGCCCGGCGTTCTCGTACTCGCTCATCTCGTTCGAGGCGTTCACCCACAGCCTGAACTACGGGTACGACAAGGTGCGGTTCCCGGCGCCGCTCCCGATCGGCTCTCGCGTCCGGATGACCACGCGGGTAGACTCGGTCGAGCACGTCAAGGGTGGAGTCCAGGTGCGGACGGTCCAGACCTTCGAACGTGAAGGCGTGGACAAGCCGGTCGTGGTTGCCGAGTCCCTCGGCCGACTCGTCGAGGGCTGACACTCGCGGAATTCACCGGCACGGCGCCGAAGTTGAGATCAATTTCGCGTATCATGTGGCCATGAGCATTCCGCAAGGCACCTCGGCCCGAGCGCGGCGTTCGGTCGGGCTGGTCGGGGGGACCACACCCAAGGAACTCCCGTCGACCCCGCGTGGATTGCGTACGCGGACGAAACTCATCGAGTCGGCGCGTACCGTGTTCGAGCGCGACGGATTCCTCGACGCTCGCCTGGTGGACATCACGACCGAGGCGCAGATCTCGGCCGGGTCGTTCTACACGTACTTCGACAGCAAGGAAGAGATCTTCGCCGCGGTGCTCGCCGAGGTCGAGGAGGAGATGCTGCATCCGGCCATCGAGACCGTGCCGGCCGGCGATGACCCGGTCGAGGTCATCCGCGTCTCGAATCGGGCCTACCTCGAGTCGTACCAGCGCAATGCCAAGTTCATGCGACTGCTGAACCAGGTGGCCAGCATCGACGACGAATTCCGCGACCTGCGGCGGAAGCGCGGCCAGGCGTTCGTCCAGCGCAATGCCCACAGCATCGAGGAGTTGCAGAAGGCCGGTGTCGCCGATCCCGAGGTGGACGCCTATCTCGCGGCATCGTTCCTCTCGGGCATGGTCGGCCGTGCTGCCTTCGGTCGGTTCGTCCAAGGGGGAGAGGACTGGGAGATCGACGAGATGGTCGACACCCTCACGACCCTGTGGGCGAATGCGCTGAAGATCAAGACGGACTGACATCCGTGCACCCGGGCCAGGTCGGTCAGGGCTGGTCCCCGGGCGTGAGCGGGATGTCGGGACTCGCGGCACCGTACTGCTGACCGGGAATGCCGATCAGCACGGCGAGGATGCTGAGGGCCATCGTGATGGTCCCGATCACGAAGGCGATGACGAACGTCGCCTCGTCCGGGTGGCCGTCGGACATGAGATGGCCGGCGATCAATGCCACGACCAGGGCACTTCCCACCGCGCTTCCGGCCGACCGGGAGATCGATGCCACCGCGTTGGCCAAGGCGGTGTCCTGGGGGCGCACGACCGACACGACGATGGCCGGAACGGCCGCGAACCCGATCGAGAAGGCGGCATTGGCGACGACCGCGCCGAGAATGATCTGCCACGGCGATGAGTGCCAGATCGCTAGCTGCGCATAGCCGAGCAAGCCGAGGGCCGACCCCGCGAGCAGCGTGACGCGTCCTCCGAATCGGCTCACGCTCACCCCGCCCAGCGGAGAGGCGACGATGCCGATCATCGCGGCCGGAAGCAGATAGATCAGGCTCGTCTCGATCACGGAGGCCGAGAAGCCGTGACGGTGGGTTGTGGGCACTTGGACGAGGGCCGTGATGCTCAGGAAGATCAGGAACATGCCGAAGCCGATGAAGAACCCGACGATGTTGGTGGATGCCAGGGTGCGGTGACGCAGCATCGGAATCGGGACGAGGGGTTCGCGGACGCGCTTCTCGGTGAAGAGCCACAGCCAGAAGACCACGATCGATCCGACGAGACAGCCCAGCGTCGGAGCGCTCGCCCACCCCCAGGTGTTGCCCTGGGTCAGGGTCAGCAGTAACAGGACGAGGGCGACGGCCAGTCCGAGGGCACCGAGCCAGTCGACGCGGCCGCGATCTGTGGGTCGATCCTTCGGGATGATGACGATGGCCGCGGCCAGCAGGACGAGCGAGACCGTCAGCGTGAACCAGAAGATGTGGCGGTAGTCGCGATCGCCGTGGGTGAGGATTCCTGTCATGACGAGTCCGGCACCGACGCCGACGCTGATGGCACCGGTCAGGAAGGACATGGCCACCGGTAGTCGGTGGGCGGCAAGGTGGTCGCGCGCGATCCCGACGGACAGCGGGAAGATGCAGAACGCGGCTCCCTGGGCGATACGGGCGACGAGCAGGGCCGCGAAGGACGAGGTGCACGCCGCGAGCAGCGATCCGGCGGCGACGAGGGCGACGATGGACAGCAGGACACGCCGACGGCCGTGGAGGTCACCGATCTTGCTGAGCACGGGCGTGAGGACCGCGGCGGCGAGCAGGTTGATCGTGACGACCCACCCGATCGCGGGAGTGGACACCCCGAGGTCGTGGCTCATCTTGCCGAGGACTGGAACGACCATGCTCTGCAGGAGCGCGGTGACCGTCGCCAGCGTCGAGAGTACGACCACGAGTGGCACGCCGGGCCTGCGGACCGACGTGAGGGGTGCCATGCGGGTCGAACCAGCTTTCTGCTCAGGGATGCCGCCGCAGCCGGGGCGATCGGACCCGCCGTCGGGTCGCAGTTGAAACCGAATTAGGATTCATGTTACTAAGGTTCCGACGCGATGCGCGACACGAATCACCATTCACTTCCACACAAAGGGAAATGCTCATGAGAGAGGCAGTGGTCGTTTCGACCGCCCGTACCCCGATCGGCAAGGCCTACCGCGGTGCGTTCAACAACACGCAGGCGCAGGAACTTGCCGGACACGCGGTCGCCGAAGCGGTGAAGCGTGCGGGAGTCGACGGTGCCGAGGTCGAGGACGTCGTCTTCGGAGCCGCGTTGCAGCAGGGGAGCTCGGGCTTCAACATCGGACGGCAGGCGGCGCTACGTGCCGGATTGCCCACCTCTGTGGCCGGCATGTCGGTCGACCGGCAGTGCGCCTCGGGCCTGATGGCCATCGCGACTGCGGCCAAGCAGATCATCGCCGACGGCATGGACATCACGGTCGGCGGCGGCGTGGATTCAATCTCGCTGGTCCAGAACGAGCACATGAACGGCCACCGCGCCCAGGATCCCTGGTTGGTCGAGCACCGCCCCGGCCTCTACATGCCGATGCTGCAGACGGCGGAGATCGTCGCCGAGCGCTACGGCGTGTCCCGCGAGGCACAGGACGAGTTCGCCCTCCAGTCCCAGCAGCGCACCGCCGCTGCCCAGGACGCGGGCCGCTTCGACGACGAGATCGTGCCGTTCGAGACGGTCCAGCTCGTCCAGGACCGCGAGACCAAGGAGATCAGTGAGCAGCGCGTCACGCTGTCGAAGGACGAGGGCAATCGCCCCTCGACCACGCTCGAGTCGCTGTCCGGTCTGAAGGCCGTCCTGCCCGACGGTGAGGTCACGAAGACGTCCAGCGTCACGGCCGGCAATGCGTCGCAGCTCTCCGACGGTGCCTCGGCCTCGGTCCTGATGGAGGCGAAGGTCGCCGAGCAGCGCGGTGCGAGCGTCCTGGGCATCTACCGGGGCATGGCCGTGGCCGGCTGCGAGCCCGACGAGATGGGCATCGGCCCGGTCTTCGCGATCCCGAAGTTGCTGAAGCAGCACGGGCTGAAGGTCGACGACATCGGTCTGTGGGAGCTCAACGAGGCCTTTGCCTCGCAGGCGCTCTACTGCCGCGACCGTCTGGAGATCGATCCCGAGCGGTACAACGTCAACGGCGGCGCCATCTCGGTCGGTCACCCGTACGGCATGACGGGTGCACGGCTCGTGGGTCACACCCTGATCGAGGGCAAGCGTCGTGGGGTCAAGTACGTCGTGGTCACGATGTGCATCGGTGGCGGCCAGGGTGCCGCCGGACTCTTTGAAGTGGCCTGAGGGGCAGCGCATGTTCATCAACGGCACGAGTGACAGCGACGACGTCTACGGCGAGGTGGTCGACGAGGTCGGCACCATCACCTTGAATCGCCCCGATCGCCGCAATGCGATGTCCGACGCGATGATCGACGGACTGGCGTCCTTGCTGGAGAACATGGGGCAATCCGACGAGGTCGGCGTCATCGTCCTCACCGGAGCGGGCAAGGCGTTCTGCTCCGGCGGCGACGTCCAGGACTTCGACGCCAAGGGCGGCGAGGGAGCCGGAAGCAGTGAGGTCGACCAGGCCGCCGTCGAGGCGCAGCGGGCGGCCCAGGCCGCCACGGTTGGCGCGATTCATCGCAGCCCCAAGCCGGTCATCGCCGCGATCCCCGGCGCAGCGGCGGGAGCCGGGTTGGGTCTGGCCCTGGCCGCGGACTTCCGCATCGGCAGCGAGCGCGCCGTCATGGCGACCGCGTTCGCCGGCGTGGGCCTGGCCGGCGACTTCGGCGTCGCATGGCTGCTCAACAATCTGGTCGGCCCGGCCAAGGCCCGCGAACTGCTCATGCTCAACCCGCGCATCAGCGCGCAGGAGGCGCTGGACCTGGGTCTGCTCAACTGGGTCGTGCCCGAGGAGGAGTTCGCCGAACGGACGCGAGCGCTCGCCGAACAACTGGCGCACGGTCCGAGCCAGGCGCTGTCGTCGATGAAGGACAACCTCGTCCGGGCGACGGAGCAGGATCTGGCCGAGAGCATGCACGACGAAGTGCCGTTGCACAAGGCGACGGGGCTCACCGAGGACCACATCGGAGCGATCCGGGCCTTCGTCGAGAAGCGCAAGCCGACCTTCGGCTCCCGCCGCGATGGCTGACATCGCGGTCTTCTCGCCGCAGGGCACTGCCGGAGCCGTGTTGTTCGACTTCGGCGGTGTCCTGACCGCGAGCGTGCTGGACTCCTTCGCCGACTTCAGTCGCCGGGTCACCGGCGATCCGAGGCTCGTGATGGATCTGCTCACGGAAGACCCCGGCGCCAAGGTCGCCCTGGTCGATCACGAGGAAGGCCGCATCGAGCAGGAGGAGTTCGAGGACGCACTGGCCGCGAGCCTCCGCACGCGTGGCCACGAGATCGACCCGCGAGGAATCGTCAGCGGCCTCCAGGCAGGACTGCATCGCGATGACGCCACGATCTCGCTCGTGGCGCACGTGCGCGCGGCGGGGATCCCGGTGGCCCTCGTGTCGAACTCGCTGGGCCGCGACTGCTATGTCGGATATGATCTTGCGGCGATGTTCGACGCCGTGGTCATCTCGGGGGTGGAGGGCGTGCGCAAGCCATCGGCGCAGTTGTACCGCATCGCCGCAGAACGCCTCGGCGTCGCACCGGAGACGTGCCTCATGGTCGACGACCTCTCGGCGAACATCGTGGCAGCGCACCGGCTGGGGATGGGCGGAATCGTGCATCGCGACGCCACGTCGACGGCGCTCGCGCTCGGCGGCCTGCTGGGCTCTGCTCTGGCATGGAACGCGACGACTCCGGCGGTGCGATGACGGCAGCGAAGCTGATTGTCGAAAGAATGAACAGACGCTACGATAAGTTGAATTTGAACTCAGATTTGGGAGAATCCCGTGGAATTCGCATATGACAGTACGACGAACGACCTGATCGAACGGCTCACCGCCTTCATGGACGAGTTCGTCTATCCCGCCGAGGCGACGTTCTGGGAACAGCTCGAGGCCGCTCCCGACGTCTGGTCGCCGCCGGCCGTCATCGAGGACCTCAAGGTCGAGGCGAAGAAGCAGGGCCTGTGGAACCTGTTCCACCCGGGCAAGGAGGGTGCCGGACTGACGAACCTCCAGTACGCCCCGCTGTGCGAGATCATGGGACGCAGCCTGCACCTGGCTCCGACCGCCACGAACTGTGCGGCACCGGACACGGGCAACATGGAAGTGCTCAGCATGTTCGGCACCGAGGAGCAGAAGAAGCAGTGGCTCGAGCCGCTGCTGGCCGGCGAGATCCGGTCGGCCTTCGCCATGACGGAGCCCGCCGTGGCGAGTTCGGACGCGACCAACATCGAGACGGCGATCGTGCGCGATGGCGACGAGTACGTCCTCAACGGTCGCAAGTGGTTCATCTCGGGCGCCATGAACCCGAACGCCAAGATCATGATCGTCATGGGCAAGACGGATCCGACCGCGGATCGTCACCGCCAGCAGTCGCAGATCCTGGTTCCCCGCGACACCCCGGGCGTCGAGATCAAGCGCGGCATGCGCGTCTTCGGCTACGACGACCGCGATCACGGCGGTCACGCCGAGGTCATATTCAAGGACGTCCGCGTCCCGGCCAGCAACCTCATCGCCGGCGAGGGCGAAGGCTTCGCGATCGCCCAGGCGCGTCTGGGACCGGGCCGTATCCACCACTGCATGCGCCTGATCGGCATCGCCGAGCGCAGCCTCGAGCTGATGATCGACCGCGCCAACGAGCGTGTCGCCTTCGGCAAGCCGCTGAGCGAACAGGGCGTCATCCGCGACTGGATCGCCGAGTCCCGCGTCAAGATCGAGCAGATCCGGTTGCTGACCCTCAAGGCCGCGTGGCTCATGGACACGGTCGGCAACAAGGGCGCGCACACCGAGATCCAGGCGATCAAGATCGCGGCGCCGCGCACGGTCGAGTGGATCGTCGACAAGGCGATCCAGGTCCACGGTGGTGGCGGTCTGAGCCAGGACTTCCCGATCGCGGAATGGTTCGCGCAGGTGCGGACCCTTCGGTTTGCCGATGGACCGGACGAGGTTCACAAGAACGCTCTCGCCCGCCACGAACTGCGTACACGACAGGGGAAGTGATGACGATGGACACCACCGCATTGTTCAGTCTGGAGGGGCGCGCGGCGCTCATCACCGGAGGGTCGCGAGGCATCGGCAGGATGATCGCCGAGGGATTCCTCAAGCAAGGCGCGCGCGTCTACATCTCGGCCCGCAAGGCCGAGGCGTGCGACGCGACAGCGGCGGAACTGTCGGAGTTCGGCACCTGTGTCTCGCTGCCGGCCGACGTCTCGACGCTGGACGGCATCAACGACCTCGTCGCCCGCTACCGCGAGCACGAGTCGAGCCTGGACATCCTCGTGAACAACGCGGGTGCGGCCTGGGGCGCCCCGTTCGACGAGTTCCCCGAGTCGGGCTGGGACAAGGTCATGGACCTCAACGTCAAGTCGTTGTTCTTCCTGACTCAGGCGCTCAAGGGCGACCTCGTGGCCGCGTCGGGCGATCACCTGGCGAAGGTCATCAACATCGCGTCGATCGACGGGATCTCGCTGAACCCGCAGGAGACGTACTCGTATCACGCCAGCAAGGCGGGTGTCATCCAGTTGACCCGTCGCATGGCCATCCGGTTGATCCAGGACCGCATCGCCGTCAGCGGTATCGCGCCTGGGGCCTTCGCCTCGGACATGAACCGCGACGCTCGCGACCACGGTGACGAGATCAAGGATTCGATTCCCTCGGGCCGCATCGGTGAGCCGGAGGACATGGCCGCCGCGGCGATCTACCTCGCCGCCCGCTCCGGCGATTACGTCGTCGGTTCGACCATCACGGTCGACGGTGGGGTCACGCACGCGCGCTGACCGCCAGGGTGCGGGGGAGCGGTGACTAAGCGTCCCTTTTTCCCTGCAGACGGACGCTGAGTCACCGGCCCACAACGGCCCCGGTGACTCAGCGTCTCTGTGTGAGAATTGGACGCTGAGTCACCGCCTTCCGGGGGTCACCAGGTGTCGATGTACCGGTGCGAGCCCTCGCCGGACCAGTCGCCGACGGTGCCGACGATCCAGCGCCGGGTGTCGGCCGGGTCGATGACCTCGTCGAGTTCCAGCTTCATGGCGCCGTTGATCGCCTTGCCCGCCTCGTAGTGCTCGGCGACGAGTTCCTCGTACCGGGCGGCGCGAAGCTCCTCGTCCTCGATCGCGGCCAACTCCTTGGAGAAGCCCAACCGCACGGCACCCTCCAGGCCCATGCCGCCGATCTCGCCGGTCGGCCACGCGATCGTCGCCGTGGTCTGGGTGAAGCCGCCCGCGGCCATCGCCTGCGCTCCCAGACCGTAGGCCTTGCGCAGCACGACGGTGATGATCGGGACCGTCAGGTGCGAGGCGATCACGAACAGCCGGCTGAAGTGCCGGACCGTCGCCGTCTGCTCGGACTCGGGGCCGACCATGAAGCCGGGGGTGTCGCACAGGGACACGACCGGCAGCCCGTGCGCGTCGCACAACTGCAGGAAACGCGCCATCTTGTCTGCCGCGTCGGCGTCGATCGCGCCGCCGAGGTGGACGGGGTTGTTCGCCACGAGCCCGTACGCGCGACCCTCGATCCGCACGAGGGCGGTGATGGCGCCGATGCCGAACTCCCGGCGGATCTCCAGGACGCTGTCGGTGTCGACGAGGGAGTCGATGAGCTCGCGGATGTCGTACACCTGCTTGCGGTTCTCGCCGATGACATGGCGCAGGGCGCGCTGGTCGTCGGCGCTCCACTCGCGCGGCCCGTCCTGGAAGTAGGACAGGTAACGCTGTGCCACGGCGATCGCCTCGGCGTCGTCGGGGACGATGATGTCGACCACGCCGTTGGGGCCCTGGACCGACATCGGGCCGATCTGTTCGGGCGTGAAGACCCCCAGGCCGCCTCCCTCGATCATGGCCGGTCCGGCCATGCCGACGTTCGCGTCCTCGGTGCCGATGATCACGTCGCAGCAGCCCAACAGGGCGGCGTTGCCGGCGAAGCAGCGGCCCGTCAACACGCCGATCGTGGGGACGAGCCCGCTGAGCGATCCCAACGTGGCGAAGGTCGGGACGGTCAGTCCCGCGGAGATCAGGTGCGCGGTGTCGGTGTCGCCGGGTCGGCCGCCGCCACCCTCGGCGAACAGGATGACCGGCACCTTCTTGTCGCGCGCGATCTCCAGCAGCCGATCGGTCTTCTTGTGATTGAAGTAGCCCTGCGTTCCGGCCAGCACGGTGTAGTCGTACGCCAGCACGGCGGCCGCCCGGTGGGTGCCCTTGGCCGCGCCGTCCCCGTTGATGGTGCCCAGTCCGGTGATGATGCCGTCGGCCGGGGTGTTCGCGATCAGGTCGTCGAGGCTGCGCCGTCCGCGCTGGGCCGCCACCGCGAGGGTCCCGTACTCGACGAAGGTGTCGTCGTCGACCAGGAGGTCGATCCACTCACGAGCCGTCAGGTGACCGCGGGCGTGTCGCTTCGCCACGGCCTCGGTCCGGGCCGCATCGCGGGTTCGGGCAATGCGATCCTGCAGTTCGGCCAGGTCCGGTCGAATGTGATCGAGATCGACGGTCTCGCCCTCGTCGTGGTCGTGGACGACGCTCTCGTCGGCTTCGACGACGGCGATCAGCTGACCCGCGCTGATCTGGTCGCCGGGAGAGACGAGGATCTCGACCACGGTGCCGGCGAAGCCAGCCGTGACGGGATGCTCCATCTTCATCGACTCCAGGGTGGCGAGGGGCGTCCGCGGGCCGACGGTGTCGCCCGGCTTCACCGACGTCGCGATCACCGTGCCGCTCATGGCCGACAACACCTCGCCCGACTCGTTGGCCGGCCCCTGCTGGTCGGCTCGCTTCGCGAGCAGCGCATCGAGCCATGCGGTCGTGGCCGCGCCGCTCGTGACGGTGTCGTCGGTGAGGATGTCGTGCAGCAGGGCGGAGTTCGTCGTGACGCCGTCGATCCGCAGCGCCGCCACGGCTGCCTCGGCCTCGGCGCAGGCAGTCGCATGGTCGCCTTCGGTCACCGTCACGACCTTGGCCAGCAGCGAGTCGAACGTGCCGTCCACGACGGTGCCCACCTCGACGCCGGTGTCGACCCGTACGCCCGGGGGAAGGGTCAGCGCGGTGACGGTGCCCGTCGTGGCGACGACCGTCCCGGCGATGACCTCCTCGGCATTGACGCGAGCTTGGATCGCGAACACTCCCGCGCGGCTTGCGACGTCGTCCGTCAGGCCGATCTCATCGAGGCCGCGCCCGGCGGCGACGAGCAACTGGGAGCGGACCAGGTCGGTGCCGGTGACCTCCTCGGTCACCGTGTGCTCGACCTGCAGGCGCGGGTTCACCTCGATGAAGACGGCGTCGAGGGTGCCGTGGCCACCCAGCAGGTCGGCATTGACGAGGAACTCGACGGTGGCCAGTCCGCGGTAGTCGAGGGGAGCGGTGAGCTGCTTGGCCCACGTGTACAGACGCTCACGGTCGGCATCGCGCAGGGAGGGACTGGGCGCCGTCTCGATGACCTTCTGGTGGCGGCGCTGCACGGAACATTCGCGTTCGCCCAGGGTGATGACCCTGCCCGAGCCGTCACCCAGGACCTGGATCTCGATGTGCTTCGCCGAGGTCAGCAGGCGTTCGGCGTAGACCGCGGAGTTGCCGAAAGCGCGCTCTGCCTCGGATCGGCAGCGGTCGTACGCTTCCGCGAGATCGGCCGGGTCCGTGACCGGACGCATCCCACGGCCGCCACCGCCCGAGACCGCCTTGATCATGATGCCGCCACGATGGCGCTCGAGCAGGGCCGTGACCTCGTCCAGCGAGGCCGCGGGCCCGGTCGCGTCGAGCACGGGGACACCCTGTGAGAGCGCGTGCTCGCGAGCGCGGCCCTTGTCGCCGAACAGTTCGAGCGTGTGAGGCTGGGGTCCGACGAAGGCCAGGCCGGCCTCGGCGCAGGCGCGGGCCAATTCGGAGCTCTCGCTGAGGAACCCGTATCCGGGGTGCACGAGGTTGGCCTCGCTGCTCACCGCAGCGTCGACGATGGCCTCGACGTCCAGGTAGCCGGCCACGCCGGCGCGGGGGAGCAGGATGCTGCCGGGCGCGGCGGTCGCCGCCTCCTCGGTCGTGTGCACATGCTGGGCCGTCCAACCGAGCGATTGAACTGCACGATCGATCCGGGCGGCGATTTCACCGCGGTTGGCGATCAAGACCTTCATCGAGACTCCTGGTATTGAAAGTGGTGTCAACATCATAATCCTGTCTGTTGACACGAGTGTCAATGGTATCGGTAGGGTGGGATCCATGACACGCGGATGGGCAGTTCGGGAGGACCACGATCGTGCGGACGGCGAACGCCACCGCGAGCTCCTGACCGCTGCGCGGAGCGCGTTCGAGGAGCTCGGCTACGGCGCCACGACCGTCGGCCAGATCACGCGGCGGGCCGGGGTCAGCCGCGCGACGTTCTACGTGTACTTCGCGTCCAAGGAGGAGGTGTTCGCCATCTTGGCCGAGCAGGTCCGCGACGAGTTCACCCGCGCCCAGAATCTCGAGGGCATCGACCCGGACGACGTCGAGGCGGTCCTGCTCCGGACGATCACCACGACGCTCGAGGCGTCGGTCGAGAACCTCGGGCTCATGGCAGTGCTCAACCATCAAGCGGTCGGAGACGAATCGATCCGCGACCTGTGGCGCGAGGTCCAGCGTGACGCAGTCCACCGGACCGCCGGTTACGTGACGCAACAGGCCCGAGCCGGGCACGTCCACCCGGTGGCCGACCCCGAAGCGCTCGGTCTGATGGGCGCAGGCATGAACGACCGCTATGCGCCGCTCGTCGCGGCGGGCGCGATCGATGTCGGCGTGGCGGTCGAGGAGATGCACCGGATCTGGATGTCCTGTCTCGGTCGGTGACCGGCGAGACGTCAGGCGGTGGCCGGGCGTGACGTACCGAGCTGGTGGCTGGGAGGTAGTGACCAGGTCAGCGCGCGGTGTTGCTCCAGCAGCGCATCGAGCTGGCCGGCGAGGTCCGGATGGATCTCGATCGGCCGCCGGGTGGTGAGGTCCACGTAGACCTCGACGAACTCGATCGTGCTGGCGATCTCCTGCGTCGTGCGATTGACCAGGACGGTCACGGCGTGGATCGTCTTGGCGCCACGACCCAGGATTCGCAGGTGCACCGTCACTTCGTGACCCACGAGAATCTCGTGGTGGAACTGCACGTGGTGGGTGCTGCTGAAGGAACTCTGGCCGGTGCGCTCCACGAAGTCCTCGTCGATACCCAGGCCGGACATGAAGGCCGAGTCGAGACCGTCCATGTGCAGGTCGTAGTGTCCGCGGACGTTCACATGACCGTTGAGGTCCTCATACTTGGCGGGCACCTCGACCGTCAGCAGGGTGTCGAGCTCGTCGATCTCGGCGAGAGTGGGCAACGGGGTCATCGGGCCACCTGGGAGTTGAGTGCGGCGGCGTCGTCGGCCAGCTCGTTCTTGCGGACCTTGCCCGTCGCCGTCATGGGCAGCGAACCGAGCACCGAGACGAGTGGGACCTTGTAGGGAGCCATGTTGGCGCGCGCCCACGCGACCAGGTCGTCGGACGTCACGTCGACACCCGTCCGCGGGACCACGAAGGCCACAGGACGCTGACCGGTCTTGGGGTCGTCGGTCGGCACGACGGCCACGGAGTCCACGGCGGGGTGCTGCGTCAGCAGCATCTCGACGTCGGCGGGGAAGACGCTCATGCCGTTCACCTTGATCATCTCCTTGCGGCGACCGAGGTAGTGCAGGTGTCCGTCGGTGTCGATGCGTCCGTTGTCGCCGGTGTGGATCCAGCCGTCGACCAACTGCTCGCGCGTGGCCTCCTCGTTGCGCCAGTAGCCATCGGTGACGGAGGGGCTGCGGACGATGATCTCGCCGACCTCGCCGAGCGGCACGGGGTTCTGGGTGCCCAACTCGACCACGGCGATGTCGGTGCCGGGGACCGGAACACCGCAGAAGACCGGTTCGGACAGCAGATCGAAGTCCTCGTCGGCGAAGCCGTAGGGAACACAGTCGATCGTGTGCGTCTCGGTCATCCCGTAGGCGGATTCGCGCAGGACCGAACCGGGAACATTCTCGGCCCAGCGGCGCCGGACCTCCGGCGTCATCTTGCGGACGAACGACACGGATTGCGGATCGACGAGGGAACTGAGGTCCCGCTCAGGCAGGTCCTGCGTGTCCATCAGTTCGAGATAGTTCTCGACGGTTCCGGTCATGAGGGTGACCCGGTACTTCTCGATCGCATCCACGGCCTCGGCGGCGTTCCAGCGCGCCATCAGGATGCTGGTGCCGCCGAGGACGAACGGGATGAGCAGGCCCAGGTCCTCGCCGGCGATCCAGAAGATCGGTAGGTAGCACAGCGAGACGTAGCCGCCGGTGTAATCCATCTCGGTGGCGGTGGCCGCGCTGGCGACGGTGTAGAGCATGTGTCGCTGGCTGTGCTGGCAACCCTTCGGCATGCCAGTCGTGCCACCGGTGTAGTTCAGTGCGGCGAGGGAGTCCAGGTCGCCGTCGTCGCCGACGTACGGTTCGGCGGCGAGGGCGGAGGACCAGCTGTACTCGCCCGTCCCGTCAGTCAGCAGGACCGGCAGGGCGGGGACGCGGTCCGCGCACGCCGCCAGGACCTCGGACAGGGCTGAACTGGTCACGATCAGGACGGGTTCGCTGTCCAGGAGTTCGTAGGCGAGTTCGGCCGGCTGGAACATCGGGTTGACCGGGACGTGCACGGCGCCGAGTCGCAGGACGGCCAGGAACGCGATCGCGAACTCGGTGGAATTTCCCAGGTAGATCGCGACACGGTCGCCGCGTCCGACGCCGTGGTCGGACAGCCACGTGGCCACCCGGCGGTGCGCGTCGTCGAGCTCGGCGTAGGTGTACCGGGTGTCGTCCATCGTCAGCGCCAGCAGGTCGGGACGCTCCTGGGCCCAGTGCGACACGTGGGCCGGAATCGTGATCTCGCCGGCGGGGTACCGGACCTCGTCGGGGATCCCGGCGGGACGCAGTCCGGCCTGGAGTTTCCGGACTTCGGTCACGTACTCGTCGAGAGTCTTCGGGCTCGTCATGGACGGCTTACCTCCGGGGGAGAGTGTGAGGGAGACCGGCAGCACCCTGTGACGCCAGTCTCATTGACGTCTGTGTCAACGAGTGAACCTGAATCTGAACCAAGTGTCAACTAGTCGGCCCGGGAACGCGGATTCAGCGGGCCTGGGTGGTGGCGCCGGTGAGCGTCATGGCGAGTTCGGCGTACTGGAAGCCGATCGCCGTGGGTGTGCGGCTGGAGCCGTGGCGATACCAGCGCGACACGTCGATGCAGACCGACAGGAGCATGATCTGGGCCCACTTCAGGTCGGGGATCTGGAAGGTGCCTTCGGTGATGCCGGCTTGCAGGATCTCGACGAGGCGTTCCTGGATCCCGCGCCGCAGCCTCCAGATGTCGTCGAACTCGGGTCCGCGGTGCAGGCGGATCTCGTACTCGATCGATCGGGACAGCAGGTTCATCTCGGCGTTCCACGTGGCGAACGAGGCGATCCCGAGTTTGAGTTGGGTCAGGGGGTCGCTGGCCTGACGGGTCGGGTCGATGAACGCGCCCGTCGAGGCTCGGTGGCCGTCGAGTGCGACGCGGTGGAAGAGGTCGAGCTTGGACTCGAAGTGGATGTACACCGCGGCGGGCGACATGCCGGCGCGGGTGGCGATCTCCCGGGTCGATGCCCCGTGGTAACCCAGGTCGGCGAAGGCCAGGGTCGCTCCGCGCAGGATCTTGCGGGAGGCACCCGAGGCGCGCTCGTCCCAGAACTCCTCGATGCGCCGCTCGGCTCGTTCGCGATCGATCAGGACACTCGGCGGGATCGCTGTTGCCAGCGGCTCGCTCGTGTCGACCATTGCCTCACTCCGTTCGGCCAGGCGCACTGAAATGTGCTGTGGGTAACACTCCGGAGTAAGTATAAGCGTATGCTTAGGTCAGTCCGCGATTGCGAAGAGATGAAAGGTCCATGCCATGTCCGATGTGCGAGCCGAATTGACAGCCTCCGTGTTCAAGATCGAGGTTGCCGTCGGCGACCAGGTCGAGGAGGGCCAGCCCTTGCTGATCCTGGAGTCCATGAAGATGGAGATCCCGGTGGTGGCTCCGCGTGTCGGCGTCGTGGCAGAACTCCTGACATCCGAGGGTGAAATGGTTGAGGAAGGTGCGGTCGTCGCGCGTTTGGCCGACTGACCTCATCGCACTCTCCTCCCGCCCGAGTCGGATGACCGACTCGGGCGGTCTTTTTCGCAGAAAGATGAAAATAACTTCAAGTTCGGCTTGCGCAAAGTGATCCGGATCACTTAACGTTGCATTTTGCTGACCTAAGCGAATGCTTAGGCCGAGCAAGGAACGAGGCGAGATCACTCGCCTCCAGATGCGTAAGGGGCAGTAGTGAGCCACGTGTGGTCCGACGAGATCGAAGAGATCTCACGCAGACAGGGTTTCGCCGAGTTGCTCGGTGGCGAGGACAAGATCCGCCGTCAGCACGAGAACGGCCGCAGCACCGTGCGCGAGCGCATCACCGATCTGCTCGACGACGACAGCTTCGAGGAGGTCGGAGCCCTCGCGGGCTTTGCGACCCGGGCCGAGGACGACTCGACGATCAGCGTCATGCCGGCCAACTTCGTGTTCGGCCTCGGCGAGATCGACGGCCGCCGCGTGGCCCTGGGTGCCGATGACTTCACGATTCGCGGTGGTGCCGCGGATGCCTCGATCATGGCCAAACAGGTCGATTCCGAGCGGATGGCTGGAGCCCTGCGCACGCCCCTCATCCGCTTGGTCGAAGGCACGGGCGGTGGCGGAAGCGTCCGGATGATCGAGGATGCCGGCTACACCTACGTGCCTGCCAATCCGGGCTGGGACGCGCTCGTCGACAACCTCTCGCTCGTCCCGGTCGTCGCCGCGTGCATGGGTCCCGTCGCTGGACTGGGTGCCGGTCGCGTCGCGATGAGTCACTTCAGCGTCCTGATCGAGGGCATCTCGCAGTTGTTCGTCGCCGGACCTCCCGTCGTGAAGCACGCGACCGGAGAGACGCTCAGCAAGGAGGAACTCGGTGGCTCCGAGATCCACCGGCGCAGTGGTGCGATCGACCGGGTCGCCCCCGACGAGAAGGCCGCCCTGCAGATGGTCCGCGACTTCCTGTCGTACCTGCCGTCGAGCGTCCACGGCCTGCCGCCGGTGACCGAGGCCGTCGAGCCTGCCACGTCGTCGGAGAGCCTCGCCGACGTCGTGCCGCGCAACCGTCGCCAGCCGTACCGGCTGCGCACGATCCTCGATGCGGTCTTCGACGCCGGTTCGAATTTCGAGTATGCCGGCTACGGCGCCTCGGTCTACACGGGCCTGGCTCGTCTGGACGGCCACCCGGTCGGCGTGATCGCGACCGATCCCTACAAGGGCGCCACGATGACCCCGAACGGCGCCGACGCGCTGACGCGCCTCATCGACCTGTGCGAGACCTTCCATCTGCCGATCGTCAGCCTGACGGACCAGTCCGGGATGCTGATCGGACTGCAGGCTGAGAAGACCGCCTCGATCCGCCGCGGTGCGCGCGCCACGGTCGCCGCCTATCAGGCGCGGGTGCCGATGGCCGAGATCATCGTGCGCCGCGTCTTCGGAGTCGGTGGAGCGGGCCAGATCAACCGTCACCGCTTCAACCGCCAGTGGGCCTGGCCGTCAGGTGACTGGGGCTCGCTCCCGGTCGAGGGTGGGGTCGAGGCGGCCTACCGTGCCGATCTCGAGGCCTCCGACGATCCCGCGGCGCTCATGGTGGACATCCACGAGCGGCTCGAGGCGGCGCGTTCACCGTTCCGTACCGCGGAACGCTATGGCGTGCAGGACCTGATCGACCCGCGTCGCAGCCGTGAACTGCTGACTCGCTGGGTCCGCGACGCCTACCGGGTGATCCCCGAGCAGGTGGGACCGCCGTCCTTCGGAACGAGGCCCTGACGTGACTGATTCCTTGTCCACCGCAGAACTCGAAGCGCTGCTGGAGTTCGACTTCGCCACGGCCGTCGACGCGCTCGACCACCACGTCGCCACGAGCGGCGACCGTCAGGCGGTCGTCTACGGCGAGACCGGCGAGACGCTGACCTACGCCGAGTTCGGCCAGATCACCGACCACGTGGCCGGCAACCTGGCCGATCTGGGAGTGGGCCCCGGCCAGCGGGTCAGCATCCTGACCACCAAGCCACTGCTCTCGACGATCACGATGTACGGCCTGTGGAAGGCCGGCGCCGTGTACGCCCCGGTGAACTTCCAGTACGCCGGCGACCTGCTGGCGTACCAGCTGAACGACACGCGCCCGGTCGTGCTCTTCGTCGATCGGGACATGCACGATCGGATCGTCGACATTCAGGATCGGCTCGACGTGTCGCCGCGCGTCGTCGTCCTGGACGGCTTGCGCGAGGGCGAGTTCGGCCGCCTCCTTGAGCCGGCCGAACGGCCCGACGTCCGCGTCGAGTTCGACGATCCGGCCAATGTCATCTACACCTCCGGCACGACCGGCCCGTCGAAGGGTGTCGTCCAGTCGCACCGCTGGGTCAACGGCTACACGTGGGTGGGCCGCAAGATGCTCACGTCCGATGACGTCGTCTACAACGATCTGCCGATGTACCACGTGGGCGGGGCGCACTTCAACGTCGTGCGAGCGCTGTGGGTCGGTGCCTCGGTCAGCCTGTGGGACCGCTTCAGCCCGAACGACTTCTGGCGCCGGATCAAGGAGACCCACTGCACGACAGCGGTGCTCCTGGACGTCATGACCCCCTGGCTGCTCAACGCGGAACCGTCGGAAGGGGACCGTCAGAACGCTCTGAACAAGGTGCACATGCAGCCGCTGCCGGCGAACCACCACGACTTCGCGACGCGCTTCGGCATCGACTTCGTCACCTCCGGATTCGGCCAGTCCGAGACCGGCGCCTCGCTCATGACGCTCACCGAACAGACCGAGGCGGGCGACGGCACCCCGGACGAGCTGTATCGCGGCCAGACCCATGAGCAGCTGCGCGCGACGTTCGCGGCCCACGGACTTCTCGTGCTGAAGGGCACGGATCCGATGCCCAAGGGCATCATGGGCAAGCCGGCCCCCTTCGTCGAGGTCGCGATCCTCGACGAGCGAGACCGGATCTGCCCGGACGGTGTCGTCGGCCAGTTGGCGATGCGCCCGCGCGTCCCCTCGCTGATTTTCGACGAATACCTGGCCAAGCCCGAGGCGACCGTCAAGGCCTGGCGCAATCTGTGGTTCCACACCGGTGACGCCGCCGTGCGCGACGAGGACGGCGTCTTCGCCTACATCGACCGGATGGGCGACCGAATTCGCGTCCGCGGTGAGAACATCTCGGGCTTCCACATCGAGGAACTGCTCGTGAAGCACCCGGGCATCGCGCTGGCCGCCGTCATCGCCGTGCCCAGCGGTGAAGGCAATGAGGACGACGTCGTCGCCTTCGTGGAACTGGCCGAAGGACACACGTTCGATCGGGCCGCGATCGAACAGCACTGTCTCGAAGCGATGCCGAAGTTCATGCGGCCTCGTGACGTGATCCCGGTGGATCAGATTCCCCGGACCCCGACCAACAAGATCGAAAAGTACAAGCTGCGCAAGCAGTGGACGGAAGGACAGGCATCATGAAGATTCGAGCCCGAGGAGGCGCCATCGTTGCGGCGCTCCTCCTCTCCGTCGTCGCCGCCTGTGGTGGCGGTGGTGGGTCGGACGACTCCGACCGCGCACTTCGCGTCGCCGCCGTCTCCGATGCGTCGTCACTGGACCCGATTCGCGGAAATGCCGGCACGGACCACGTGCTGATCTACCCCATGTACGACACGCTGATCTCCTACTCGACGGGCCTCGAGGCCGAGCCCGGCCTGGCCGAGTCCTGGGAGCAGAAGTCGCCGACCGAGCTGACGCTGAAGCTGCGCGAGGGTGTCACCTTCCACGATGGTGAGCCCTTCAACGCCGAGGCCGTCGTCTACAACATCGAACGCGCCAAGGGCGAGGGCTCGAACATCCAGGCTGACCTCGGATCGGTCGAATCGGTCACGGCCGACGATGAGTACACCGTGACGCTCCACTTGAGCGCTCCGGATGCTTCCTTGCTGCTCGTGCTCGCCGATCGTGCGGGCATGATGGTCTCGCCCAAGGCGGCCGAGGCGGCCGGTGGCGACCTGAGCACCAAGCCCGTCGGTACCGGCGGCTGGGAGTTCGTCGAGTGGAAGCGCGGCGCCGTCATCAAGGTCAAGCGCTACGCGGACTACTGGGACAAGGACGCCGAGCGCGTCGCGTCGATCACCTTCAACATCATCCCCGATCCGAAGACCCGCGTGACCTCGTTGCGTTCGGGCCAGCAGGACGTCGTGATGGATGTTTCTCCGTCGGATGCCGACGGCCTGGAGAAGGCTTCGGGCGTCGTCCTCAGTGACACCCCCCGGGTCAACGTCAACCAGGTGTACCTGAACCGGGAATCCGAGGAGCTCGGTGACCCGGAGGTGCGCAAGGCGCTGTCGCTGGCCATCGATCGTGAGGCGCTGCTCAAGAGTGCCTACTTCGGTCGTGGCTCGGTCGCCAACGGTGCACTGCCGAACGACTACTGGGCCGCTCCGCCGGAGTCGGTCAAGTCGGAGTTCAACCCCGATGAGGCCAAGAAGCTGCTCGCCGATGCAGGGCAGAGCGATCTGTCGTTCGACATGATCGTCAACGCCGACTCGGCGACGGTCCGCGTGGCCGAGATCCTCAAGGAGCAGTGGTCCGACGTCGGTGTGACGGTCAACATCCGGCCGCTCGAGATCGTCCAGGGCACGAACGACTACTTCAACGACCGGAAGACTCCGGCCTACCTGTCGCAGTGGACCGGTCGTCCCGACCCGGCGATGACGTACCGCCTGCTGTTCTCGGCGGATGGCTACTTCAACACCTCGGACCAGTGGACCCCGGGCCTGGAGGAGGCGCTGGAGAAGGCCGACGTCTCGACCGAGCCCGACGAGCGCAAGCCCGGCCTGGATGCGGCTGCCGAAGCCGTCTTCGCCGACACGTCGTTCTTCCCGCTGGTGTTCGGCAACTCGATCGTCGGTCTGAGCGACGACGTCAAGGGCTTCGAGGGCAACCTGCTCGGCAAGCCGAAGTTCATCGGAGTCACCCTCGGCTGAGCCGAGGTCAGAAGGAGGTGACGGTCATGCCATTGCTCACGGTCGAAGGACTCCAGGTCTATTTCGGTTACGACGAGAACCACGTCCAGGCCCTGCACGACGTCGATCTGACGATCGAGCCGGGCGAGATCGTGGGACTCGTCGGCGAGAGTGGAAGTGGCAAGACCGTCACCTCCCTGGCTCTCATGGGGCTCCTCGATCCGCGCAGTTCGCGGATCGAGGGGCGCGCCGTCCTCGACGGGAGACCGTTGTGGGACGAGAAGGGCGAGCGGCGCGTGGCGCGTCGGGACGTCCCGATGGCCATGGTGTTCCAGGAGCCCATGACGGCGCTCGATCCGGTGTTCACGGTCGGGTCCCAGCTCGTCGAGACGCTGCGGATCCGGCGGGGGATGGACAAGGGGGAGGCGCGTACCGAGTCGCTCTCCTTGCTGGACGCGGTCGGCATCTCCGACCCGAAGGCGCGCATGAAGGCGTACCCGCACGAACTCTCCGGTGGCATGCGCCAGCGCGTCATGATCGCCATCGCCTTGGCGTGCGACCCGAAACTGCTCATCGCCGATGAGCCGACGACCGCGGTCGACGTCACGATCCAGGCCCAGTTGCTGGACCTGATCAAGAACCTCGCGCGCGACCGCGGCATGGCCGTGCTCTTCGTGACGCACGACCTGGGCGTGGTGTCCGAGACGTGCGACCGGATGATCACGATGTACGCCGGCCGGATCGTCGAGCGCGGTCCCGTGGCCGAGGTACTGGCCGCCCCCGGTCATCCGTACACCGCCGGTCTGCTGGCGGCGCTGCCCTCGCCGGAATCTCGCGGTGGTCGGCTCGCCACGATCCCCGGACGCGTGCCGCCCCCGGGTTCGACGATCGTGGGCTGCGTGTTCGAGTCGCGGTGCCCCTACGCGGCCCCGGAGTGCTCCGTGCCGCAGGATCTCCTCCCGCTGACCCCCACGCGTGAGGTGCGGTGCATCCGCTCGAACGAGATCGACTTCGAAGGAGTTGCCTCATGACTGTCCCCCTGCTCTCCCTGGAGAACGTGTCGGTTCGATTCCCGATCGGCCACCGTCGCCATGTCACGGCGGTCGATGGGGTGAGTCTCGAACTGCGTGAGGGCGAGACACTCGGTCTGATCGGCGAGAGCGGATCGGGCAAGTCCACCGTGGCGCGTGCGGCGATGGGCCTCGTGCCGATCGCCGATGGCACCGTGCGGTGGCGCGGCGACGACGTGGCGGACTTCGGTGCCAAGCAGCGCCGGGGGTTCTCCGAGTCCGTCCAGATGGTCTTCCAGGATCCGCACAGCGCGCTGGATCCACGTCGCACGATCCTGCAGAGCGTGCGGGAGCCGCTCGACGTCATGTCCCGCGGCAACAAGAAGGACCGCGAGGCCGTGGCGTCCAAGGCACTCGATGACGTCGGCCTGCCCAGCCAGATGCTGACCCGGTACCCGCATCAGCTCAGCGGCGGCCAGAAGCAGCGAGCGAACATCGCCCGCGCGCTCGTCACCGATCCCAAGGTGCTCGTGTGCGACGAGTCGGTCGCGGCCCTCGACGTCGCGCTGCAGGCCGAGATCCTCAACCTGCTGCAGGACCTGAAGGCCGAGTACGAGCTGACGATCCTGTTCATCAGTCACGATCTGTCGGTCGTCAGCTACCTGGCGGATCGGATCAGCGTCATGTACCTCGGCAACATCGTCGAGAACGCCACGACCGAATCCCTCGTCGAGCACAGCCTGCACCCGTACAGCGAGGCCCTCCTGTCGGCGCAGCCTCTCGTGAACGACTCGTCCGCAGGCCGCCGGATCGTGCTGAAGGGCGACATCCCCAGTCCGGTCTCGCCCCCGCCGGGCTGCCGCTTCAACACCCGCTGCCAGTTCGCGCAGGAGGGCTGCAAGCAGGAGAAGCCGGAACTGCTCGAGGTGCTGCCGGGTCACTCGTCGGCCTGCCTGCGGGTCGAGGAACTCTACGGCGAACGTCTCGGAAAGACGGTGGCGTGATGAGAATCCTCCGTGTCATCGGGACCTGTCTGCTCTCGGCGATCCCCACCTTGATCCTGGCGACGTTGATCGTCTTCATGTTGCAGCGGTTGATCCCCGGTGATCCGGCGGTCGCGATCGCCGGTGACTACGCGACTCCCGAGAACCTGGCCCGCATCCGTGAGGAGCTGGGCCTGAACCAGCCGCTCGTGCTGCAGTACCTCTCGTGGATCGGCAATGCCTTCACCGGCGATCTCGGTACGTCGTTCCAGACCGGCGAATCCATCACCGCACTGGTGCTGCAGCGACTGCCGCTGACCTTGATCCTGACGACGATGGCGCTGTTCGTGGCGATCGCGGTCGGTCTGCCGACCGGCGTCATCGCGGCCCAGAAGGTCGACACGAGCTTCGATCGATTCCTCACGACGGGCGCCACCTTCGGCATCGCGATCCCGAACTTCTGGCTCGGCATGATGCTGATCATCGTGTTCGCCCTGAACCTCGGCTGGTTCCCCGGACCCGGCGGCGTGAGCCTGCAGGACGATCCCGGCCAGGCCATCAAGGCCCTCGTGCTGCCAGCGCTCGCGCTCGGCCTCGTCGGTGGTGCCGAGATCTGTCGGCAGGTGCGCAGCGCGATGGTCGAGAGCCTCTCGACCGACTACGTCCGCACCCACCGGGCGAAGGGCCTGTCGAACCGCAGCATCGTGTGGAAGCACGCGCTGAAGAACTCGAGCCTGCCGTTCGCCACGATCATCGGCCTGCAGGTGTCGCGCCTGATCGGTGGTGCCGTCGTCGTCGAGGCGGTGTTCGGTCTCTCCGGCATCGGCTCGCTGGCCGTCGAAGCGACGAACCAGCGTGATTACGGCGTGATCCAGGCGGTGGTCTTCGTCGCCGCGGTGATCGTCCTGTTGACGAACCTCATCGTCGACGTCTCGTACCGTCTGCTCGATCCGAGGATCTCCTGATGACCACCGTTGACACCCCCACCCCGACCACGAGGGCTCGCCGCAAGGCCGGCCGGCTCTCGGTGACCGTGAGCTACGGGATTCTGCTGCTCGTCCTGATCGTCGTGGTGTTCGCCGGTTTCCTGTCTCCGTTCGATCCCAACAAGCAGGACCTCAACAGCATCCTGTTGCCGATGAGCGGTGAGCACTGGTTGGGCACCGACGATCTGGGGCGCGACGTGTTCAGTCGCATGCTCCACGGCACCCGCGTCTCCGTCCTGGCCGCGCTGCTGGCCGTCGCCATCTCGGTCGTGATCGGCCTGCCGCTCGGTATCGCGGCCGGTTGGCTCGGCGGGGTCACGGACCTGCTCGTGATGCGCGTCGTCGACGCGGTCATGTCGTTCCCCGCGATCGTGCTGGCGATCGGCATCACCGCGACGATGGGTCCGAACATCACGACGGCGATGATCTCGGTCGGCATCGTGATGTCGCCGGCGATCCTGCGGCTGGCCCGCGCCCAGACGATGTCGATCCGGTCCGAGACGTACATCGAGGCGGCGAAGTCGTTCGGTGCGCGAGGGTTGCGGCGGATGGTCATTCCGCACGTCCTGCCGAACATCATCCAACCGGTCCTGGTGCAGGTCGCGGTGCTGATGGGCTTCGCCCTGATCGCCGAGGCGAGCCTGAGCTTCCTGCAGCTGGGCGTCCAGCCGCCGACCGCCTCGTGGGGCGCGATCCTGGCCCGCTCGTACACGTTCCTGGACCAGGCCCCGATCCAGATCTTCATCCCCGGTATCGCGATCGCCGCGACGGTGTTCTCCTTCAACATCATCGGTGACGAGATCCAGCGCCTCCTCGACCCGAAACGGAAGTGACGACATGGCCGTCGTGTTCATCGCCAACCGTGGCGAGATCGCCGCACGGATCCTGCGGACCGTTCGCGAACTGGGGCACCGTGGTGCTGTCGCGTATCCGGCCGTCGACGCGGATCTGCCCTACGTGACGGCAGCGGACCGGACGACCGAACTGTCCGGGCCCCGCGACTTCGGCAACGTCGAGGCGATGGTGCTGGCAGCGAAGTCCGTCGGTGCCGAGTTCGTCCATCCCGGTTACGGCTTCCTCTCGGAGAACGCCGCCTTCGCCCGGGCGGTCGAGGAGGCGGGCATGGTGTTCGTCGGTCCGACGCCCGACGTGATCGAACTGATGGGGGACAAGGCCAGCGCCCGCGCCGCTGCGGTGGCCGCAGGTCTGGCCGTGCCCCTGGGATCGCCCGGTGCCGTCGAGTCCGTCGAGGACGCACGCAAGGTCGCCGCCGAGGCGGGCTACCCGATCATGCTCAAGGCCGTCGCCGGCGGCGGCGGGATCGGCATGTCGATCGTTCGTGACGAGGACGCGCTCGCCGGGGCGTTCGAGTCCGTGACCGGCCGGGCCGCGTCCGTCTTCGGTGACCCGCGGGTGATCGTCGAGCGGTACATCGAGCGCTCGCGCCACGTCGAGGTCCAGGTCATGGGGCTGCCCGACGGGCGTGCCATCGCCCTGGCGGAGCGTGACTGCTCGGTCCAACGCCGGCACCAGAAGGTCATCGAGGAGAGCCCGTCGCCCGGGCTCGACGCCCAGGCGCGCGCCAGTCTGCGCGAGCGGGCCCAGCGCCTGACCGAGGCCGTGGGATACCGCGGCGCGGGCACCATCGAGTTCATCTACGATCTCGACTCCGGCGAGTCGTTCTTCCTCGAGATGAACACCCGGCTCCAGGTCGAGCATCCGGTCACCGAGTCCGTGCACGGCGTCGATCTCGTGGCCTGGCAGTTGCAGATCGCCGCGGGTGACTCGTCCCTGCCGCCGTTCGAGCCCGAGCCGTCCGGCCACGCGATCGAACTGCGGCTGTACGCCGAGGACTCCGAACGGTTCCTGCCCCGACCGGGCACGATCTCGACGTGGGAACTGCCCCAGGGCGAAGGGGTCAGAGTCGACGCCGGGTACGCCACGGGCAACGCGGTGACGCCGTTCTTCGATCCGCTCCTGGCCAAGATCATCGTGTCGGCCCCGACCCGGGCCGAAGCCGTCGAGCGCGCCCGTGAGGCCATCGCGGCCACGACGATCGAGGGACCTGGATCGAACACGGCATTCCTGGCTCGGGTCCTGGACGAGCCGGAGTTCGTCCTGGGCGAACACGACACCGGCATCGTCGGTCGCATGACCGGGCAGCGCTGAACGGTCAGTCGGTCTCGGGACGCCGAGTCACCAGGATCCTGAAACCCTTGCTGCTCGCGACGCGCTCGGTCGGGTAGCCCTGATCGTTCAGCCAGCGCTGCAATGAGTCGGCGCCGAGGTTCTTGCCGACGACCCACCGGGCCTCCCCGCCCGGCCGCAGTCGCGGCAGCCAGGTCAGCAGGAGTTCGTGCAGTTCTGCCTTGCCGATGCGGATCGGCGGATTCGACCAGATCTGGTCGAACTGCAGATCGGCCGGCACCTCGCGGGGCAGAGCGGTGTGGACACTCGATCCGGCCGCGTTCAGGGCGGTCAGTTCCAGGGCGCGCTCGTTGACGTCGACGGCCCACACGGTGCAGCCCTGATCGGCCAGGGAGCACGCGATCGGTCCCCAGCCGCAGCCGAGATCGAGCACGGTCGTGCCCGCTGGAGGAGGGGTGCTCTCGGACAGCAGGATCGCGGTCGCCTTGTCCAGATGATCTCCGGAGAAGACGCCGGTCGAGGTCACGTAGTCGCGGACACGTCCCCAGACCTCGACCGTCACGGTTCGGCGTTCGTCGTCGGTGGACGGGACGGAGTCGAAGTAGTGGGTCACTCCTCGGGCCCGTTCTGGGCCAGCCAGATCTTGCGGATGGTCGGCTTGGCCGTGATGAGCCAGGCGTCGGTCAGCATCTCGCGCAATTCGGCCGGATCGACCTCGTCGGGTCGCACGAGCACGGCGTTCGTGTCGAACTTCCGGAAGTGTTCGATCGTGAAGTAGGGCGTGCCGGGATCTTCGACGAGCGCGTCCAGTTCGGCCCGGTCGACCTTGACGGCGAGGCATCCCGGGGAGTCGTCCTGGTCGCGCCACCAGGCGACGAGTCGGCCGCCGGTCTTGACGCCCGGCATGCCCCACGACGTGCTGGCGACGGTGTCGGGAAACTCCAACAGGAACGACTCGATCTCGTCCCAGGCGACGGCGGCGACCATGAGGTCAGTCTGTCACGGTGGGGAGACGGTCGAGGAAAGCTGCCTGGGCGGCGACGATCACCTCGCGTGCCTCGTCGAGACCGAACCAGGCGACTCGATCCAGCTCGGGCACCTCGATCAGCTGGCCGGACCGTGGCGGCCATTCCATGTCGAAGGTGCCGGGGGAGACGCTGTCGGGATCGAGGTCCGCCGCGAGTGCCCACACGTGCACGGTCTTCTTGGACTGGCGCACCGACCCGAGCGGTACGAGATCGCCTGCGGGGACGGGAACGCCCAGTTCCTCGGTGAATTCACGGCGCGCGGCGGACAGGAGCTCCTCGCCCGGTTCGACGATGCCCTTGGGGATCGACCACGCGCGCTCATGGTGTTTCGCCCAGTACGGTCCGCCCAGGTGGCCGAGCAGCACCTCGGTCCGTCCGTCGTGCGAACGGAACAGCACGATCCCGGCGCTGTCGACCATCGGTCACTCGTCCCGTCGGCGACGCGCCTGCTCGACCCGGGCCGCCAATTGGTCGTCGGCCGGATAGACGACCTCCTCGAGGATCAGCCCGTGCGCCGGCATGACCTTCACACGAGGGTCGCGGACCTCGGCGGTCAGGATCTCGGCGGCGAACTCGGGCGGGTACCGGCGTTCGCCGACGGCGACGAGGCAGCCCATCAGGGAGCGCACCATCGAGTGGCAGAACGCGTCGGCGCGCACGGTGGTGGCGATGGTCTCTCCGCCGCGGATCGTGCGCAGGGTCAGCAGGTTCCGGATCGTCGTGGCGCCGTCGCGCTGCTTGCAGAACGAGGCGAAGTCGTGTTCGCCAAGCAGGTGCTGGGCGGCCGCGTTCATGAGATCGACGTCCAGCGGCTTGGGCATCGCGGCGACGATACGGCGTTGCATGGGATCGGGGCCGGCCGGATGGTCCGTCATGCGATAGACGTACCGGCGCTCGATCGCGGCGAACCGGGCGTCGAAGTGTTCGGGCGCCTCGGTGACGCCGATGATGCGGATGTCGTCGGGGACGATGCGCCGCAGCCGCCGCTCCAGGACGCCGGGGTGGGTGTCGACGTCGACGTGGGCGACCTGGCCGCGGGCGTGGACCCCTGCGTCGGTGCGTCCCGCGCACGTGACGCGCGGCAGTTCGGGAAGACGCAGCACGGTCGCAAGTGCGTTCTCCAGTTCGCCCTGCACCGTCCTCAGTCCCGGCTGGGTCGCCCAGCCCCTGAAGTCGGTTCCGTCGTAGGCCAGGTTGATCCGCATCCGCACCCTCCCACGGTAGCGGGACGGCCTCAGGGGTGACGGCGCAGATCCCACTCCAGGGCCGTCTCGTCCTCGGCGGCGATGGCCTTGAGCACCTCGGGGGCGACGGCCCGCTCGATCCGACCTCCGACGATCGGGATCTTGGCGGTCAGGTCGGCGACCAGGCCGATCTCGCTGCCGGCGCCGTGCGGCCGGACGTAGGTGTGTCCGGTCATCGTGATCGGCTGCCCCTTGATCGTCACGTCGAGGTCGCCGCGGCGGCCACCGTCGTCGTCCCGTGGGCCCCAGGTGATCGTCTCGGTGACGTCGACCGTCTCGCCGAGGAGCCGCTTGATCAGATCGGGCACGTTGCCGGACGACATGACGCGCTGGGCGGTCGTCGTGTGGGTGCCGTCGGCGCCTTCCTCGACATGCGTCGCGAAGCTGAGCGCACCCGCGGCGGCACACTTGTCGTCCTGGTACTTCGTCGTGATCGCATCCTCGTAGACCTCGTCGGGGGTCGACCTGAGCGTCCGACTCACAGTGATCTCCATGGGCCGAGAACCTACCGACATGTAACCAAGAGTTACAGATGACGTCGGTCACGCTGGTGCTGCCGGACCTCGCCCCGGTTCACTGCCGCTGAAGCGTGATGGTCGTTCCGCCGCTGGTGAAACGCATCGTGTCGGCGTCGTCGAACGTCACCGCATAGGTGGCTTGATTCGGTGGCTGTTCCACGACCAACGTGTAGGTGCCCGACGCCGATGCGGTGCTCCCGAGCGTGCAGGTCATGCCACCGCCGATGTCCAGCGGTGCGCCGGAGTTGTAGTACATGCCGGTGCACCGGCCGTCGGCACCGATGGTCTTGGTTCCGCTGCCGTCGTCGGCGATCCACACCCCGGCGATGTCGGGCGTGTCCGGTGAGCTCTCGCAACCGGAGAGCGCCGCCATGGCCAGGGCGATGCCGGCCACCCATGCCGCGTGTCGACGTGTCATGCGAAGTCCTCCTCGCAGGTGGCGGCGAGGACGACGCCGATCACGGCGAGGACCCCTCCGGCGATGGCGAAGAGCTGCGAGCGTTCCATGTGGTTCCTCCTGCGTGGCGGACCTGCGGCCCCGGTCGGGTTTCGATGCATCATTCGGCATGCGGTCGGTCGGCATCCGGACATGGACCTACTGAAAGTGGGGACATGCGGCGCGCGAGCCTGCATCGCTATCGGTGCGCCGGTGGGGCCGGATGCGACAACTGCGGGGGTGTCCTCAATTTCGAGGTCAGGATTTGCTCGCGGTCCAGCGCTTCGCATCGTACGTTTGCTCGATGCGCATCCGGATCGGCACTCTTGCCCTGGCGTTGACTGCGGGATGGATGGTGCCCGCCACCGCGGCCGTGGAGTCACCGGCGACGCGGATTCTGCTGACTTCGACGGCGGACCCGGCCACGTCGCAGTACGTGTCGTGGAGCCGTTCCCGCGTTTCGGCAGGACAACGAGTGGTGACGAAGGCGCCGGACGGCACCGTGCGGACCGCGCCGGCCGTCCGCAAGCTCGGTACCTCCAAGCGCACGGCGGGAAGCCGCCAGTATCGATACGTCGCCAAGCTCACGGGGCTCGAGCCATCGACGCAGTATCGCTATCGCATCGTCACGGCCGGTGGTGCGACCCCGTGGCGCACGTTCAGCACGGCCGGGACCGCGGACCACCCCTTCACCTTCTTGCAGTTCGGCGACACCCAGGTCGACAACGCCGGAGTTCCGAACACGATCATCGACGCCGCGACCCGACGTCACCGAGACGCCGGCCTGCTCCTGCATGCCGGCGATGTCGTGAACCATCCCTGGGTCGGGCGCGAATGGGCGCAACTGCACCAAGCCCTCAGTCCGGTCGGACAGTCCGCGAACTGGCTGGCGGCGATCGGCAACCACGAGCAGTGCCGCTTGCTGTCCTCCTGCCGCTCAGGTACCGGGCGCGGGTTCAAGTCCTACTTCCACGCGCCGTCCAATGGTTTTTCCGGCCAGCGCAGGACGTGGTTCTTCGTCGACCAAGGGCCCGCCCGGTTCATCGTGCTCGACTCCTTCGGCTCGGACCTCAAGCGACAGCGGGCCTTCCTGAAACAGGCCTTGCAGTCCAATGGCCGAGCTTGGTCGATCGTGCTCATGCACGCCGGTCCGTTTGCGTCGGTCGGGCATCGCCACAACACCGAGATGAGGAAGTGGTTCCTGCCGACACTCCAGAAGTACGGCGCGGATCTGGTGTTGTCCGGTCATGACCACTCCTACGCGCGTGGCCACAAGAACGGTGTCACGTACCTGACGTCGGTCAGTGGGCCGAAGTACTACGCCTCGTCGGGCAAGGACTGGAGGGCCGGTGGCGCGACCCGGGTGAAGTCGGCCTACCGGACGTCGACCTACCAGGCGGTGACGGTCACTCCCGACCGGCTCACGGTGCGTTCGGTCGTGGGCCATCGGGCGAAGGGGGCCACGCCTGCGGCCAGGATCGGTCAGACGCTCGACTCCTTCGTACTGACCCACCGGGCAGGTCGTTGAAATGAAGGACTGCAAAACGCAGGTGCGAGAGGCCGTGAACTCCTAGGCTGCTGGGCATCTGTTCCCCCTCTGTCCAGGAGTCCGTTCGTGAAGAAATCACTCGTCGCCCTGATTGCGCTGGTCCTCGTGGCCGCGCTGGGCAGTCCAGCTGAGGCCGCCAGCAAGAAATTCAAGGTGTCGATCAAGGTCAGCCGGTCGATGATCTACAGCGGCCAGACCGTCACGATCAGTGGCAAGGTCTCGCCGCGTGCCGCCGGCCGGACGGTCACGATCCAGAAGAAGACGTCGACGTCATCGAAGTGGCAGACCGAGGGACGGGCCAGGATTCGAGCCAACGGCACGTACTCGTTCACCGACAAGCCGACGTCGTTGAAGTGGCGCCACTACCGCGTGTACAAGTCCAAGCAGGGCAAGCGCAAGGGAGCCTACTCGAAGGCCAAGAAGGTGGTCGTTCGCAAGAAGCCGGTCGCTCCGCCGCCGGTCGAGAAGCCGCCGGTCCAGTACCCGGCTTCGCTCACGATCACCTCGACCGGACCGACGTCGATCGATGCCGGTCAGCAGTTCGTCCTCAACGGCACCGCGTCGTCGAATCTGCTCGGCCAGCGGGTCGTGTTGCAGATCAAGGACGGCTCGACGTGGTCCGGGCTGTCGAGTTCGACGGTCCAGCCTGACGGTTCGTTCACGCTCAAGGGCAACGCGACCACCGCTGGCCGTGGTCAGCAGGTCCGCGCGTACGCCGGGGCCACGAAGAACACCAAGGCCGCAGCCTCGGCCGCGAAGTCGTTCACGGTGTACGGGTGGTACTACCTCGCGGAC
>CAYYQO010000002.1:40398-44529 GCA_964473845.1 uncultured Aeromicrobium sp.
GATCCGGTGCGCCTTCTGATGAAGCGACTCATGGTCGCGCTGGCGGTCGTGGGCCTCGTGCTCACGACCGCCAGCCCGGCCGAGGCCGCCCGGAAGCGCAAGGTCTCGATCTCGGTGAGCGACCGGTCGATCACGACCGGCGAGGCCATCCGCATCTCGGGCACGGTCAAGCCCGCACTGAAGGGTGCGAAGGTCACGATCCAGAAGCGAACCGGAAAGCGCTGGACGACCGAGAAGCGCGTCGCCCTCAACGCCCGTGGCGCCTACTCCTACGTCGACAAGCTCAGCACGGCCCAGTCGCGCCGGTACCGCGTCGTGATGCCCCAGCGCGGGAAGTTCGCCACGTCCGTCTCCAAGCAGGTTCGGGTCAAGGTGACGAAGCCGCGGGCTCGTGACCTGGTCGCGAGTGAGATCACATCGGCGCCAGTGCCTTCACTGGCGGGGAACCCGGCAGGCCGGCTGCGCAACGGCGAACTTCCCGGAAGAACCCAGTATCCGCAGGTCTACGTCAAGCAGTACGTCTTCGGTGACCTCGACGGCAAGGGCGGCCGCGATGCTGCGGTGATCGTCCAGGCGAATCAAGGCGGTGTCGGGTGGCCCGATCACGTGCTGCTGTACACCGCGAACGCAAAGGGCAAACCCGTCTATCGAGGCAAGTTCACCCAGGGCATGCACAGCCGCGGTGGTACGCGATCGCTGGGCCTCGTCGGGCGCAAGATCGCCGTGACCTGGTACGACGCAGAGCCGTGGGAATGCGGGGCATGCGGTTCGGTATCGGCTGCGGCGACGGTGGTTCTGCGCGGCGGCAAGGTCGTTCCCATCAGCCGCTCGCGGTACGGTGCCGGTGAAGCGTTCGCTGGTTTCATCGCGGCGGCGAACAGGCTGGACCGGAGTGCGTTGACGTCGTTGTCGACCCAGCGGGTCGTGGTCGACACGGCTCTGTCAGTGGTCCGTGAGGGTGGTCGCCTCTCAGGCGTCAAGAGCGGTCAATCGCGCATGTGCTCGGGCGACCTCATCGAGCCCACCGCGCAATGCGCGGCAGCGAACCGCATCTGGTCGACCGAGGCGGGCCTCCGCAACGGAGGCGGGTGGAAGAACTGGAAGGTTGAGTACTTCTTCGGGGAGGGCTACTGACGACACCGTGCGTGCTCCGAGATCGCCGGCCGGCCTCGCTGCATCACCATGCCGAAGGTTGCCGTCACCCGGTGACTGCAACCTTCGGCGTCGTGCTGCGGTGGCTCAGGCCCAGCGCTGCGCGGCCGGAACGAAGTCCAGCGTGCGGTCGCCGGTGTAGATCTGCTTCGGGCGAGCGATCTTCTGCTCGGGGTCGTCGACCAGTTCGACCCACTGGGCCAGCCAGCCGGCGGTGCGCGGGATCGCGAACAGGACGGTGAACATCTCGGGCGGGAACTGCAGCGCCTCGTAGATCAGGCCCGAGTAGAAGTCGACGTTCGGGTAGAGCTTGCGCTTGACGAAGTACTCGTCCTCGAGTGCGATCTTCTCGAGTTCCTGGGCGACCTCGAGCAGCGGGTTGACGCCCGTGACCTCGAAGACGTCGTCGCAGGCCTTCTTGATGATCGTGGCGCGCGGGTCGTAGTTCTTGTAGACCCGGTGACCGAAGCCCATGAGGCGCTCTTCGCCGTTCTTGACCCCCTCGATGAACGCGGGGACGTTCTCCTTGGTCTTGATCCGCTTGAGCATCCGCAGGACGGCCTCGTTAGCGCCACCGTGCAGTGGGCCGTAGAGGGCCGCGATGCCGGCGGTGACGGCGGAGTACGGGTCGACCTGGCTGGAGCCGACCGAACGCACGGCGTTGGTCGAGCAGTTCTGCTCGTGGTCGGCGTGCAGGATGAACAGGACCTCGAGCGCCTTGGCCAGTCGCGGGTCGGGGCCGTACTTCGGCTCGCTCATGCGGAACAGCATCGAGAGGAAGTTCTCGGTGTACGACAACTCGTTGTCGGGGTAGATGTACGGCTTGCCCTGAGCGTGGCGGAAGGACCACGCGCCGAGCGTCGGCATCTTGGCGATGAGTCGGACCATCTGCTCGTGACGGATCTGCGGGTCGCTGATGTTGCGGGCCTCGGGATAGAACGTCGAGAGGGCGCCCACGCTCGACAGCAGCATGCCCATCGGGTGGGCGTCGTAACGGAAGCCCTGCATCAGGCTCTTGAGGTTCTCGTGCACGAACGTGTGGTAGGTGATCTCGTGCACCCACTTCTCGTGCTGGTCCTGCGTCGGCAGTTCGCCGTGGATCAGCAGATAGGCGACCTCCAGATAGGTGGAGGATTCGGCCAACTGTTCGATCGGGTAGCCCCGGTATTCCAGGATGCCCTTGTCGCCGTCGATGTAGGTGACGGAGCTGCGGGTCGAGGCGGTGTTGGTGAAGCCCGGATCGTAGACGGACAGTCCGGGGTCTTCCTCGCTCTTGCCGATCCGGCCCAGATCCGCGGCGCGAATGCTGCCGTCGGTGATCTCGACCTCGTACTCTTCACCAGAGCGGTTGTCTCGGATGGTCAGCGTCTGTGTGTCGGTCACGATGTGGGTCTCCTGTGACGTCAGAGAAGTACGGTCGCGGGGGTGTGCGACCCACTCCAACCTAGTGCGCGCCCTAGGGCGACGCGAGAGCAGGGTCACGTTTATGAGACCCGTTTTGACCCGCATGGGGACTGGGAGGTATTCTCGACAGTCGTTGTGTTGCGACGCTTTTCTACAGAGCGCCGAATCAGCGCAGAGTCCCGATTTCACAGATTTCGATTTGCAGCGAGAAGGTTACGCCGTGCGTACGTACAGCCCGAAGCCTGCTGACATCACCCGTCAGTGGCACGTCATCGACGCCGAGGACATTGTCCTCGGCCGACTCTCCGTTGCCGCTGCAACCCTCCTGCGCGGCAAGCACAAGCCGACGTACGCACCTCACGTGGACGGTGGCGATTTCGTCATCATCGTCAACGCGGACAAGGTCGCGTTGTCGGGCAACAAGCGCACGGACAAGAACGTCTACCGCCACAGTGGTTACCCGGGCGGCCTCAAGCAGATCGCTTACGGCGACCTGCTCGAGAAGGACGCTCGCAAGGCCATCGAGAAGTCGGTTCGGGGCATGCTGCCCAAGAACCGTCTCGGCCGTCAGCTCATCACCAAGTTGAAGGTTTACGCCGGCCCGGATCATCCGCACGCCGCCCAGAAGCCCCAGCCGTTCGAGATCACGCAGATCTCCCAGTAAGCGAGAAGCAGGTTCATCGTGGCTGAGACCACCACCGAAGACGTCGAATTCACCCCCAACGCCGAAGGCGTTGCCTACACGTCGGAGTCCTCCGGCGCGGCTGCCGCCGGCGAGATCACGTCGATCATCGCCCCCGGCTCGGCCACCGGCCGTCGTAAGGAGGCCGTCGCCCGCGTCCGTATCGTTCCGGGCACCGGCGTCTGGACGGTCAACGGCAAGCCGCTCGAGGAGTACCTGCCGAACAAGCTGCACCAGCAGATCGCCAAGGAGGCGTTCGCCGAGACCGGCCTCGAGGGCCGTTTCGACGTCATCGCCCGCGTCACCGGCGGCGGCATGACCGGCCAGGCCGGCGCGCTGCGCCTCGGCGTGGCCCGTGCGCTCAACGCGATCGACGTCGATGCCAACCGTGCGACCTTGAAGAAGGCCGGGCTGTTGACCCGCGATTCGCGGATCAAGGAGCGCAAGAAGGCTGGCCTCAAGAAGGCCCGCAAGGCGCCCCAGTACAGCAAGCGCTGAGCAGCAAGCGCTGATCGGCGTCGCATTGATGGGCCGGATCTTCGGTACCGACGGCGTTCGTGGCCTGGCCAACCGGGACCTGACCGCAGAACTTGCGGTCGATATCTCGGTGGCCGCCGCTCACGTCCTGGGTGAGGTCGGTGCATTCGCCGATCAGCGCCCCACGGCAGTCGTCGCCCGCGACACCCGTGCTTCGGGGGAGTTCCTCGAAGCTGCGGTGGTCGCGGGTCTGGCGTCTGCCGGGGTTGACGTGCACCGGCTCGGGGTCGTCCCGACGCCGGGCGCTGCCTATCTGACGGCACTGCTCGAAGCCGACATGGGCGTCATGATCTCGGCCAGTCACAACCCGATGCCCGACAACGGCATCAAGTTCCTGGCGCGCGGCGGGGTCAAGC
>CAYYQO010000003.1:0-35823 GCA_964473845.1 uncultured Aeromicrobium sp.
CTGACCTGCACAAACGTCTTTCGGCGTCTGTCAGCGTCAGGGGTCGTTTTTCGTTGTTCTGCGGCCCCACCGCGGCCCCAGCGTCTTTCCGCTGTGGCCGGCTCGTGCTGCGCACCTAGGGAGCATGAGCATCTCCGTCCACTCCCCCGATGAGCTGATCGCGGCGATCCCGCATATGCTCGGTTTCAAGCTTTTCTGGACTACGGATCCCCCGCGGGCCGCCGGAAGTTTGGGGCAAGATGCCCTGTTGGAGTCCGCGGGGAGGGGGTGCCGGCGGCCGGCGGTTACGGCTGCGCTCGTGTTCGTGCGAGGACGAGTTCGTCCAGCAGGTTGGTGGACGATTGCCGCTGCGGGACGGATCGGGCCGGCGGCTGATTATCGGGTTCCGAGGATGACGTCGCCATTGTCGGTCTCGATGCGGATCTGGAGCGGGCTGTCGGGATCGACGTCGAGGTCGTTGTCGATGTGGCCGTTGTCGGTCTCGATCTCCACGTCGTAGGCGACGTCGTCGGGAACGGTGATGTCGATGCGTCCGTTGTCGGCGGTTGCCTTGAGGTCAGTCGGCGGCTCGTCGAGGGTGATGTCGACGTCGCCGTTGGCCGTGCGCGACGTCAGCGTGGCGGGCGAGGACGAGCTGACGTGTTGAGCGGCGTTGTCGGTGTGCAGGTCGAGGTCTCCGGTGCTGCCGGTGACTGTCACCTCGCCGTTCTGGGTGCGGATGTTGAGCGCCTGGGAGACGTTACGGGCCGTGACCCGGCTGTTCTCGCCTTCAATGTCCACGGTGATGTCGTCGGGCACGACGACGAGATATCGGGCGTCGCAGGTGCGCAACAGGCCGCAGCTGGAGTCGAACGTGAGGGTGTTGCCCTCGAGGTCCCAGGTTCCCTCGTCGGCGTCGCCGTCGAACCAGCGGGTCACCTCCACCTCCTCGACGTCTCTGGTCTCGAGCTCGACGGCACCGTTGTCGGTGGTGATTCTCAGGGTGGTGCCGTCGAGCTGGAAGGTCTTCGTCTCGGGGTCGGCCTCGTCGAGGGAGGAGCCGCAGCCGACCAGCAGTCCGAGGGCGAGCATCCCGAGCGCGCCATGCGCCAGGTTCTTGGTCATCGTGCCTCCACGGTTGTTGGTGCGGTGTCGACGGTGGCCGGCGGGGGTGTGCTCGGCCACCAGGTGCGGTCCCCGAGCAGCGTCACCAGGGCCGGGAAGAGGAAGGTGCGGACGACGAGCGCGTCCATCAAGACGCCGACGGCGACCGCGATGCCGACCTCGGCGACCGTCACGTCGGGCAGTTGGGCGAGAGTGAAGAACGTCCCGGCGAGCACCAGCCCGGCGGCGGTGATGACCCCGCCGGTGTGCGTGAGACCGCGCCGAACCGCGCCGGCGGTTGTGTCCCGGCGGCGTTCCTCACGGATCCGTTCAGCGAGGAAGATGTTGTAGTCCACACCGAGGGCGACCAGGAAGACCAGGATGTAGACGAACAGGTCGGCCGCGACCGGCCCGTACCCCCGGACGTGCTCGAAGATCACCCAGGAGATCCCAAAGGACGCGGCCAGGCTGAGCAGCACGGTGCTGAGCACGAGCAGCGCGGCGACCACCGAGCGCAGCAGCAGCCCGATCACGAGGGAGACAACGAGCAGTAGGAGTGGCGCGACGAGCAATACGTCGTCCAGTGCCGCATCCTTGTAGTCGAGCTGAACGGCGGGCGTGCCGCCGACGATGGTGCCCGGAACGGCGTCCGCGGCGTTTGATCGCAGGTCGTGTAGGACGTCTCGTCCTTCATCGCCGTAGGCGGAGGCCGAGAGCGCGATGCGCAGCGTCGCCCGGTCCCCGGGAAGGTCCTCACCGGGGGTGACGGCAGCTACACCGGGTAGCTGCTGCGCCACGGCGGTCACCTCGCCCGCCTCTGCAGCGCCTGCTCCTTCGGGCAGGACGACCACCAGCGGCGGCTGCAGGCCGTCGCCGAAGTGCTCCTCCGCCACGGCGTAGCCGTTGACCGACTCGCTGCCCGGGGGCACCTTGTCGATCGGGTCGGCGCTGACCGACACGCCGGTGGTGAGGAACGCGAGGGCGATCAGGGCGCCACCCACGAGAGCGGCGATCGGCCTCGGGCGCCGGACTACCAGGTCGGCCGCGCGGGCCCAGATCCGGTGGCTGCCGACGCGTTCGGGGTGCTGCGGCGAGGGGATGCGGGGCCAGAACACCCGGCGCCCGACGACCGCCAGCAGTGCCGGGAACGCCGTCAACATGGCGCCGAGCGCGACAACCACACCTGCGGCCGCGATCGGACCGAGGCCGCGGAGCCCGGCCAGGCTGGCCACCAGCAGGCAGAGCAGGCCGAGCACGACGGTGCCGGCGCTGGCGACCAGGGCGGGCGCGGTGCGTCGCAGGGCGATCACGACGGCATCGTGGTGGTCCTCGTAGTGGGCGAGCTCCTCGCGGTAGCGGTTGAGCAGCAGCATCGCGTAGTCGGTGGCCGCGCCGAAGACGAGCACGATCAGGATCGCCGAGGACAGCTCGGTCACCGTGACCCCGGTATCACCGAGCAGATAGACGGCACCCCGGGCGACCTGGACTGCCAGCACCGCGGCGAAGAGCGGAAGCAGCCATAGCACCGGACTCCGGTACGTCGCCAGCAGCAGCACCGCGACGATCAACATGCTGGTCAGCAGCAGCGCCGCGTCGACATCGCCGGCGTTGTTGTCCACACCCAGCGCGGCGTCGCCGCTCACGTAGACGCTGACACCGGCGCCAGGCTCGGTCACGAGGTCGCGGAGTTGCGGGACCACGTCCTCGGCCGCGTCCTCGGACAGCCCGTCCACGACGATCAGGGCTGCGGAGTCATCCTCCGACCTCTCCGGTCCCGACACCGTTGCCCCGTCGGTGTCCTGCAGCTCAGCGGCGACCTGCGCATGCTGGTCGGCGATCGCGGCCAGGTCGGAATCGGTGAGCCGGCCCGACTCGGCGGCGTACACGACCAGTGCGGTGCTCGTCTCCTCGTCACCAGCCGACTCGATCAGCGCGGCGACCTCGGTGGACTCGACGCCAGAGGGCAGGAACGCCGCGACGTCCTCGCGCTCGACGTCACCGATCTTCTCGGCAAGCGGAGTGGCAAGGACGGCCATCAGCACCCACCCCAGCAGCACGATCCACTTCCAACGGCGCAGCGCGACTCCAGCGCGGGTCCGCGTGGTCGTCGTGGTGGTGGCCGAGTGCGTGTTCCTCATGCGCCCAAGTCAAGCCGAGCAGAAGTTCCCGCACATCGCCGCCGACGGCGATCTGTCGCACCGCGCTGTCACCGCCGAGGGGTACGTCGTACCAGCCGATCTCACTCTCAGGAGTGAGTGGCCACGCCGTGCCGATGGCTAGCATGGTGGCTGTGACCCGATCGACCATGCCGTTCGCCGTACGAGTCGGCGTACCTGCGGCGGTCGGAGTGCCTGCGCTGCTCGACCAGGCCAACGAGGAGAACACTTCCGGGGCATGGGCGCTGTGCATCTTCGCGGTCGTGCTCAGCACGGCCAGCTCCCTCGGCCGCGACCGGGCGCCGGTCCGCTCGTTCATAGCGGTGCTGGCCGTGGGCATCACCACCCAGCTCACCGCCGCCGCCGGTGGAGTCGAAGTCACCACCCTGGTCGTTCTCCCGCTCGGGTTCGCCTTCTACTTCCTCGGTCGGTTCGCTCAGACCAGACCGTCTGCGATCGCCGCCGTAGCGTCGATCGTCCTCATGCTGGCAGCTCTCGCACTCAACCAGGTGACCGCCGCACCCGAGCGCGGTGGAGGCCTCGACGTCATCGCCGTCGTCCTCGCGCTGCCCCTCGGATGGGCCGTGGGTCTGGTCGTGCGCGCCCGCGAGCAAGAGCTCGGCCAGGCACATCGCGACCAGGAACGCCAGGTCGAACTCGAGGATCGTCGGGTCGCCGACGCCCGCACCCAGGAGCGGCTCGCGATCGCCCGCGACATGCACGACGTCGTTGCGCACTCGCTCACGACGCTGACCGTGCATGCCGAGGTCCTCCGGTCCCGAGCAGTCGAGCTTCCTCAGTGGGCCAACGAGCGTGCCGACGCGCTGGCCACCGCTGCCCGGCAGGCGAACCAGGAGCTGCACGGACTGCTCGGCACACTCCGCCAGGAGCAACCAGACGGCGAGTCCCCTCGTCATCTGACCCAGGAACCGGCACCACGACTCACCGACCTGCCCGACCTGGCCACCGCCGCCGAACAAGCCGGTCAGCACGTCACCTGGGACATCGGCGACGCCAGCGGCCTCTCCCGACTGCAGGAAGCAGCCCTCTACCGCGTCGCACAGGAGTGCCTCAACAACGCCCGACGCCACGCCCCCGGCGCGACCGCACATGTGCGAATCACGCGAGATTCCGGCGTACTCGTGCTCGATGTGACCAACGAGCCCCCAACGCGTGGCCCGTCGACTCCCCGGAACCGGCCCGGCCTGGGTCTGCTCGGCATCAAGGAGCGGGTGCACGCCCTCGGTGGCGAGGTGAGCCACGGCCCCACAACCGAAGAAGGCTTCGCGGTCGTCGTACGCGTGCCTGTCCTGCCCGCTCCAGCCAGGATCGGGACGACCTCGTGACCGCCGCAGAAACGCCGGTCACCGTCGTCGTTGTCGACGACGACGCACTCGTCCGCGACGGCATCGCCGCGATCCTCGACGGCCAGCCCGGCCTCACCGTGATCGGCCACGGGAGCGACGGGCGCGAAGCGGTCTCGCTGTGCCGAGAGATCTCACCTGACGTCGCCCTGCTCGACATCCAGATGCCCCGACTCGACGGCCTCCAGGCACTCGCAGAGATCAAGCGCAGCGCCCCGAACGTCGCCGTGGTCATGCTGACCACCTTCGACACCGGCCCCTACATCGACCAGGCGCTCCGCAGTGGAGCGGTCGGATTCCTGCTCAAGAACTCCACCTACGAGCAACTGGTCGCCGCCGTCCGATCGGCTCGCGACGGACACACCACGCTCAGCCCGTCGATCACCCACCACGTCGTCACGGGGTACCTCGCCGCCCACCACCCCCCCGACCCCGACGACCTCTCCCGCGTCCAGGAACTGACCGATCGCGAACAAGAGGTCCTCAAGCTCATCGCGACCGGCGCATCCAACAGCGAGATCGCGGCCACGCTCCACCTGAGCGAACACACCGTGAAGACACACGTCTCGCACATCCTGACCAAGACCGGATGCGCTGACCGAACCCAAGCGGCCGTCCTGGCGCACCGGATCACTCGACGCTCCTAGCTCCATCCGCGGCGGCCTGAGCGCGAGTTCCCGAAGACCAAGGCACGGTGAGGGCGAGCGACGCAGCCATGGGATCGGAGTCTGCCGTCGACCCAATCAAGAGATGGATCCCCGTTTCGGGAGACCGAGCAGCACGCCACCGCGGGGCGGGGCCGTTGCAGCGATCTTCTCTTGCGCGGCCTGGAGGCTGATGGTGAGCTGTTGGACCTCGCCCGCCCAGCCGCGTTCCTCGGCTTCGGCGATGCGTTCGGCGAGGTTCTCGGCGATCGCGTCCAGCCGGTGGAGCTGCGCAGGGTCGACGCGGAGGACGGGGCAGCGGATGCAGGCGTGCTCGTGTTCGCAGGTGGAGCCGTAAGGGCGGGCGCAGGAGCCGAGCTCGACGCGACGCAAGGTGAAGTGCTCCTCGAACTCGTCCCACTCTTCGGTGGTGGGTTCGCGGTACTCCTCTGGTGGCCGGGTCGAGCGGCGTCGGTCGACGAAGGCGCGGTAGGTGCGGATCAGGTCGTCTTGGAAGACGGCGGTGTAGGGCTGGGTGCTGTTCAGGTGCCTGTGGCCGAGGATCTTCGAGGCGATGTGCAGCGGCAGCCCGTCCTGGACGGCGGTGGTGGTGAAGACCCGACGGAAGTCGTGCGGGGTCAGGTGCAGCGGGTTCCCGGCGCGGTCGGTCAGCCCCATCCTCGCCGAGATATCGCGGAGTACGTCGCGCACCGTGGTGGGGCTCATGACCGCCGGGCCGGTGCCGAACTCCCGCTGGAACAGGTGCGGCAGCAACGGCCCGGTGGTTGCCTCGTAGTTGTCGTAGCGCGCCACGAGCGGGACCGAGCCGTTGTAGCGGTTCCGCAACCGACTGATGACGGAAGCCAGCACGCTGGCCAGTTCGGGAGTGACCAGGAGCAGCCGCTCCTCGTTCGTCTTCGACGGCACGATCTGCAGCAGCGGGACGAGCTCGCCGGTGGTGGAGAGTCGGTGGGAGACCAACGCTAGGTGGGTGAGCTCGAGGAGTTCCTCGATCCGTAGGCCCGTGTGTCGCAGGGTCTCGATGACGGCCCAGGTCCAGAAGGCGTCTTCCTCGACCCTGCCGACGCTGAGGTGCTTGTCGGTTTCGAGACAGATCACGTCGCAGGCCAGGTCGGGGGGCATGCCCCGACCGGCACGGACCCGGGTGGCGGTCCGTCGGTGGGTGAGCCCGGCGAAGGAGAACGTGTCTCCGATCGCGGTCTGCTTGGCCAGCGCGAGCATCTGGTCGGCGTCGCGTCGCTCGTGTTCCAGCCGGGCCAGCATCTGCGGGACCAGCGGGACCCGCTCGCGGATGCGCTGATGGATGCGCGCCTGGTTCAACAGCTTGCGTTTGGCGTTCCCTGCCACGTCCGTGCGGGTGATGGGTGAGGCGACCACCCAGGGGGCGAGCGAGGCGTCGTGCAGCGCCCAGTCCCGGATGTCGAGGTAGAAGGAGCGCACCGTCATCACGACGTCGCCGTAGTCGGCTCGTGGACGGGTGGACCCGTCGGGGGCGACGACGACGGCCAGGCGCTCCTTCCACGCCGTCACCATCTCCTTGGGCAGCGCGATCGAGTCGGTGCCCGCGAGTTCGGGGTGGTGGCGCTCCAGGTCGGTCCAGAAGTTGCCGACCAGCATCCGTGCCAGGGACTTCAGGGTCGTGTAGTCCACACCCGTCTTGCGCTCTTCGAGGTAGCGGATCAGCAGGTCTCGCACCGGCCCGTGAGCGATGCCGTATCGGTCGACGAGGTAGGCGACGCTGCGTTGCCCGGGCCGCAGTGCGGCGCGTAGCGAGGACCCCTTCGGCAGGATGCCGACGTTGGCCAGGAGCATCCACGTTGCGCCCAAGCCCGGAGCGGGGCTGTCGTGAAGGGCCTGGTAGTGCGCCCGGAGGGCGAAGATGTCCTCGGCCGTCAGGTCGGGCAGGTCCTTGCCGGTGTGGAGCATCATCTTGCCGAGGACTGCCCAGGCGTCGCGCAGCCGGCGGCCGCTCATGTTGGTCTGGTCGGCGTAGGCGTTCATCTGGGCCACCAGGGCCGTGTTCTGCTGCTCGATGATCTGGCGGTAGGCCTTGGTCTTCCACCTGGAGAAGAACTGCCAGCCCGGCAAGATCACCCGCGAGACGACGAGCGTGCGCAGGCCTTCGACGGCGATCTGGTGCACCGTGGTCGTAGCCCGGCGATCGTTCCCGTGCCGCGCCGCGATCCAGCTGGTCCAGTCGGCGTCGGCGCCTGAGGCCACCCACCGGTCGCGCCATCCGTCGCCGGGGAAGGTGAGCAGCCAGTCCAACACCCACGAGGTGCCCTCGAGGTAGCGGTCGCGCCAGTACTGGCTTTCGGGCCAGTCCGGCAGCTTCTGGACCACCACCAGCACCTCGTCCTTCGGCAAGGTGTCGTACGGCCCGGCGAACATCTGGCCGACCAGCTCCGGATGCTGGAGATAGCGGGGCCCGCACAGCAGCAGCTGCTCGCGCGTCAGGACGCTCTTCATCACAGCGTCCCGTCCCCGAACAGCACCGCCAGGTCGCTGGGCCGGTAGCCGTGATCGACTGGGACCGGCTCTGGTTTGGGCTCAGCGAGCCGGGCCAGGTGCTCCGCGACCCGCTCGATGGTGTGTCGCTCGTCCTCGACGAGATAGATCTCCGCGGTCGTTTCCAGATGGGCGTGGCCCAAGATCGTCTGCACGTCGCGCAGTGAAACCTCGTCGTCGCCGGCCATCCGCAACGCGCAGGTGTGTCGCAGATCGTGCATCGACCAGTTCGTCCCCAGCTTCTGGTTGGCGCGCCGCAGTACTGCCCGCAACGCCTCGTACGTTAGTGGGATCCGGGTCATGGTGCCGTCGGCGCCGCGTCGTTTGCGCAGCGTGACCCACAGCGGATCTGCCGGGCAGATGCCGCCGACCTCGGCGACGTAGAGGCGAAGCCACACGAATGCCTCGTTGCTTCCCGGCAGCCACTGCTCGGCCCGGGTGCCCTTGCGGATCACCCGGACCTGCTGGTTGCCCCAGTCCACGTCACTGCCATGCAGGCCGAGGATCTCTGCGGCGCGGGACCCGTTGCTCACCGTCAGCGCGAGCAGTGCCCGGTCGCGGTTCGATCCCAGCGCGTCGAACAGCGACCCCCAGGCGTCGTCGTCCAGCCCCCGCGGCCGCCGGCGCGGCACCTTCGGGTTGTACCGGACCCGGCCTTCGGGCCGGAACCGCTCCATCGGATTGTGATGCGTGTTCGCTCGACCTTGCCCACGGTGGTCGCGTACGACCGGGTTCACGACCGGCCCCAGTCCCTGGTCGCCGAAGAACTCGTAGAAAGCGGAGATCACCGCGTTGTTGTGCCTGATCGTGCGCGCGGCGTAGTGGTCATCCAGGTATCGCTTGCCCGTCACCTGATTCACGGTCCCGGCGGTCGTCGCCGACCCCGTGCGAGGCGAGCGGCGCGGCTTGGGGTGCAACTGCAGCCACAACGTCAGATCGCGAACCTCTGCCGGCGTCGCCCGATCCCAATCGATGCCCACCCCGTCGAGCCAGCGCCACCAGCGCAGCAGCGCGTAGGCGTAGGAGCGCACACTGCCCTGACTGTTGCCGCGCGCTGCGAAGTCCCGGAGGAAATCCGCAATTGGCCCGATGACGTTGCCTGTGTCGTCGTAGACGAGCCACGCCACGCCCGAAGCGCCGGGTCGGACGGAGCCGAGCCGATCAACGCGCAGCACTTCAAGATCACGAGCCAAGGCTGGTACCTCCCAGAGAGTCTGATGCGCCAAGAGGTTTATCAGCCGGCGGTCGCCAGTAGTCCGGTCAACATGGCCACAAGAGTCGATCGTCTTCATCCCGATCCGCGAGGGAATGTCACGCCACGCACGGCCCGGCGCTGCCGTCGGCATCGTCTGCTTCACGACCGACCGCCAGCAGGCCGACCGCGTCGGCCGCGAGTTCGCCGAACGACTCGACACCATCGGCATCGACACCCGCCTCCTGCTCTGGGGCCGACGAGACCCGCTGGGCCGACCTCAGCATCGGCAACATGGGTCTCCAGACCGACGACGCCCGAGAGCGTGACACGACAGCGACGACACTGCGGCAGAGAGCGAAGCGGACGATGACTAGGTCGTCCGTCGGCTCCGGGTTGTCGCTACAGCATTTGTTCCCGAAAGTGGGTACAATCGATGTCGTGAGTGACTCAACAACGTCTCGGCTCGGCCTCCTGGCCGAACGGCGCTGGGGCATGTTCACCACCGCCCAGGCCGAGGCGGTCGGGGTCTCACGCAAGCAACTGGTGCGAATGACCACGAGCGGGGTGCTCGAACGCCTGGCCCAGGGCGTCTACCGGATGACCGGTACTCCCCCACAGGACCACGAGAACATCTACGCAACCTGGCTGGCCCTGGGCGGCGCAACCTCCCAGCCGACCGAGGCCGGCGCACCTGCCCTGGTGGCGGCTGGGGTCACGGCGGCCGTGGTGCACGAAATCGGGGACTTCTTCCTCGACGGCATCGACTTCATCGTCGGCTCCCGCAAGACCACACGGCTACCCGATGTGCGGCTGCGCATCCGCCCGCTCACCCCTGCCGACGCCACATCGGTCAACGGGCTGCCCACTCTCACGGTCGAACGCACCATCACCGACCTGCTCACTCTCGGCACCGACACCTCCCTCATCGACGACGCGCTGCGCGAGGCCGCCCAGTTCGGAAAGATCACCGATCCGCAACGCCTGCGGGCCGACCTGACAGCAGCACCCGCCCGGCTCAGGGACGACGCAGGCGTCCTGCTCGACTCGCTCGACGAAATCCTGGCTCCCAACACAGAGGCGGCTCTCCATGGTTGACGCACAGAGTTACGGCGACTGGCGCGCCGTGGAACTCGCGATCAAGGACGCCGCAAAGAAGGCCGCCCGCGAAGCCGGTGCCGGCGTCAGCGCAGCGACCGTGGACGCCCAGATCCGCCAAGCCCGCTACGACCGATTCCTGTCCCGCGTCTTCGCCGAGGGCGAGGCCACCGAGTGGATGCTCAAAGGCGGCCTGAGCATGCTGGCCCGAGTCCCACGATCGCGGACCACCAAGGACGTCGACCTCGCAGCGCGCGGAGCCACCGACCTCGACGAGGCCGAACGGCAACTGTCCGCACTGGTCGGTGTCGATCTGGGCGATCACCTGACGTTCCGGCTGACGAGGTCGCTGCCGACCGGCGCGGGCGAGAACCAACCTGGCCTGGTCACCCGCCGTTTCATCTATGCCTGTCTCAACGTCGACACCGGCGCGCAGATCGACACGGTCACCGTGGACGTCGTCGTGGGTCCTGCACCCATCGGGACGCCGGAGTACGTCGAACCGGCCAACCGCCTGCAGCTGAAGCGCCAGCTCGTCACTCACCCCTACCGGCTGTTCCCGGTCGTTGATCAGATCGCCGACAAGGTCTGCGCGACCATGAGCACCGACTACCCAGGCGGACGTCGCAGCAGCCGCGTCAAGGACCTGGTCGACCTCGTCGTGCTCACCCAGACCCAGTCCGTAGATCTGGGCGAACTACGGGTCGCGATCGCCACCAAGCAGGCACTCAGCGGCATGGACCCGTTCGCCGCGTTCACCATCCCCGACACTTGGCACCGCACCTACCCCAACACCGCGAAGGGCGTGCCCTCAGCCCAGACCTACACGGCCACGGAAGCCGCGAACCTCGTCGCCCGATTCGTCAATCCAGCCCTCGCGACCGCGAGCGATGCAGCGACTTGGGACCCCGAGCAGCTCGCTTGGAGCGCGACGGCGAGCGTACCCAAAGCGTACCCAGCGCCCTGACCGACAGTGTTTGCGCAGGTCAGGGCGGGTCAGTCGGTCACTATTACGACATCTGAGGACAGGGTCAACCGACCTGCACTGGTGGGTAGTACGGGTCTCTGACCAGCGGAAGCGTCCCTCAACGCCTGGCGGCGTCGGGGGACGCTTCCGTTGTCCTGTTTCGCGCGGCGACTTCACCCCTGTGGTCGGGGAGCCCCAATTGGTCGAGGGCAAGCAGCAGACCGTGGCGATACCAGGCGTAGTCGTGCCCGCCGGTGAACACCTCCATCGAGGTCTCGAGGCCGGCCTCGACGCACGCAGCAGCGAAACCTCGGGACTGGGCGAGCATCGAACCCTCGGTCGAGCCGGCCTGGACGACGACTCGTTGACCGGACGCGCCGGCCCGGCGGGCCAGGTCACTCACGACCGTGCCGAGCCCGGCCGGACCGGGATCACCGGGGTCATCGGCTCCGAACCAGAAGGATCCGGACTGGACCACCGCTGCCCGCACGACATCTGGCAGATCGACCAGCAGACCCGCAGCGGCCAGCCCTCCGAAACTTTGGCCCGCGACCACCACCTCTGCTGAGGCGTTCGGCAACTGCGGCATGACCTCGTCGTACAGGAGACGTCGCAGTCGATCCCGGTCGTCGAGAATCTCCCGATCAGGTGTGCTGACGAGCGCGAGCGCGGGCCGCGAACGATGCGCCGTGTGACGGTGCCAAGCCCGGGTGAAGCCAAAATCGTCGCGGGCCCAGATGTCCCCGTCGAACACCACGACCGTCGGCCCGTCACCGTCCAGCCATCCCATCCGGCGCCCGGGAATCGCCACGGGGCGGGGCACCGATGCCACCGGTACCGGGCCCCGACGGTCTGCGGCGGAAGGCCAGGCGCGGTGACGGCGCGCATCCGGCAGTTCCAGGACCGAGGTGCTCCCCCGCGAACCGAAGGCACCCCGGATGCCGTCGGCGTTCGATGGATCGGCGACGAGATGATCGACCAATTCAGGCAGCGGTACGGACGGAAGCTCCGGCGCCGGACCGACGCGAAATCCGTAACTCACGACACCGTCGCGCGGCAGGCTCACCGTCGCGGTGTGCGTGCCCTGTCCATCGAAGGTCAGCCGGGTCGGGTGATGGACGGTCTCCCCCACGAATCCGGTCAGGTGCACGTCGACCACCATGTCCGCCCCGCCCGGCCAGCGGAACGTCACATCACATGCTCCACCTCCGGCGTCCCGGACGAGCGGGCCACCGGTCACGGCTCAGGCACCACCATCGGCGAGGAGGTCAGCGGATCGTCGATGACGACGCCATCGATCCCGAAGACCTCGCGAACGAGGTCCACGGAGACGATCCGTTCGGGCGGGCCTGCCGCGACGACCGCACCATCCTTCATGGCCACGAGGTGGGTCGCGTAGCGGAAGGCCTGGTTGAGGTCGTGCAGGACGGCCACCAGCGTGTGTCCCTCGGCGTTGAGTGACCTGCACATGCGCATGACCTCGAGTTGGTGCGCCAGGTCCAGGTAGGTGGTCGGTTCATCGAGCAGCATCGTGTCGGCCTGCTGGGCCAGCACCATCGCGAGCCACACGCGCTGGCGTTGACCTCCGGAGATCTCGTCCACGGCTCGATCGGCGAACCCATCGACGCCCGTGTAGACCATGGCGTCCTCGACCGCCGAACGGTCGGCCGCGCTCCACGAGCCGACCCACGAGCGGTGCGGAAATCGGCCACGCCCCACGAGACCGGCAACCGTCACGCCTTCAGGTGCGATCGGGCCCTGCGGCAGGAAGGCCAGCCGCCGGGCCAGGGACCGTCGACCGGTGCCTCGGATGGGCACCTCGTCAACCAGTACCTCACCTGCCGTCGGTGGCAGCAGCCCGCCCATGCAACGCAGGAGCGTGGACTTCCCGCAGCCGTTCGGGCCCACGATGACGGTGAAGGAACCCTCGGGGATCTCGAGGTCGAGTCCTGCGATCACGGGGCGCTGACCGTATCCCGCAACCAGCCCGCGCACACTGAGCGCGGCTCTCGTGGTCGTTCGTTCCTCGTTCATGCCACATTCCCTCCCAAACTGCCGCGCGCTCGTCGGCGACCCTCCAACAGGACCAACCAGGCCAGGTACGCACCACCGACGCTGATCGTGACCGAACCGACCGGCAGCGAGAGATCGCGGATCAGCAGCCGTGCCGCGAGATCAGCGCACACCAACAGTGCAGCACCCACACACGCCGCGGAGATCGGATCGAACCACCGCCGACCGGTCAACCGTGAGGCCACCTGCGGTGCCGCCAGCGCGACGAAAGCGATCGGACCCGCCGCAGCCGTGACCGTGGCGGCCAGCCCGACCGACAGCAAGGTCGCGGCGAGTCTCAGCGAGATGGGGCCCACTCCCCACGCTCGGGCGAGGTCATCACCGTACTCGAGCGCTCGGAGCTGATGCGTGAGCACGATCACCGCCAGACCCAGCACGACGATCACCACCATCGCCGGGAGCAAGCGTTCCCACACGACATGATTGAGGGACCCCAGCGCCCACCTGGTTGCCGTCATGGCCTCCTCGGGCTCGGCCCGCAGCACGAGCCACACGTTCGCCGAACTGAGGAAGGCCCCTGCGGCGATACCGATCACGATCAACCGATTGACTCCTCCGCCCCCGAGCACGGAGAGTCCGTAGACCAGCGCCGCCGTCAGCACACCACCCATCAGGGCACCCGTTGCGATCTGACCGAAGGTCCCGCCGATCAGCAAACGCGCGACCAGGGCCCCCGTGTAGGCGCCCGTGTCGAAACCGATCACGTCGGGACTGCCCAGCGGGTTGCGCGTCAGCGACTGTAGGACCGCACCACTCATGGCGAGTGCGGCCCCGAACACCAGGGCGGCGATGACCCGCGGCAGGCGCCAGTCCGACACCACCAACTGGGCCCGCTCGGGGCCCTCTCCCCCCAACGCCCGCATGACCTGGGCCGGTGTCAACGAGAAGCTGCCCTGCCCCATCGCCACCACCCCGACTCCCGCTGCCAACGCGAGCAGGAGCACCGCGCACGTCAGGGCCCGCGCATCCCAGGCCTCAGGTCGCTTCACCGAACGCTCCTGAGCCGGCTCACCATGACCACCAACAGCGGCGCGCCGAGCAACCCGGTCACGACGCCGACGGGCAGTTCGCCGTGCGGAAGCACGAGGCGACCCACGACGTCCGAGAACAGGACGAGCAACGGACCGAGGACGGCGCACAACACGAGGAGTTGGCGCTGGTCAGCACCCGTGAATCGACGGGCCAGGTGCGGCACCATCAAACCCACGAAGCCGATCGGCCCCGCGATGGCCGTGGCCCCGCCGGCCAGCAGGGTCACGGCGAGCACCACCGCCGCGCGAGCCCGCCACACGGTCACCCCGGTCGAAGCGGACAGGCTGTCGCCCAGCGCAAGCTGGTCCAGCGTCGTGCCCAACGAGAGCGCGAGCAAGGCGCCCACGAGCAACACGGGCCACGCCACGGCCAGGCCGTCCCAACCGCGCCGATCCAAGGACCCCGCCGTCCACCACGCCAGTTGCGAGAACAGGTTCTCGTCCAACTGCACCATCGTGCTCGTCACGCCACCGAACAGCGCGCTGATCGCCACCCCGGCGAGCAGCAAGCGCGTGGGATCGTTGATGGCCGTTCCGACCGTGCCGATGGCGTAGACCATGGTCGTGGTCACGAGCGCGCCCACCAGCGCGAACCAGAGCGCATTCCGCAGGTCCGTGATGCCCCACCAGGATGCCGCCAGGACCATGGCCAGACTGGCGCCGGCGTTGACCCCGAGGATCCCGGGGTCGGCCAGCGGGTTGCGAGTCAGACTCTGCGCCAACGCTCCCGCCATCGCGAACGCCAGACCGGCCAGAACCGCCAGGACCGCCCGTGGCAAACGCAGGTTCCACACGACGATCGAGTAGGGACTCGAATCACGATCGGCCAACGAGTCCACGACTTGTGACCACGACAGCTCGAGGTCACCGATGGTCAGGCTCCACACGAACACGACGACCGTGAGGGCCGCGCCCACGACGGCGGCGGTCCACGTTGCTCCGTGGTGGCGCGACGAACCCGGGCGGCGCCGATCGACGCTCCCGGGCTTCGCCATGCCTGCGCTCGTGCTCAGCGCCGCCTCAGGCGATCTTCTCGAGCAGGGGCAACACGATCTCCAGTTCGGCGGTGCTGCTCAGCACCCCCGGCTGGGGAATGTTCGACGAGTGACCCTCCGGCAGAGCAACGTATCGGCCGTCACCAACCGCCGGCAGCGACTGGAAGAGGTCGCCGTCCTCGAACTTCTCGCGCTGTCCCTTCTCCAACAGTTCGTGGTAGCCGATCACCACGACATCGGCGTCGAGCAGCAGGGTCTGCTCCTCGCTGACGATGTCGGCCGGGTACTCGGTGCCGAACTCGTCGCTGGCCGGGCTCGCCTCGAAACCGAGGTTGGTGAAGAACCACGCTGCTTCGGTCCCCGTCTTGGACATGAAGGTGACCTGCGTCGGGTAGACCACCGCGTACGTCAGGGAACGCTCAGCGAACTCGGGATGCTCATCGCGTGCCTCGGCAAAGGTCTTGTGCACCTCGTGGATCGCCTGTTCGCCCTCGGTACCTCGGTCGAGCGCCTTCGCAATCACCCGGTGGCGGCTCTCCCACGTCGAGTCCTCGCCCTTCGGGAGCGCCACCACCGGAGCGATGCTCGACAGCTTGGCGTAGGAGGAAGCCAGGTCCCAGTAGCCAGCAGCCACGATCACGTCGGGGTCGAGTTCGGCGATGCCCTCGTAGTCGAGTTCGGCGTACGGATCCCACAGGTCCTCGATCTGCTGGACCTCGCTGGTCTTCTTCGCGCGGTCGAGCGCATCCTGCTGATAGTCGTAGAGTTGCTCCTCGCCTCCGGCTGGGATGAAGGTGCCGACCGGAACGACTCCGAGAGCGAGCACGTCGTCGATGTCTCCCAGGGCGACGACCCGCTGTGGGGCCTCGGTGAGTGTTGTGGTGCCGTGTTCGGTGGGCAGGTCCAAGGGATACTGCGTCGCCGGCAGTTCCTTCGGCTCCTCCAACCCGGTGACCGCAGCGCCCTTCGACGGGTCGTCACCGGACTCCGATTGGCCGCACGCGGCAACCAGCGAGACGGCGAGCGCCAGGGAGGCAAGCAGGGCGACGTGGCCGCGACGACGGCGCATTGAGGTGAACACAGCAGACTCCGGATCTGTCGAGAGGTGGGCTACGAGCCCGGAATCTGAGGTTAGTGTTACCTAAACGGCGCTACCGTGACCGACGGACAGCCATCACTGCGAACGGACAAAAAGTGTCGAACGTCACTCCTGATTTGCTCGAGGAGCACATCGACTACGACTGGACCCGTCGCGCATACGGCCTCGGTTCCCCCGCGGGAATCCGCGTGATGGTGTACGACATGCACCGCGCTGGCGGGTTCGGCATGCACGCCGACGACGACCTCCACCAGTTGACCTGGGCCGTCGACAGCGGTCTCGCCGCCTATGTCGGCGACCAGCACTGGCTGCTTCCACCGCACCGCGGGGTCTGGTTACCCGCCGGCACCCCGCACGATGTCGCGCCGTTGGAGCCCGGCCGACTGGTGTGCGTGTACCTGAACGCCGAACTCACCGAGGTCACCCGTGACGGGCCATCCGCCGTGGAGATCGACGGACTGCTGCGTGGCCTGATCGAGCATCTGCTCGGACCCCTCGACGAGGACGAGGGAATCCGTGCGCAGACGGTCCTGCTGGACGCCTTGGTCCGGCGCTGGCACGAGCCGCCCACGCTCCCGCTTCCGCGCGACCTGCGCGCTCGGCGCGTGGCTCGACGTTTCCTCGAACAGCCAGATCTGGGCCTGACGATTGCCGAGGTCGCGAAATCGGTCGGGGTGAGCGAGCGGACGCTGCGGCGCCGGTTCCTGGCCGAGACGAACCTGACGATCCAGCAGTGGCTCGTGGCCTGTCGTGTCCACTCTTCGATGGGACCTCTGTTGCGCGGCGAGTCCGTTGCCGATGTCTCTGCCAGTGTGGGATACGCCAGTCCCAGCGCCTACATCGCCGCGTTCAAGGCCCGGATGGGCACCACACCCGCCCGATTCCGCCAAGAGAGTGACGCCGACGCGGACGGCCTCGTGCTGACCAGCGACATCTGACCGCCGTCGCTGACGCGGCGAAGTTGCGTATACCCGTCGGAAGGTCCCAGCGGGGCCGTTGGTCGCCCACGTCGCCACAGCAGCATGAACCGAACGATCGACACCGCGACTGGCAGGCTGGGCGGATGACGCATCGCTCACTGCTGCGCTCCTGGATCGTCGAGGCCCTGCAGGTGTCGGGTCCGACCGCCTCGCCGCTGGACGTCGCCAAGGCCGTGTGGGTCCGCCACGAGCAGGACCTGCGCGCGACGGCTGACCTGTTGTTCACGTGGCAACTCGACCTGCGTGCCACCGCCGAGGCGATGGTCGGCGAGGGCAGTCTGGTCGTCGAGGAGACCGACGAGTGGACCCTGCCCGAGGGCACTGCGGCGCCGTCCATCCCACGTGGCAGCTGGACCGACGCCGAGATCGTGGCGGTCGTGGACGGATACCTGGCCATGCTGCGCACCGAGCACGACGGCCGACCGTCACGCCGGCCGGAGACGCTCGCCGACCTCGCAGCCAGGACCGGCCGCAGCACCGACCAGGTGCAGGCGTTGCTGTCGAACATCTCGGCGGTGGTTCTGGAACACGGCATCGACCCGCTGAGGCGCTTCCCGCCGCGGTCCAACGTCCCTCCCGGGGTCAGGCAGGCCGTCGCGGCGAGGCTGGACGCCCGAACCTGAGCGCCCCACGACCTCGCCCCGCCCCAAGTCACCCGAGCCGCAGCGCCCGGGCAGCCGCCGTGCGGGTGGCCGCGAACGCGATCAGCGCAACGACTGCCGACACCGCGGGGACCAACCACCAGCCGCCCTGGGGCCAGGGTCGGCCCGCGATACCCAGTCCCAGCAGGGACATGGGCACGAGCGAGACCGCCAGCCCCGCCCCGATCGCCAGTATGACCAGCACCGTCGTCTCACGGGTCACCATGGCCAGCACCTGACGCCGGGTCGCGCCGATCACCCACAACGCGGCGAACTCCTCGCGTCGCCGCAGGGTCGAGGCGACCAGACTGTTGGCCACGGCCAGCAGCACATAACCGAGCATCACCAGCAGCACCATGATGTTGATCCAGCTCTCCGGCGACGATTCCCCGTCACCGACCAACGCCGACCCGGCCTCGACCCGGGTGCCCGGACGACCATCCGCCCACGTGTCCAGCGCGGCGGGGTCGCCGGTCGCCAGGACCGTGTCGAACCAACGGTCGCCACCGAACGACGCAAGCAGGTCGGTCGAGACCATGACGCCGCCGAACCCGAAGCCACGCTCATAGACAGCGACCACTCGCGCCCGGGCATCCGCCCCGTTGGCCAGCACCAGGTCCACGCTCTCTCCGACGTCGACGCGCCACGTACGCGCGGTCACCGAACTCAGCGCGATCGTCTCCCCCGTCAGGTCGGACAGGTCACCTGAGGTGACCTCGGGGTCCACCACCTGCTCGGCACCTCGACCGAGCGCGAAGGCCGGATAGACGGTCGGCGTCCGTTCGCCAGCGAACCGGTAGGCGTGCACGACGGAGGTGGTGGTCATCGGCACGGCGGTGTCGACCCCGGTGCTCGACCCGAGTGCTTCGACGTCGGCGCTCGAGAAGCCCCCGGTGAGCGTCGCATCGACGACAAGCCCTGCCTCGAGCTCTGCCGTGGTCGCGCGGTCCGAGGTGGTCTGCACGTAGAACTGGGTCAGGGTCAGCCCGATCGCCAGGACCAGCACTGTCGCCGATCCGGCCGTGCGCAGCGCATAGGCGTGGCTGTTCTTCACCGCGAGCCACAGCGGCACCGGGGTCCGGTCACCCAACCTGCCCGCCGCCCGCCGTGTGACAGTCCGGACCAGCACCGGCCCGGCCAGTGCCAGCCCGACGATTCCGAGCAGCGTGGCGCTGGCCGAGGAGATCAATGCCTCCTCGCTGCGCACGAACAGGGGCACCAGCGCCGGCACCGGGGCCACCGCGATCAATACGAGACCGATCACGGTCCGGATCCTCGAAGGTTCGCGCGGCTCGACCCGGGACTCGGCCACCGCCTCGGTGGCCGGCATCCGGGAGGCACGCCTCGCGGCACCCCGGGCAGCGAGCTGCACCGTGCCCAGCATCAGCGCGGTCACGATCAGCGCAGCGAACGGGCTGCGTGCCAAGGGCAATCCCGCGGGCACCATCCCAGCGTCGGTGAGGGCACTCGCGAGGGCGCCGGCCAACACGTAACCGAGAACGACGCCCGGGAGCAGCGCGACCCCGGCCACGCAACAGGCTTGCGTGGCGACCAGTCGGCGTACTTGGCACGGGGTCGCACCGACAGCGCGGAGCAACGCCAGGTCGCGCCGTTGGTTGGCCACCGAGACCGAGAGCGCGCCTGCCACGATGCAGCCCACGAGGATCAACAGCGTGCCGGCAAGCGACCCGGACAGAGCGATCAGTTCACCGCGGGCCGTGCCGGACGCGATCGTCTCGACGTCGCCCCTGGCGTCACCCGTGGTCACCTCGAAGCGCCCGTCGTACGCCGCCTCGATGGCATCGGCCACGTCGTCGAGGTCGGCACCGGGCTCGATGGTGACCGCCACCAGGTCGGCCCCGCCACCGGGGCGATCCAGCAGCTCGGTTGCCGTGGCCCGGTCCACGTGGAAGCCGGCGCCGGGCGCGTCAGCGACCCCGGTGACCAAGAACGTGGAAGCCTCTCCGCGGACGGCGATCTCCACCTCGTCGCCGGTGCCCAGCCCGGTCGCACGGGCGGTCTCCGAGTCGAGCACCACCTCGTGCGCGCCCTGGGGTGTCCTGCCGTCCAGGTCGGGCGAACCGAGCGCCGCGACCTGCCAGTTGTGGCCCCGGATCGGGCCGAACCCGATCAGGTCCGCATCGAAGGTCAGGTCACTCACGGCCCGCTCGACCCCGGGGATCTGCGCGATCTCCTCCGCCAGTCCGGCCGGCACCTGGACCCGTTCAGGCAGGGGGATGTCGATGTCCTCGACCACCGGATGGGACTGAAGGGCGGACACGACGACGGGGGCGGGGGCGAGTCGTTCCGCAGGCACGTGCGAGGTCAGGCCGGTTTCACCGACGATCAGTCCGGCGGTGATCATCGCCGAGCCGCCCAGCACGGCACAGAACACGGCGACCAGTCCACCCAGGTGGTGGCGGGCCATCGAGACCGCTGGAGCGAACATGGACCCGGGCCTTCCCACCATGATCACTCCGCTCCCCGGCGCAGGTGGGTCAGGCACTGAGCGAGTTCGTCGGCGCTGGGCCGGGCGAAGTACTCGCTGATCCGACCGTCCGCCACCACCACGGTCGCGTGGGCACGGGCCGCCGCATTCGGGTCGTGGGTCACCATCACGACGGTCTGGCCGAAGTCGTCGACCAGGTCGCGCAGCAGGTCCAGCACGTCCGCCGCGGTGTCCAGGTCGAGCGCTCCCGTAGGTTCGTCGGCGAAGACCACCTCGGGTCGAGCGGCCAACGACCGCGCGATGGCGGCTCGCTGCTGTTGGCCGCCGGAGAGCTCGTCGGGTCGCCGCTGGAGCAGCGAACCGATGTCGACCCGATCGATGACGTTGTTCAGCCAGGCACGGTCCGGTGAGGTGTCGGCCAACCGCAACGGCAGGGTGATGTTCTCCTCGACCGTGAGCGAGGGCAGCAAGTTGTAGGACTGGAAGATGAAGCCGACCCGGTCTCGGCGCAGCACCGTCCGCTTCGTCTCGCTCAGTCCGGAGATCTCGGTGCCGCCGATCCAGACCTCGCCCAAGGTGGGCGCGTCCAGCCCGGCCGCGCAGTGCAGCAGCGTCGACTTGCCCGACCCCGAGGGACCCATCACGGCGAGGAACGAACCACGCGGCACCTGTAGCGAGACGCGGTCGAGCGCGGTGACTCCACCGCTGTACATGCGGGTCACCTCCCGGAGCAGGAGCGCCGCAGATTCCTGGTTCGCGGCGGGCGGCACGGACGGCGCGGGGCGGGGCCGGAGCATCGTCACTTCCTCCGCTTCAGGTGGCGGACCGTCAGCGCCGCGCCGGTGCCGAGCACGACGAGTCCGGCCGGGATGCCGAGAAGGTCGAGTCCGACCGCGGAGAGGGCGACGTTGGCCCCGATGGCGAGTGCAAGGACCACCCAGAGCAGAACGTCGGTGAGGTCCGAGGTCTGCCTTGGCGAGGCCATGGCGGAGCCGGGCGTGGGAGGGACATCCGTGGGTTCGGTGAGGCGATAACGGTCAGTCATGGTGAGGCCCTTCCAAGGGGTCGATCGGTGATGTTTCGAACCTAGGAAGATCGGCGCTCGACATCGATCCAGCCATCTGGTGGATCCATCGGCCGGTGGGCTGTACGTCGCAGGTACAGGCTGCTGTACCGACACCCGGGGCACCGGGCCGGTAGCGTGATCGCGACGACGAGCAAGGAGTCTGATGACCGGCGAAGAGGCGGGCGCACCCGAGCGCCGAGGCGTGCCCCGCGCCGCCCTGCAGGACACCGGCCTCGCCCTGCACGGCGCCGTGATCGGCCTCCTCGCGCTCTTCACGATCCCGTGGCTGGTCCTGGCCTCGTTCCTGTGGTTCCTGCGGGTCGGCCAACCGTTGGTCCCGCCGACGGTGCGCTGGATCCGGCAGCTGGCCGACCTCGAACGTGGCCGCCTGCGCCGGGCCGGTCACGACATCACCAGCCCGTACGTCCGGACCGTCCCACGACCGAGCTTGCGAGCGATGCGGGAGGATCCCTCCGCTCGCCGCGACCTGATCTGGTTGAGCATCCACTCGATCTGGGGCCTGATCCTCGGTGCCGTGGTCCTGCAACTCCTGGTGACCGGCCTCCATGATCTGAGCTATCCGCTGTGGTGGCGGCAGGTCGGGCCTGACCTGCAGAACGTCCTCAACGGCTGGGTCGATGCGCAGAACGGGACCATGGCGGGTCTCGCCCCCGTCTTCGGGATTCTCGCGCTTCTGTTGTGGCTCGTCGGCACTCCCAGACTGCTCGAGCTGCAGTCTCGGCCGGGCCTCAGGTTCCTGGGCCCGGACCCGGACGTGGACCTCTCCGCCCGGGTCGCGGAACTGGCCGCCACGAGAGCAGCGGCGTTGGACGCGCACGCCGTCGAGCTGCGCCGGATCGAACGGGCTCTGCACGACGGTGCGCAGAACCGGATCGTCGGCGCCGCGGTCCTGGTCGGCGCCGCACGCCGGGAGATCGACCGGGCGCCGGACCGCGCCGACGAAATACTCTCCCGCGCCCAGGACACCATCGAGGACGCCTTGGCGGAGTTGCGCGCCGTGGTCCGCTCGATCCTCCCGCCGGTCCTGGAGAACCGAGGACTCGAGGGTGCGTTGAGCGCTCTGGCCGCCGACTGCCCGATCCCCTGCCTGGTGACCGTGCAGGTCCCGGTCCGCTGTCCGGTCAGCGTCGAGGCGACGGCCTACTTCGTCGTGGCGGAGGCGTTGACCAACGTGGCTCGACACAGTCGCGCCGAGCATGCCGAGGTCGACGTACTACTCCAGCAGGGGAACCTGCTGGTCCGGGTCACCGACGACGGCCGCGGCGGCGCGGATGCCGGAGAGGGCTCCGGCCTGGTCGGCATCGCCCGTCGCGTGGAGGCGCACGACGGCACGGTGAGCGTCTCCAGCCCAGAGGGCGGACCGACCGAGATCAGGGTGGAGTTGCCATGCGGATCGTGATCGCCGAGGACGACACCCTGCTGCGCGAGGGGTTGGGCCTGGTGCTGCGCAACGAAGGATTCGACGTCGTGGCGGCCGTCGGCGACCCGGAGTCGTTCCTGGTCGCCGTCGAGGAGCATCGGCCCGACATCGCCGTGGTCGACGTGCGGATGCCGCCGACCCACACCGACGAGGGGATCAAGGCCGCGGTCCGCGCGCGGCGAGCCCATCCCGATCTGGCCGTTCTGGTCCTCTCGGCGTACGTCGAGCAGAGCTTCGCCACCGATCTCCTGGCCGACGGCGCCGACCGCGTGGGCTATCTGCTCAAGGAGCGGGTGGGCCGGGTCGATGCGTTCGTCGAGGCCCTGCAGCGCGTCGCCGACGGCGGCACCGCCATCGACCCCGAGGTGGTGGCGCAACTCTTCGCCAAGCGCCGCTCCGGGGATCCCCTGGAACGGCTCACCCCCAGGGAGAAGGAGGTGCTCTCGGTGATGGCCGAGGGATTGGGCAACACGGCCCTCGGGCAACGCCTGCACATCACCGAGAACGCGGTGCACAAGCACATCCGCAACATCTTCGCCAAGCTCGACCTCTCCCCCGACGACCAAAACGACCGACGGGTGGCCGCGGTGTTGCGCTATCTGGAGAATGCCTAGTCAGAGCCAACAGGTAGATTTTGGCGAGTGCGCCTGACCCGATCGCTGTTCGTTGCCGTCCTCGCCCTGCTGCTCGTCCCGATCGGCGCCGTCCCGGCGCAGGCCGCGACCGGCACGATCACGGGCGTCGCCCTCGGCCCCAACGGCAAGCCGTTGCCCAACGTCGGCTGGGAGCTCTACACGTGGGAGGGCGGCCAGTGGACCACCCTCCAGTTCGGACCGAAACTCACCGACGGCAAGGGCCGCTTCACCTATCCGTCGAAGGTCGGCGGCCAGTACCGCGTCTGCTTCTCCGACACGTACTACGGAGAATCCAGCTCGTCGGCGTTCTACTGGCAGCCCGAGGTGCGCCACCGCGACACGTGCTGGCCCAACGCCGGTTCGTACCAGACGGCGCGGACGTGGACGTCGACGGCGAAGGCACCGTCCAAGACCTTCTCGGTCACGTTGGCGAAGCAGGGCCTGGGCATGGCGCCGGTCGACCCGTTCGTCCTCGGTTCCTACAAGGTCGGCGAACCGCTGACGATCGTCGGACAAGAGGGTTGGCGACCCACGAACGCCACGTTCAGCTACCAGTGGTTCGCCCAGGCCGACGGTTCCGCTGCTGCGGCGATCCCCGGCGCCACGTCGGCGACTTTCAAGCCCACGGCCGCCCAGTCCGGCAGGTGGGTCTACGCCACCGTGACCGCGAGCCTGTCCGGCTACAAGCCGGCCCGACTCTCGACGCCGGTCTCGAAGGTCGGCACCGTCCACGTCCAGCCGACGTCATCCCTGAAGATCACCGGCTCCGCCAAGCCCGGAGCCACGCTGACCGCCAGCTTCGGCAAACCCGCCAACACGTACAGCGAGATCAGTTGGTTCGTCGACGGCGTGCCTCAGCCGCGTGCCACGTCGTACAACTCCGCGACGTCGCGCTTCGCCGTCTCGGCCGCCCATTCCGGTGCTCGGATCGACGCGCGACTGAAGATCTACCGAACCGATGCGGGCGGAAACTACGCCGACGGAAGCGACACGTTCCAGCGCGCCGTGGTGCAGGTCAGCGGAAGCCGGCCGGCCCGAGCGTTGCCGGCAGCCGCCGCTCCGACCGGCAGGCCGACGGTCGGGCGGACGCTGTCCGCCCCGCAGGTCACCGCGGACCCGAAGGCCAAGGCCACCTACCAGTGGCTGCGCGGATCCACGGCCATCAAGGGCGCGACCGCGAAGCGCTACAAGGTACGAGCCGCTGATGTGGGCAAGAAGGTGAGGGTCCGCGCCACCGTCGCGCGGCCGGGCTGGCCCAACAAGTACGTCCGCACCACGACGGCCACCGTGGCCAAGCGCGCGATCAGGCCCGGCAGCGTCAAGGTCGTCGGAACGCCGAAGGTCGGCAAGAAGTTGACCGCGCGTACCGCCGGCTGGCGTCCGAAGTCGGTCAAGGTCCGCTACCAGTGGTTGCGGAACGGGCGCGTCATCAAGGGCGCCACCAAGCGTCAGTACAAGGTCCGCAAGGCCGACCGCCGCAAGGTCATCCGGGTCCGTGTCACGGTCAAGAAGGCGAACTACCTGACCGTCTCCAAGACCAGCAAGGGACGCAAGATCAAGCGCTGATCTCGGCAAACTGCCGCGACTTCTGCCACGATGACCAGACAGCGGTGATCCGCCGCACGCCACGTGCCAGCAGGAGGGCCACATGCCGACCGATGCCACCTCCGAGAAGGCCAAGCGGGGAGCGTTCTCCTCACGCAAGGTCTTCATCTTCGCCGCGATCGGCTCGGCCGTGGGGCTGGGGAACATCTGGCGATTCCCGTACGTCGCCTACGAGAACGGCGGCGGCGCCTTCCTCATCCCCTACCTGGTGGCGCTGTTCTGCGCAGGGCTGCCGTTCCTGTACCTCGACTACGCGTTGGGGCACCGCTTCCGCGGCTCGGCTCCCCTGTCCTTCGCCCGGCTGAGCCGCCCCGCCGAGGCGCTCGGTTGGTGGCAGGTCGGCATCTGCTTCATGATCGCCGTCTACTACGCCGCTGTGATCGCGTGGGCCGTGCGGTACACGTTCTTCTCGGTGAACAAGGCCTGGGGCGCCGATCCCGAGACCTTCTTCATGAAGGACTTCCTGCAGACCGGCGACGTCACGATCGATCTGAAGGTCGTGGCAGGGGTTCTGATCCCCATGCTGGTCGTGTGGCTCGCCGTGATCGTCATCATGGTGGCCGGCGTCGAGAAGGGGATCGGACTCACGTCGGTGATCGGCATCCCCGTGCTGGTCGTGGCGTTCGTGGCGCTCGTGATCCGTTCGCTGTTCCTGCCCGGCGCCGCCGAAGGGCTGGAGGCGTTCTTCACTCCCGACTGGGGCACCCTGACCCACGCAGGCGTGTGGGCCGCTGCCTTCGGCCAGATCTTCTTCTCGCTCTCGATCGGCTTCGGCATCATGATCACGTACTCCTCCTACGTCGACCGAGACACCGACATGACCGGCTCCGGCGCGGTCGTCGGGCTGGCAAACTCCAGCTTCGAACTGCTCGCCGGAATCGGCGTGTTCGCCGCGCTCGGCTTCATGGCGCAGGCCCAGGGCGTCGCCGTCGACGAGGTCGTCCAAGGTGGCGTGGGCCTGGCGTTCATCACCTTCCCCACGATCATCAGCGAAGCGTCCGGGGGCGCCGTGATCGGTGTGCTGTTCTTCGCCTCGCTGGTGCTGGCGGGGATCACGTCACTCGTCTCCGTGCTCGAAGTGGTGGTGTCGGCCGTGCGGGACAAGTTCGACCTCGCGCGGCCCGTCGCCGCCGCGGCCGTCAGCATCCCGGCGGCCCTGATCAGTCTGCTGTTCTTCTCCACCGCCAGCGGGCTGTACGTGCTGGACATCCTCGATCACTTCATCAACCAGTTCGGCATCCTGCTCGTCGCGACGGTGTCGATGGTCGTCGTGGCATGGTCGTTGCGGGCCCTGCCGCAACTGGCCGATCACATGAACCGGCACGGCTCCATCAAGCTGTTGCTGTGGTGGCGGCTCCTGATCGGCGGTGTGGTCCCGATCGCGCTGGCCTACATGGTGTTCGACTCGTTCCGCGCCGTGGTCGAGACGCCCTACGGCGGCTATCCCACCTGGATGATCGCCCTGTTCGGTTGGGGCGCCGCAGCCTCCGTCATGGTCGCCGGATACGTCCTGGCCCCCACCCGCTGGCGACCCGGCACCTCACTGGACGCCCCCGTTGAAGACACCGAAGGAGTGGAACGATGAGTGCCGTCGCGATCACCATGATGATCATCGCCATGGTCGTCCTGTGGGGTGGCCTGGCCCTGGCGATCTGGAACCTGGCCCACCGCGAGCCCGGTCACGCCGAGGAGTTCCGCCGCGACCTGTGAACGTCCTCGACTTCCCGGACGCGGAGGCGTGGTCGGCCTGGCTCGAGGAGCACCACGCCGACCGTACCGAGGCGTGGCTGCGCATCGCCAAGAAGAACTCCGGGATCGGATCGATCTCGATCTCCGATGCGCTCGACGTCGCCCTGTGTCACGGCTGGATCGACGGGCAGCGGCGTAGCCACGACGAGGTGTCGTTCCTGCAGCGCTACTGCCCGCGCCGACCCACGAGCTCGTGGTCGCAGGTCAACGTGGCCAAGGCGGAGGTGCTGATCGCGGCGGGCCGGATGCGTCCCGCCGGGTTCGCGCAGATCGAGGCTGCCCGGGCCGACGGTCGTTGGGACGGCGCCTACGAGTCCCAGCGGACGGCCGAACCGCCGCCGGATCTGGTGGCCGCGCTCGACAACGACGCGGCAGCGAAAGCGGCGTTCGAATCGCTGGGCAAGTCCGAAAGGTACCTGGTCATCCTGCACCTGCTCAAGGCACGAACGCCCGCGAGCCGCGCCAGGATCCTCGCCCGGGAAGTCGACCGTCTGAGCTCCTCCGGCACCGTGGACGAGTAGCACCCGCCGGTGCGCCGACCGACGGCCTGGACCCTCTGGTAGGGATTCACACCTGAGCTCGCCCACCATCGACGAACAACTCGATACCGGTGATGAAGGCCGAGTCATCCGAGGCGAGAAACAAGGCTGCCTTGGCGACGTCAGCGCTGTGGCCCATGCGCCCCATCGGAATGCTCTCCACGAGATCGGCGATGACCTCCGGTGTGTGCTGACTGAAGATGGGCGTGTCGGTGGGGCCGGGGCTGACCACATTCGCGCGAATGCCGCGATCCTTCAGCTCGACTGTCAGCGTGCGCACCAGATGCCGCACGGCGGCCTTGCTGGCGCCATAGGCCCCGAACGTCGGTGTGGCCTTCGTCCCCGCCACGGATCCGGTGATGATGATCGACCCGCCGTCGTTCATCAGCGGCAACGTCTTCTGGACCAAGAACAGCGGGCCTTTGACGTTGACGCCGAAGACCTGGTCGAAATGTGCCTCGTCGACATCCTCGATCGCGGCGATGTCCCCTGCCGCGGCGTTGGCGAAGAGGATGTCAATCCGACCGGAGGCGCCGACGATCTCGCACAACCTGTCCATGTCGGCCAGGCTGCCCGCATCGGCCCTGACGGCCGTGATCTCACCGCCGATCGCCGCCACCGCACGGTCCAGTTCTTCCTGACGGCGGCCGGTGATGTACACGCGGGCGCCGTTCCGCACGAACAGTTCCGCGCTCGCGAGGCCGATCCCACTCGACCCGCCCGTGATGACCGCGGTCTTGCCGCTCAGCTTCTCCATCTCTTCCGTCCCCTTCGTGGAAAGCGATCCGCGGCGTCCGGCCGCAGACATCGATCGAATCTCTTGACAATCGTGTGACACGCGCTACGTTACACATATCAATTAGTAACATTCTGGGAACTGCTGCACTCGGCGCGGAACCCATGATTCGCGCCGCCACCACTGTGAAGGAACGCTCATGAACCCACGTCGTCTCATCGCCCTCCTCCTGGGCGTCACGATCCTCGCGACATCGGCTGCGTGCGGGTCGGACTCCTCCAGCTCGTCCGGCGCGTCCGACGAGCAGAGAGAATCTTCCGCCGCGGTGAAGGAGCTCGAGCAGGCGCCCACATCCATCCCGATCACCACGCCATTGCCTGAGAAGCCGGAGACCGGGAGAAGCATCGCCTTCCTCAAGTGCGAGGTTCCCCAGTGCACCCAGCAGAGCGAGGGCCTCAAGGTCGCTGCCGAAGCCGTGGGGTGGGACGTGGTCGAGATCCCGTTCGTCACCACCGATGCGTCGACGCTCGCGCCGGCCTTCCGGCAGGCGCTGGCCGCCAAGCCGACGGCAGTCGTGCTCAGCGGGACCCCGTACGAGTTGTGGTCCCGGTACGTGCCCGATTTCGAGAAGATCGGCGCCATCATCGTGCCGATGTACACGGGCGCGGTACCCCAGAGCGACACGGTGCCCGTCATCTCCGCAGGACCCATCAACGACGAGGCGATGGCGGCATCGATCGCACGGTGGGTCACGGACGACTCCGACGGCAAGGCTCATGTGCTGGTCCAGCGGATCAGCGCCTACAACGCGGTCGCCGGCTGGGCCGACGCCGTGAAGAAGACCCTCGCCGAGATCTGCACCGACTGCGAGGTGAGTGAGATCGACAGTTCCGCCGATCAAATCACCGGCGCCGGCGCAGCCCAGTCGATCGTCTCCGAGGTCCGCCGCAACCCGTCGATCGACTACGTGATCGGCTACAACGGCGCGTTCTTCAGCGGGCTCAACCAAGCGCTCGCCAACGCACAGCTCGACGTCACCGTCGGCGGCCTGTTCCCGCTGCCCCAGAACGTGCAGGACGTGCAACGCGGATCGGGCGGCGCCTTCCTCGCCGTGAACAACGGGTACGCCACCTGGTTCGCGATGGACGCGGCACTGCGCCACGCCCAGGGCGCGCCGATGATCTCGCCCGAGGAACAGGTCGTCCCGTCCAAGCTCGTCACCAAGGCATCGGCCCAGGAGTCGGACGGCAACTTCCTCGGCCCCGAGGGCTTCGAGGAGCAGTTCTTCAAGCTCTGGAAGGTCGGCTGACGTGATCGACCACATGACCATCTCGCCACCACCGGCGGTGACCGGAGGCGGGGTCAGCGTCCACCACGTCGCCAAGACCTTCACGGGAACGAGGGCGCTCGACGGCGTGGACCTGGAGCTGCGAGGCGGCGAGGTGCACGCGCTGCTCGGCGCCAACGGCTGCGGGAAGTCGACCCTGGTGAAGATCCTCTCGGGCTACCAGGAGCCAGATCCGGGCAGCGAGGTGAACGTGAATGGCGAGCCACTCACGCTGGGATCACCGCGAGCCTCGTTCAGCGGCGGACTGCGGTTCGTGCACCAGGACCTCGCCTTGGTGGACGACCTCTCGGTCACCGACAACGTCCTGCTGACGAGCGGATGGCCGACCCGACTGGGAGCGATCGCGCGACGCCGCGCTCGGACCGAGGTCCAGGCAGCGTTGGCTCGCCTCGGTGCGGATGTCTCACCTGATGCGCTGGTCCGGACGCTGTCTCCGGCAGTGCGCACGATCGTCGCCGTGGCCCGCGCGGTACGCACCGACGACGACGGCGGCATCGTCGCGCTCGTGCTCGACGAGCCGACCGCCACGCTCCCCCAGCACGAGGTCTCCGTGCTCGCCGGTGTCATTCGGGAAGTCGCCCGCCAAGGCACGGCCGTCATGATCATCAGCCATCACCTGCAGGAAGCTCTCGACCTGGCCGACGTGGTCACGGTGCTCCGCGACGGGCGGGTCGTGCTGACCGCGCCCTCGGCCGAGCTGACCCGAGGCGCTGTCGTCGCGGCGATGATGGGTGAGGAGTACCTGGAGCAGCAGCGCGCCACCCACCCCATCCCCTCCGATCGGGTCGCACTCGAGTGCGAACGACTCGCCAGCAGCACATTCACCGACGTGTCTTTGCGGGTGCGCGCGGGCGAGATCGTCGGCATCGCCGGTCTCGAGGGCTCCGGTCGTGACGACCTGTTGCCCGTGCTCTTCGGTGCACTGCCCCGGCAAGCCGGGTCGGTGGCGGTCGAGGGCGGCGCCCTGCGTGCCGACGACGTCCGGGCCGCGATCGCTGCCGGCCTGGCCTATGTCCCGGCCGATCGGGCTTGGCTCGCCGCTCTCCCCGAACTGGCGGCGAGGGAGAACCTCACGGTGTCCAGCCTGTCGGACATCTCACGCCGCGGAGTGATCGACCGCGCCTCGGAACGACAGGCCACGGCCGAGTGGTTCGCGCAGGTGGGCGTGCGCCCGGAAGCCGCCTTCGAGCAGCGCTTCGGCGACTTCAGCGGCGGCAACCAGCAGAAGATCGTGCTGGCACGCTGCCTGCGCCAGAACCCGAAGGTGCTCCTGCTCGACGAGCCGACCCAGGGCATCGACGTCGCGGCCCAGGCTTCCCTGCACTCCCTGCTGGCGCACGCCGCAGCACGCGACGCCATCGGAATCCTCATCTCGTCCTCGGACGAGGAGGAGCTCGCCTCCTTGTGCCACCGAGTGCTCGTCATGCGACACGGCCGCCTGGTCGATGAGATCACCGGTGCCGACCTCACCCCCAGCGTCATCGCGGAACGTATCGCGCACGCCGACCCCCAGGAGCCCACATGAGCCTTCGTCTCCCGCGCCTGCAGTTCGACAGGTTCGCAGGCCTGTACCTCTGGCTCACCTTCGTCGTCGTCTTCGGCGCGTGGAAGCCCGACCTCTTCCTGACCACCGCGACGCTGCACAGTGTGGCCTCGGCCAACGCCGCGACGGCCCTGTTGGCGCTCGCCGTCCTCATTCCGCTGTGCGCCGGCCAGTACGACCTGTCGGCCGGCGCGACCATGAACCTGTCGACCGTCCTCGCCGTGTGGTTGCAGACGAACCGAGAGATATCGATGACGGCGGCGATCCTCGTCGCGGTGGCGACAGGCGTGGGCATCGGGGCGTTGAACGGCCTGGTCGTGGTGCGCTTCAAGGTCAACTCGTTCATCGCGACACTCGGCATGTCGTCGATCGTCCTGGCCGTGCAGACGATGATCGTGGGTGCCACCCAGCCGGTGCCGCCGAACTCGGAAGCCTGGTTCGCGATCACCACGACGACTGTGCTCGGATTCCAGGTGATCGTCGTCTACGTGGTGGTCGCCGCGGTAGCGGTGTGGTGGATCCTGACCCGCATGACGGCGGGGCGGTACATCTACGCGGTCGGCAGCAACGCCGACGCGGCTCGTCTCGCCGGCGTTCCGGTGGGCCGTCACGTCTTCCTGAGTTTCGTGCTCTCGGGGCTCATCGCCGGTGTCGGCGGAGTGCTCTACGGTTCCCTCTACGGACCGTCGCTGACCTACGGATCGGCCCTGTTGCTCCCGGCGTTCGCCGCAGCCTTCCTGGGATCGGTGCTGCTCCGCGGCACGTTCAACGTGTGGGGCACCGTCGCCGCCGTCTACATCCTCGCCACCGGAATCCAGGGACTGCAGTTCGTGACCAGCGCCCAGTGGCTCGCCAACCTGTTCAACGGTGTCGTCCTGATCGTCGCCGTCGCCTTCGCGATGTGGCGCCAGACGGTCGCCGGCACCAGACGGGCCCAGGCCAAGGCCGAGCGACTGCGCGACGACCAACCCGATCCATCCGACGAACACGCCGCGGTCAGCGGCGGGAGGAGATGACGCATGCCCAGTGTTCAGACCGTCGGTGGCTCGTTGAGCTACCAAGACGTCCCCGGCCCGGCGGGCGCCCCCACCATCGTCTGGGGCCACGGGTTCATGATGCGATTCACGATGTACAGCGATCTGGTCGACCTGCTCCCCGACTTCCGTCACGTCTTTCCCGACACCCGCGGTCACGGGGACTCGGCTGCCGTGGTCGGGTCGGCCACCCTGGACCAGATGGGTGACGACCTCTGGCGCACGGCTCGAGCGGCGGGTGTCGACCGGTTCTTCTACATCGGCCACTCACTCGGCAACGCCAACGGACTGCGGCTCGCCGCCCAGCATCCCGAGGCGATTCGCGCGGGTGTCAACATCGCGGGGATCCCGGTGACCGGCAAACTCGACGAGACGCGCGCGAACGTGGCAGCCCTGCTCGAACTCGCCGGGGACGCACCGGCACTGGCTGGTGCGATGGCGGGACTGTTCGTTCACCGGAACGCCGACGACCCGCTCATCGCCGCCACCGGACGTTCCAGCGCGGTCGTGCCGCGAGACGTCATCGAGCCGATCGTCACGACGGAGTTCTACCGCAACGACTCCGCGGAGTTGATCGCCCACCTGACCCAGCCGTGGCTCATGCTGGTGCCAACCGCCGATGCCACGGAGCCCGAGGACCACCAGGTGTCCCGCGCGGCCCTGCTCCCGAACGCCACCGTCCTGCGACTCCACGGCGAGGGACACATGGTGCCGCACGAGAACCCTGAAGTGCTGGCGAACCCGATCAGGGAGTTCTTCGCCCAGCATGCCGACCGCTGATCATCGAGGAGTTTGAATGCCGAACCTTGCCCACTCGCTCGACGAGGCCGCGCAGCAATACGCGGACCGTGAGTTGCTGATCTCCGCAGATCGCCGCCTGACCTTCGGTGAGGTCCGCGAACGGTCGTCCAGCCTCACTCGTCGGCTGATCGACGCGGGCGTCCGCCCGGGCGACGCCGTCGCACTGTCCAGCCCGAACGTGCCCGAGTTCACGATCGCCTACTGGGCGATCCTCGCGGCAGGGGCGGTGGTCGTGCCACTGAACGTGATGCTTCGGGGGCGCGAGATCGCGTACCACCTCGACGACTCGGGCGCGGTTGCCTACCTCGTGTACGACGATTCCCGGGGCAGTGGACTTCTCGACGCCGCCGCGGAGGGGTTCGCCGACGCCCCCGGATCCCGTCATCTCTGGCGCCTCGGCGCGGACGGGGACGGACGCACCACGGTGGACGGCGTGCCGTTGGAGGCCGTTCCGTCGTTCGTCCCGGTCGACCGGGACGACCAGGACACGGCGGTGATCATCTACACGTCCGGCACGACCGGGCAGCCCAAGGGTGCCGAGCTCACGCACCAGAACCTGCGGATGAACGCCCAGACCGCAGGCGCGGTCTATGAGATCGACCCGTCCGACCCCGACACGTACCTGCTGGTCGCCCCACTCTTCCACTCCCTCGGCCAGACCTGCATCCAGAACGCGGCGATGCTGCACGGCTGCTCGGTGGTGATGATGCAGCGGTTCGATGCGGCTGAGGCGTTGCGGCTCATGATCGCGGAGGCCGTGTCGATCTTCGCGGGGGTGCCGACGATGTTCTGGGCGCTGTTGCAGGCCCTTGGCACGGTGGAGGGTGGCGAGGTGCTGCACGGCCAACTCCGGGTGGCCGCTTCGGGCGGGGCCGCGCTTCCCGTCGAGTTGCACCACGAGTTCACCACCCGCTTCGGAGTTTCCATCATCGAGGGTTACGGCCTGTCGGAGACTTCACCGATGGCCAGTTCGGCCACTCTGGGCGAGCGTCCTCGCGTCGGGTCGATCGGCCGGCCCGTACCCGGCGTCGAGATGCGGCTGATCGAGGACGATTGGTCACCGACGCCCGACGATTCCGGGGCCGTCGGCGAGATCGTCATCCGGGGACACAACGTGATGAAGGGGTATCACGGCCGCCCTGAGGCCACGGCCGAGTCGATCAAGGACGGGTGGTTCCGGACCGGCGACCTGGCACGGCGTGACGACGACGGCTTCTACTACATCGTGGGTCGCAGCAAGGACCTCATCCTTCGCGGGGGATTCAACGTGTACCCGCGGGAGATCGAAGAGGTGTTCATGGAGCATCCGGCTGTCTCGCTGGTGGCGGTGATCGGGGTGCCGCACGCGTCGCACGGCCAGGAGGTCAAGGCGGTCGTCGTTCCTGCAACGGGCCACGAAGACGTGGCTCCCGACGACCTGGTCGCCTGGGGTCGTACGCAACTCGCCGCCTACAAGTATCCGCGGGTGGTGGAGTTCAGGTCGGAACTCCCCATGACGTCGACCGGGAAGATCCTCAAACGTGAGATCTCCTGAGGCGCGCCGTCAGGAAAGCAGGGCCCGGAGGGCGACGCCGACCTTGGTCGCATCGGGCTCGCCGCCGGTGATCATGTCGACGTAGCAGAACGATTCCGCGATGCGCACGACGAGATAGGCCAGGTCCTCCGTCGGCATGTCGACGTGCCGCTCCGGCAGCTCCTCGTCGATCATCTGCGCCACGTAGCCGATGAAGTTCGCCTGGAGATCACTCGAACGGGTGGTGACGATGCGCAGCGCGATCTCACCCTCCTGCTGCAGCCAGGTGCGCATGAACGTGGAACCCAGGACGGTGGCGATGAACCCCTCGACGGTGTCGGCCACCACGTCGACGCCCGTGCCGCGAGCCGTCTTCCGAGCCGATTTCAGGGCGTGGTGCGCAAACGTCCAGTTGACGTACCCGAGCAGGCGATCACGACTCCCGACCCAGCGGTTGAGCGTCATCCGGCTGACGCCCAACTCTTGGGCGAGTTGACTCATCTCGATGTGTTGCCCGTCGATGAACTGCTGACGTGCCAGCGTGATGGCGCGATCGCGCCCCGTGGCACTCTTGGCCGACGGTGTGCCCACGGTGGTGTGCGAGGAGTTCGGCATTCTCGAAGCGTATCGACTGGCGCGGCGCGTACCCGTGAAGCGGAGGCCGAACCAGTCAGTCGTCGAACCCGACGAAGGTGGTCGTGGTCGACACCGGCGCACGAGACGACTTGACTGCGTTGGCCGCGAAGGAGTCGTCGGGGTAGCCGAGAGCCACGCAGGTGATGAGCTTGTGCTCGTCGGCGATGCCGGCATGTTCGCGCACCACCTGGGCCTGCATCGCGCCCTGGCCGTTGATGACGCTGCCCAGACCCTTCGCCCACGCGGCGAGCACGAGGCCATGCGTCACGGCGCCGAGGTCGAAGTGGGCGATCGGGGCGATCTGGTCGAGGACGCGGTCGTACGTGATGGCGATCGAGACCGGGGCGTCGAACTGGCGGAACCCCCGCATCGTCCAGTCGAGGCGACGCTCGCGGTCGTGACGCTCGATGCCCATCGAGCCGAAGAGTTCGATCGCAATCTCGACCTGGCGCTGCCGATGCACCCCCGAGTAGTCCTCCACGACGTCGATGTCGCGCTGCACCGGCTCCCCAGCGAGCATGCGTTCGCTGTTCCCCAGCCGAATCTTGTCGAGTGGATCACCGGTGATCACGTAGAAGTGCCATGGCTGGGTGTTCATGGACGACGGGGACGCACAGGCCACCTCGATGATCTGCTCGAGCACGGCGCGGGGCACGGGATCGGGTCGGTAGCCGCGGATGCTGCGCCGAGACGTCATCAGATCGCGGAGCCACTCGAGTTCATCGCGGTTTCTCTCGCCCGTTCCGGTCATGCTTCTCTCCTCTTTCATGGGATGGCCGGCGAGGTGTGCTGCCGCTGCACGTGTTCGACGATCGCGTTGGTCACCAGTTCCGGGGACTCCTGGTGGACCCAGTGACCCGCACCCTCGACCATCAC
>CAYYQO010000003.1:35923-42887 GCA_964473845.1 uncultured Aeromicrobium sp.
GCCGATGGGAGCCACGCCGGCGGCACGACCGCAGCCGTCTCCTCGATCAGGTCGTACCGGTCCCCGAAGATCGCGGCCAGGCTGCGGACGACGTCCTCCATGAGCATCGCCTCGGCCGCACCGTCGCGCTGCAGGCGAAGCTGGTAGAAGTCATCGCCCCAGCGCGCCCTGAGGATCTCGGTCGGCGGCGCGGCCGCAGGCAGGACATGAGGCACGCTCAGGCCGGTGAGCGAGAGCACCACGTCCGGATGGTCCAGTCCCAGTTGCCAGACGCACGCGGCACCCCAGTCGTGCCCGACGAAGTGCGCCTGCGCCACGTTCTCGTGATCGAGCAGTCCGACCAGATCCAGTCCGACCGCGCGCGTGCTGTATGCCGCGACGTCGGCCGGGCGTGAACTGCGGCCATAGCCTCGCATGTCCGGGGCGATGATCCGAAAACCCGCCGCGACGAGTGCCGGCACCTGGTGACGCCACGTGACGGCGAGGTCGGGGAAGCCGTGCGCGAGCACGACCAGCGGGCCTTCTCCGGCGACCGCCACTGCCAGATCGATGCCGTTGACCCGCCAGGTTTCGGCCCGGGCCGGCAGGTGTGTCACGTGGCGTCCGGGTGGAGCCGCACCAACATCTTGCCGACGTTCGCGCCCGCCAGCAGCCCGACCAGGGCATCGACGGAGTTCTCGAGGCCATCGACCACGGTCTGGGTCGACGTGTATCCACCGTCCTCGAGCCAGCCCCGAGCGAGTGCGATCCAGTCATCCCACAGGCCGAGGTGATCGAGCACGATGAATCCCCGCAGGGTGAGACGCTTTCGCGTCACCAGCGCGAGGTTGGTGGGACCGGGCACCGGTTCTTCGGAGTTGGCCTGCGACACCGATCCGCACATCGCCACGTGACCTCCGGGCCGGAGCGCGTCGATGGCCGCCTGCAGGTGGTCACCTCCCACGTTGTCGAGGTAGACGTCGATCCCGTCGGGCGCCTCGGCAAGGACAGCGGGCCCGATCGGACCTGCCGTGTAGTCGATCGCGCGGTCATATCCGAACTCGTCGACGAGGCGCCTCGTCTTCTCGGCGCCGCCGGCCGACCCGATCACCACGGCCGCGCCGAGATGACGCGCGACCTGCGCTGCGACCAGGCCGACGCCTCCCGCCGCCGCGGAGATGAGAACCGTGTCGCCCCGACGCACCGGCGCGATCTTCGTCAAGGCGACGTACGCGGTCAGGCCGGGCATGCCGAGAGTCCCCAGGAACTCGGCGGCGCTCAGTCCCGCGGGCTCGAGGCGATGGGTGTCCTCCGCATTCGCCAGGGTGTGCTCCCGCCAGCCGAGGTGATGCCACACGGTGTCGCCCGGGCGCAGCGACGGCGCCTCGGACGCGATGACCGTGCCAACTGCCGCGCCCTCCATCGGTGCACCGAGCTCGAATGGAGGAAGGTAGGACGGAATGTCTCTCATGCGGCTCCGCATCGAGGGATCGACGGACATCCAGTCATTTCGCACGAGCACCTCCCCCGGTCCGGGCTCGGGGACGTCGACCTCGACGACGGAGAATTCCCCCGACGTGGGCATCCCCGTCGGTCGGGAGGTCAGATGTACCTCGCGGCTTGGTGTTCCCACGATCGCGGCTCCTCGGGTCGGTACGGCGTACACCACATGTTACTGATTCTGAACTGTAACATTCCACGGTGCCGCGATCGAGTCCGACCGCGAATCTTCTCGAGACCCTTGCGCTTCGCGCCAGATTGACTATCGTGTGATCTGGATTACGTTACATATCCTGAATAGTAACTTTTGAGAAGAGGTCGACATGCCCACCACCAGCAACGGGATGTACTACGAAGAGCGCGGCTCCGGCGACGAAACGATCGTGCTCCTGCCAGGATTCGGCTGCTCTCTTGCCTGTTGGGAGGAGACTGCCGCATTGTTGCCGGGCTATCGTTCGATCCTGTTCGATCTTCCGGGGCACGCAGGATCGGTCGGCGCTCGCGCGGACGGCGACCTCTCCCATCTGGCCGAGGACGTCTTCGACGCGTGCCGCGAGATCGGTCTCGGAAGTTTCACGATTGCCGGCTTGTCACTCGGTGGTGCCATCAGCATCCGGGTCGCTCTCGACCACCCCGCCGAGGTTCGGGCGGTCGTGGGGATCATGCCGTGGAACGCGGGCGGTACCAGGCCCGGCGAGGACGAGGGCATCGTCGCCTTTCACGATGCCTACGGTGACAACGAGACCATCAAGGCCGGAATCGAGGGCATGTCGCACAAGCCGGAGAAGACGACCGACCTGCTCGTCACGATGCCCACCGTCACCGAGGCGATGTGGAAGGGCTGGCTGGGAACCGGCACCTACATCAGCATGGCCGACGAATTGCCGCGGCTCACGATGCCCGTGCTCTACGTGGTGGGGGGCGACGACTTCGTGGTGGATCTCCACAAGCAGGTCGACGACGTCCGGCAAATTCCCGGAGGCAAGCTCGTGCTGCTCACGGACGAGGGGCACCTCGCCCTCTACGAGGAGCCCGAGCTGATTGCGAACGAGATGGTCACATTCCTGCGCCCACGCACCACGGTCGGGGTGTGACGCCACGGAAGTCCGCTGGCGGTCCGTGCTCGAGGCATCTGGTTGTCCGACGCCAGGGTGAGCCATAGGCTCAATGGGTGAATGACTGGAAGCCAGAGGCGTATCCGTCGTTGAGTCCGTACCTGATCTGCCAGGACGGCGAAGGACTCATCGCCTTCCTCGGTGCGGCTTTCGGCGGAGTGTTGCAGCGCCGATTCGACCGCCCGGATGGATCGCTGATGCACGCCGAGGTCAAGATCGACGACAGCATCGTGATGATCGGTGGCGGGGCGACGGACACCAGGAGCGGGCCCACGCACCTCCATCTCTACGTCGAGGACGCGATCACGACCTTCGACCGGGCGATCGCTGCCGGCGCGACGGTGGTCCGCGAGCCCGCGCAGTCGAACGACGATGACGACCTTCGTGGTGGGGTGCAGGACCCCTGGGGCGTCACGTGGTGGATCGCCACGCAGCAGACGCGGACCTGACCGGCCACCCTGGGCAGCAGGTGGGGCCGCAACCGAGAGGTTGCGGCCCCACCCCGCTCCCCCGCCGCCTACGAGGTCGGAATCTCGAACCCGCTGAACAGCAGCGTGGCCAGCAGCAGCGCGAAGACGATGTTGAACACCGTCACCGCATCGAAGGCCGCGACCGGTCGCCAACCGGCCTCTTTGAGCGGCTTGACCGTGGACTCCAGCACCTGCGCTGGAACAGAACCACTGACGCGGCAAATTTCCGCACCTGACGGCAGCGCTCCACGCCACGCCTCGGACCCCTCCCTTCGTCGGACTTCAGACAATCTGCGTCAGCAACGCGTCGATGACGAACTCCGCCGCAATCTCCGTGTCGTAGTCGACCGGCGCACGAAGCAGCAGCGGCTCCACGTCGGCACGGAAGGCCCGATCCGCCAGTTTGGTCCTCAGATTGGCCACGGCTCTCGCTGCGGTCAGGCCTTCAGGCCGGTACGGGTCGAATGCAGCGAGAATGTCGTCAGCCCGCACCTCCAAATCCACCAGTGCCAGCCATAGGTCGAACAGGTCACGGCCCTTGGATCGCTGGTAGAGAGCCCGGATCTTCGTGGCAATCAGTTCAGCAGTCTGGAAGGTGAGCACTTCAGCTTCACCTGTCCACCAGTCCGACTCAATTCGATGCCGGACGTGCTGGTGCGGCAGCACCGGCGACCGCTCATGAGTGTTGATCTCGATCTTGATCCTGATGACTTCTCCATGAGAGGAGGTGGTGCGCCAGTAGACCTTCGGATGTGCCGAGATCTTCGTTCGAACGTCGAAATCCAAGGCCTTGCCCAACGCTGTCAGCGCACGCGTGAGGTCCTTGATCCCGCCGGCACTCTTGCGCACATAGTCGAGGTCTTCGCTGTAACGGCGAGCCTGATCGAGATGAAGTTTGTGGAATGCCGTGCCACCGCGAAACACCAGTTCCCCACCGAGGTACGGATCGTCAGCGATCGCACAGATCGCACGCGACAGCAGCAGATCCTGTTCGACTTGCCTGTTCGTCGGCCACGGATGGTCGGTCGACCATGCCGTGACAACACCTGACGGGACCATCAGGACTCCTCCTGCACCTCTCGGTTGACTCTGACCCCCCAACGATCGTCGGTCGCACCGACAGTGGGCCCGGAAGGATCGAGCAACGAAGCGGCCGCGCTGCGCTGAGTCAACGCCTGGTGCAGAGGCAGCAGGTCGTCGCGTTGGGTGAACTGATCGAGGATCCAGCCCACGCGACGTCCCGCAGAGACCGGGAAGCGGCCCGACAGGTCGGCCAACGCATCGGCGTCGAAACCATCGCTGACCAGTTCGATGATCACCGTCGCAGCATTGTCGACCCCTCCGGCCACCAACATGTCAGACGCGACATCAAGCATCGTCGCCTCCCGAGTCGAGACGCGCGCATACCCCGATCTTGTCGGGCGATTGACGGTGGGAATCCACGCCACCGCACTGCGGGACAGGAACTGGAATCGGGTGCGGCCGACACTTCGCGAACGCACGTGCTGGCTCGTCGCCACTTGGAATGACTGGGGCGCCTGGTGGGAAGCGCCATGGATCTCTGCGGCGGACAACCACCCCACGTAGTAATCCACACCGGCATGGCGCATCAGTAGGTCAATGATCTCGATTCCCGGGGGTGCACCCCATGTCCGGTACTCCGGCGGCACCGGTATCCACAACCCGTGTGCCGGAGTCACCCATTCACCTCTGCGAGCCGGAGCGTGCAAACGACGACGTACCTGATCTGCAGGAACGTGGAGCAGCGCTGCGAGTTCGGCCGTCGTGGCACTGGACCGCCCACGGGACAGCAGCCATCCCGCGAGTTCGGGCGCGCGAACCCGATCGCCACCCAATGTATCCATACTGCAAATCGTCACATTATTCGTGACGTCTTGCAATATTGCCATACCGCAGTCGGTACCGATCCCTGGCGTTCGGAACATGCCCAAGTCCGACGCCGTCTCACAGCGCCTGCTACCGATTGATGTTGACTTCGGACAGGCGCGTTGTTCGCGCAGAGGCAAGTGCAGACCGCCCGCCGAATCCACCGACTTTCGCCGAACTCGAAGCAGCCGGGCTCATCGCACCCGTGAACGATGCCGACCGGTCGTTCGAAGGTGGAGAACAGACTCTCGCCCAATGGCTGCGCCAACGTGGTCTGGCAGTGTTGTCCATCGCGAGACGGACGGGCCATCGCGAGAGGACGCCTGATGCCGCCTTGCCTGAACACGAAGCAACGGTCGAGTTGAAGCGGACCGCGGCAACCGTGACGGCGATTGTCCGCGCAATCAGGCTCGGCCGGGGACAGTCGCGACGGGTCGCGGTGGATGTCCGCGGCCAGCACGCCGACGGACTCCTCGCCATGAGCGCGATCGCGACGGGCGTCCGCTTCTACGGGTCACACCTGGACGAAATCATCGTCGTCGTATCCGACGGCCAAAGCGTAGGTTGGTGGCATGGACGAGACACTGGTGCTGAATGACGCATCCCAGGAGGATGCCGTCATCGCTGTACTGTTTGCGCTCGGCTTGGCTGATGTCGAGACCCGAGTCGAGATCGCTCTCGACTACCCCAGCCAGCAACTGGCAGTCGACGTATGGGCGGACTCGGAGGCTGTACTCACCGACGCTGTTCAGACGATCGAGACTGCTCTGAAGCAGGAACTCGACCTCGACGCCACGACCGCCTCGGAACTGGAACGCTTCGCGCTCGCCAAACGGTCTGCCTGAATTCTTCGCCAGGCTGCGGGAAATCTTCATCTTCTCGGAATCGCGTTGATGGCCCGGATCGATGGAATCAGAACACGAGTCATGAAGAGCGTCCCCTGCCCAGGTCTGGAGCGGGTTCAATCTCATGACAATCGTCCCGAACTCATCGAAGAAGCGCGGCGAGCCAGAGCATGACCGAGCTGAGAGGGCGGCAGGGTGCTCGATCTCGGACGACCGGGACGAGACATGTACCAACGGTAGAAAAATACTGACAGTTGGAGATGCCGCGCCCAGCACGTAGGCCGATCCCCCACACCTTTCAGATTCACGCAGCGGACCGCGTCATCGAGAGCCGACCGGGCAGCCTGCGTTTTTGACGGTCCCGCATGAGACTCTCTCCTGTTGCCCGGACGGACCGCGCCTCAGGAGGATCAGACATGCCGACCACGAACAGCCGGACCCTCACTAGAGTCTCCTCTGTGATCACTGGCGACCTGAAGAGCAAGATCGATCGTGTCTGGGATTCGTTCTGGTCGGGTGGCATCAGCAACCCGTTGGAGGTCATCGAGCAGATCACCTACCTGCTGTTCATCCGGCGGCTCGACGACTTGCAGATCCTCGCCGAGAAGAAGGCTCGATTCAACGATGGCGTGATCGAGAGCCCGGTGTTCCTGCCCGGTCAGTCGCAGTTGCGGTGGAGCCAGTTCAAGAACTCCTCCCCCGAGGTGATGCACCAGACGATCGCCGACGAGGTGTTCCCGTTCCTGCGCACGCTGGGCACTCGGATCGGTGGGGACGGCTCGACCTACAGCGAGCACATGAAGGACGCCCGCTTCACGATCCCCACTCCGGCGCTGTTGAGCAAGGTCGTCGACATGCTCGACGACATCCCGATGGACAACCGCGACACCACCGGCGACCTGTACGAGTACCTACTCTCGAAGATCGCGGCGGCTGGCGTGAACGGACAGTTCCGCACGCCTCGCCACATCATCGAGCTGATGGTCCAGATGACGGCCCCGTCGCCGCAGGACGAGATCTGTGATCCGGCGTGCGGCACGGCCGGCTTCTTGGTGGCGGCCAGCGAGTACATCCGCGAGACCCACTCCGACGCGTTGCTCGACGGCGTCCAGCGGAACCACTTCCACCACTCGATGTTCCACGGCTACGACTTCGACTCGACGATGCT
>CAYYQO010000004.1:0-41688 GCA_964473845.1 uncultured Aeromicrobium sp.
GACTCGGTGAAGCAGCGGCTCGCCGCACAGGCCGAGGAGCACGGCCGGTCGATGGAGGCCGAGGTGCGTGACATCCTCACGCGTGCGGCGTCGCGCCCCCATGTCGGGCTCGCCCTCCTGGAGGCCGCTCGTGCAGTCGGGGGCGTTGAGGGGCTTCCGATCCATGACCGCACTGACACGGCTCGTGGGGTGGACTTCGGATGATCGTGCTCGACACGAATGTCATCTCGGAGATCTTCCGTCCGCAGCCTGAGCCACGCGTGCTCGCGTGGCTCGAGTCGCTCACCGACGACGTCGCCATCACCTCGATCACGCTTGCGGAGCTACTCGCCGTAGTCCGCAGGCTCCCGGAGGGTCGACGCAAGACGGATCTCGAGGCAGCGATCCAGAGCGCGATCCAACCGTACCGGGACACGCGTTCGTTGCTTGCCTTCGACGAGAATGCTGCTGCTGAGTACGCCGAGGTGTTCGTCTTGCGCGAGCGCGCCGGGCTGCCGATCAGCACGGCCGATGCCCAGATTGCCGCGATCTGCCGCGCGAACCGGGCGGTGTGCGCCACCCGGAACGTGAAGGACTTCGAGGCCACCGGCGTTGACGTCGCCAACCCGTGGCGTGAGTGAAGACTCGACCCGGTTGACGCTTGCCCGACTCGGGGCATCAGGGTACAAAGATGTCGCTGGGACGACCGAAAGGTAGAGATTTCCGTCATCAGCTGGCCTGCGCGGTTCATTTCCCCGGTGCCGGCCCCTCCGCCCCGGGGTAACGTGGAGGGAAGGAAGGGGAGTACCCCTCAACCGCGTCGTCGCCAACCCGGCTCACGCCCGGCCCGCGGGGCCCGAAAGGGCTGGGGAAGACCTTCATCGTGAACGATCCGATGGAGGCCCGTGATGACTTCGACCTTTCTGAAATCCGCTGACACGCCGTGGTTCGCCCTCGACGGTGACCTGAGTGTCTTCGAGGTGATCGCCGTCGTCGGTGCGCTCGTGTGGGGCGGGGCATTGGTGTGGATGGCCACCAGTGATGTCCGCAAGTATCGCGACCATCACGGCCACCACCACACGAAGCCGCGTCCGGCCGCACGCCGCGACGATGAGTGAGATCAGCGCGACCACGTGGGCGGTGACCCTCGCCCTCATCGTGGGCCTGCTGGCGTTGGACCTCGTCCTGGGCTGGCTGAAACCGCACCACGTCGGGTTCCGCGAGGCCGCAGCCTGGTCGGTGTTCTACATCGCGGTCGCGCTGGCGTTCGGGGTGTGGTTCACCTCTGCCTACGGCGCCACGCTGGGCACCGAATACTTCACCGGCTACGTGCTGGAGAAGAGCCTCTCGGTCGACAACCTGTTCGTCTTCGTCGTGATCATGTCGACCTTCGCGGTCCCGGACCGGCACCAGCACAAGGTGCTCACGTTCGGGATCATCCTCGCGCTGATCATGCGCGGCATCTTCATCATCGCCGGCGCCGCGCTGATCGCGTGGTTCACGTTCATGTTCCTGCTGTTCGGGGTGCTGCTCATCTACACCGCGGTGCAGATGTACCGCCACCACGACCAGGATCCCGACATCGAGAACCAGGCGGTCGTCCGTGCCGCTCGGCGATTCCTGCCTGTCACCGACGAGTTCGTCGAGGGCCGGATCCTCGCGCGGGTCGACGGACGGACGATGGTGACGCCCATGCTCATCGTGCTCATCGCGATCGGCAGCGTCGACCTGTTGTTCGCGCTCGACTCGATTCCGGCCGTCTTCGGCGTGACGCAGGAGCCGTACATCGTCTTCGTGGCCAATGCGTTCGCGCTGCTCGGCCTGCGGGCGCTGTTCTTCCTGGTCAGCGGGCTGCTGGACCGGCTGGTCTACCTGTCGGCCGGACTGGCGGTGATCCTCGTGTTCATCGGGGTGAAACTGATCCTGCACTGGGCGCACGTGGACGTGTCGGAGTCCGTCCCCGAGATTCCGACGCCGCTGAGCCTGGTCGTCATTGCGGTGGTCCTGGTCGTCGTGACCGTGGCCAGTCTGGTCAAGACCCGACGCGGATCTGCGGTCCTTCGCTGACGGCCGGCGGAGTCGTGGTGGACGCCGTGCGACTTCCCGGGTGGACGACGGTTCGAGCTCACCGACCCGAGCGGGAGTCGACTGGGGGTGTACGCCGACGCCGAGCCCGGGTGCCATGAGAAACTGCCCCCGATCTCCCTGATCGACACTTCCGACTTCCACGTGAGGATCACCCTTGTCCGAGCAGCTTCCCCCGTGCCCTGAATGCTCCAGCGAGTACGCCTACGAGACCGGTCCGCTGCTGACCTGCCCGATGTGTGGCCATGAATGGGCGCCCGGCGACAGCGAGGTGAGCGAGGTCGAATCCGTCGTGAAGGACGCGGTCGGCAATGTGCTCGCCGACGGTGACACCGTCTCGATCGTGAAGGACCTGAAGGTCAAGGGAGCAGGCGGCGGAACCGTCAAGGTGGGCACGAAGGTGCGCGGCATCCGACTGATCTCCGACGGCGTCGGAGATCACGACATCGATGCGAAGGTGCCCGGCTTCGGCCCGATGCAACTCAAGTCCAGCGTGGTGAAGAAGGTCACCTGAGACTTCAAGAAAGCCGGTTCCGCAAGTTCCGGGCCGCGGCCTCGGGATCGGCGGCCTGCGTGATCGCGCGGACCACGACGATGCGAGTCGCTCCGGCGTCGAGAACCGCATCGAGCCGAGCGTCGTCGACGCCGCCGATGGCGAAGAACGGCGTGGCGGGGTCGGTCGCGACGACTGCGCGCAGGGTGTCGAGACCAACGGCTGCGCGGCCGGGCTTCGTCGGGGTCTCCCACAGCGGTCCCACGCAGAAGTAGTCGACCTCCGGGTCGGCGTCTGCCGTCGAGGCCTGCTCGACGCTGTGGGTCGAGCGTCCCAACAGCACCTCGGCGCCGACGAGGCTGCGCGCGACGTCCACCGGCAGGTCGTCCTGACCGGTGTGCAGGATCTGCGCCCCGGCCGCCGTCGCGAAGTCGGCACGATCGTTGACCGCGAAGAGTGCGCCGGCCTGATCACAGATGTCGCGAACCGTGTCGAGCAGGACGAGCTCGTCGCGCGCAGCGAGCGACTTGTCGCGGACCTGCACGATGTCGACGCCGCCCGCGACGGCCGCGCGGACGAAGTCGGCGAGACCGGGTCCGCGGCTGGCGTCCGTGCACAGATACAGGCGTGCCGCGGCGAGGCGGTCCCTCAGCAGTTCCCGGTTCGAGTCGGTCACAGCGCCAGGTCCAGGTTCGCGCGGCCGTCCGGTGAGGACGACGCCACGGCCTCGGTCCGCCGTGGGATCCGACCTGCGAGCGATGCCAACCGCCCGGCCTCGACGGCGTGCTTCATCGCCAACGCCATGCGGACGGGGTCGGCAGCGCGCGTGACCGCGGTCGCCAGCAGTACGCCGTCGCAGCCCAGTTCCATCGCGAGCGCGGCATCGGAGGCCGTCCCAATGCCCGCATCCAGGATGATCGGCACCGCTGCCGCCCGGGCGATCGCCTGGATGTTGCGCGGGTTGAGTATGCCCAGACCCGACCCGATCGGGGCACCCAGTGGCATGACGGCGGCACAGCCGACGTCCTCGAGCTTGCGCGCGATGATCGGGTCGTCGTTCGTGTAGGCCAGCACGACGAAGTCGTCGGAGACCAGCTGTTCGGCGGCCTTGACGAGTTCGATCGGGTCCGGAAGCAGGGTGATGTCGTCGGCGATGACCTCGAGCTTGACCCAGTTGGTGGCGCACGCCTCTCGCGCCAGATGGGCCGTCAGCACGGCCTCCTTCGCCGAGAAGCAGCCGGCGGTGTTCGGCAGGGACCGGATGCCGTTGCGTTCGAGGACGTCCCAGACGGACCCCTCGTCGCGGGCGTGCACCCGTCGCATCGCGATCGTGGTCAGTTCCGTGCCCGAGGCGAGCAGGGCCCGCTCCAGCCCGAGCAGGCTGGCGGCACCCCCGGTGCCCATCACGAGCCGGGAATCGAAGCGGACCCCGGCGATGTACAGCGGATCTTCGTTCATGGGTCAGCCTCCCTGGACTGCTTTGACGATCTCGAGACGGTCGCCGGCACGAAGTGTCGTCGACGCCCAGGCGCTGCGTGGCAGCACCGATTCGTTGACGGCCGCGGCGACCCCGCGCGCAGGTCCGCGTCCGCTTGCGGCGTCGGGAGCGAGCTCGGCGACGACATCGTGCACGGAGACCCGCGTTGCGTACCTGCGTTCCTCGCCGTTGACGACGATCCTGATGGCAGTCATGCCGACTCCTTGATGCTGAATCTCATCGGATCCGCGACGGCCCACACGTGGTCGAGCGGCCGTCCGCCGAAGATCGCGTCACACGCGCGGGACGTGAGTGCCGCCAGCAGGATGCCGTTGCGGTGGTGCCCTGTCGCCACGATCAGTCCCGGCACGGTAGTCGGTCCGAGCATCGGCAGATTGTCCGGGCTGCCCGGGCGAGCGCGAGCCACGAACTCGGCGATCGGGAGCTCATCGAGGCCGGGCAGGATCGCGCGCGCGTCGCGCAGGAGCCCGAACACCCCGCCCACCGTCGCGTGCCGGTCGTCGTCGAGCTCCTCGGACGTGGCACCGATGACGATCTCGCCCCCGGGCCGCCGCACGACGTAGACGGGTCGTTGCTGGACGAAACCGCGCACGATCCGGGCCGGGCCCGCCCAGTCCGAGCCCCGACCGTCCAGTCGGATGACCTGCCCTTTGACGGCCCGGGTCGGGATTTCGATATCGGTGAGAGGAGCTATGAGTCCGCGGGCAGCATGACCCGTCGCCACCACCACGTGATCCGCGTGGTGCGTGACTCCCTCGGTGTCGACGGCGCCGATCACCGTGCCGTCATCGAGATGGAGAAGTCGATCGGCTGAGACCGGGAAGGTGGTGACGCCGAGAGTCGTGAGGATCTCGCGCAAGGCCCGGTGCAGCGCCCGTGGATCCACCACGTGATCGCCGGGGACCCACTGCGCGCCCGCGATCCGCGGTCCGAGGAACGGCTCGCGGTTCCTCGCCTCGGCCACACTCAGTTCCTCGACCTCGAGCCCCGACCGTCGCTGCAGGTCACGCAGCCGGGCGAGCTGTTGCGCATCGCCGGCGTCAAAGGCGACCGTGAGGATCCCGCTCGTGCGGTACCCCACGTCGACGCCCGACGAGTGCTCGATCTCGGCCGCGAATGAGGGCCACAGATCAGCTGACGCCAGGTTCAGCGACAGCAGTTCGTGTTCGCCGAAGTCCGCCTCGGTGACGGGAGCCAGCATCCCCGCTGCGGCATGCGTCGCGCCGTCCCCGGGATGCGGATCGAGACAGGCCACGCTCACACCGGCGAGCCGGGCGCGCCAGGCGGCGATCGCGCCGATCACGCCCTGCCCGATGACGAGGACGTCGGTGCGTGCTCGTTCCATGGACGCTCCCTTCGCTGGCATGACCCAGATCAGGTTCAGCGGTCGGCGTACGTGCCCTCTCAGCCCCAGTCTTCGCGAGGCTCCCGCGCGCCTTCCACCCTACGTGGAGCGGCTCGGCCGCCCCCGGGCGGCGGTGAGCCTGGTCCCACCGAGAGCCGGGCGGTCGGACCCAGCGCACCGCCCCCGCGGGCACGTCGGACTCAGCGCACCGCCCCCTCGGGCACGTCGGACCCAGCGCACCGCCCCCGCGGGCGCGTCACACGTCGCGCGGGGCGTACATGATGACGGCGACGCCGACGAGGCAGATCGCGGCTCCGAGCACGTCCCAACGGTCGGGTTTGAAGCCGTCGAGGAGCATGCCCCACGCGAGCGAACCGGCGACGAACACCCCTCCGTACGCCGCGAGGATGCGACCGAAGTTCGCGTCCGGTTGCAAGGTCGCCACGAAACCGTAGAGGCCCAGGGCGATGACGCCCACGCCGATCCACAGCACGCCGCGGTGTTCGCGCACCCCCTGCCACACCAGCCAGGCCCCGCCGATCTCGGCGACGGCGGCCACGGCGAACAACGAGATCGAGCGCAGGACGTCCATGGGGAGATTGTGCCGTGCGAGGCTGGGATCGTGACGGACCGACCCAGCACGGCCGAGGCGCTCATGCGCTCGCGGTTCGATGCGTTCAAGCGTGGCGATGCCGAGTGGCTGATCGAGACGTGGCATCCGTCGACCCGGCCACGCCGCCTCGACCTGACTGACAATCCGCGCTGGCGGGGATTGCAGATCCTCGACACGGTCGCGGGTGGTCCCGACGACGACACCGGTGTGGTCGAGTTCCGGGCAACGCACGTCGCCGACGGTGAACTGGGCATCCTGCACGAACGCTCTCGCTTCGTTCGCGAGGATGGCCGCTGGTACTACGTGGACGGAGAGCTTCGATGACGACGGTCGCGCAGGTCCGCAAGGCCGCCCTGGCCATGCCCGAGGTCACCGAGGGCACGCACTTCGGCATGGTCGCCTTTCGCGTCCGCGACAAGGGGTTCGTCTCCATCACGAAGGATGATGCACTGCAGGTCCAGTTGGACCCCGCCGACATCGACCGGACGGTGCGGGACCTGCCGGGCTGCGAACCGCTCGTCCGGATGGGTAGGCCGATCGGTGTGCGCGTGCCGCTCGCGGCGATCAACGGGATGCAGAGCAATGCCCTCGTGCGTCGGGCCTGGTTGGCGCGCGCACCCAAGCGTCTTGCCGCCTCGCTGCAGGCGTCCGACTCGTCGGAACCGGGTGAGGTCGGGGACCTGCCGCGAGCCATCGGCCGCCCGGCCACGCGGGCGCTGGCCGCCGCTGGTCTGACGACGTTGGAGCAGTTGGCCGAGCTGACCGAGGCCGAGATCGCTGCACTCCACGGAATGGGTCCGAAGGCACTCCGATTGCTGGGTCAGGAACTCGCCGCTCGTGGACTGCACTTCCGCGAAGACTAGGCTCGAAGCCATGAGCGACGTCAAGGGCCCAGCGTCCTACTTCCCCTCCATCGAGAAGAAGTACGGCCAGCCGATCGAACACTGGATGCAGCAATTGGAGACGGTCGCCGCGGCCAAGCACATGGAGCAGGTGGCGTTCCTCAAGGACAATCACGGGTTCGGTCACGGTCACGCGAACGCAGTCGTGGCCGTCTTCCGTCAGGGCAAGGGGCTCTGAGTGTCCGCAGCGCGCATCGCCTTCGCCACCTGCGCGAAACTGCCCGAGGGATTCGCCGACGACCACGAAGCAGCGCGGTTGCTCGGGGCGGACTTCGTCGTCTGGAACGATCCGCAGGTCGACTGGGCGGGCTACGACCACGTCGTGATCCGATCGGCGTGGGACTACACGATCCAGCGGGACGAGTTCGTCGCCTGGGCGCGGTCGCTGGGCGACCGGGTCTCGAACGCGCCGGAGCTGATCGCCTTCAACTCCGACAAGGCCTACCTGGGTGCGCTCGGCGTGCCGACCGTGCCGACGACCTATGTCGTTCCCGGTGGTGAGGCCCCCATGCTGCGCGGCGAGGTCGTCGTCAAGCCGACGGTGTCGGCCGGCGGGCGTGACACCGGGCGGTTCGACCCAGATCACCACCACGGCGCCCGCGCCTTGATCGAGCACATCAACGGCTCCGGCCGGGTCGCGATGGTCCAGCCGTACGTCGAAGGAGTCGACGCGCACGGCGAGACGGCCCTGGTGTTCCTCGGCGGCGAGTTCTCCCATGCGCTGCACAAGAAGCCCGTGCTGCGTGAGCAGGGCACCGCCGCACTGCTCGACCCGGACGATCCGGCGTCCGAGGCCGCGATCATGCACGACGAGGACCTCGTGACGGCGGGGCCGGCGGCGCCGGAGTTCCTCGATCTGGCCCACGCCGCCGTCGCCGAGCTCGGCGGCCGGTTCGGGACACCGCTGTACGTGCGGGTCGACATGGTCCCCGGCCCGACCGGCCCGGTCGTGATGGAGATCGAGGCCGTCGAGCCGTGCCTCTACCTCGACCTGGTGCCGGGATCGGCAGAACGCTTGGCCGAGGCCGTCAGGACCCGACTGAACCGCTGAGCGTGACGTTTCGGGGGTCGCTCACGGCGTGTCGACCCCGCGAACGTCACTGCCAGCGACTCGGGCGGGGCACAGCCAGACGGCGATGGCGGTCGTGATCGGGACGGCCAGGACCAGTCCGATCGCCCCGACGAGGGTGCGGACGATCTCCTGCGAGATCCCCTCGGTCGTCGCCACCTCGAGCAGCGGTCGCTGATAGGCCGAGATCAACAGCAAGGTCGTCATGGCCGTCCCGGCGTACGCGAACACGAGCGTGTAGACGCTGGAGGCGATGTGGTCGCGGCCGATCCGCATGGCCGAGGTGAACAGTTCTCGGCGGTCGGCCGTCGGCTTGAGGGAACGCATCTCCCACACGGCACTGGCCTGGGTGACCGTGACGTCGTTCAGGACGCCCAGGCCGGCGATCACCATCGAGGCGGCCACGACGCCGGCCAAGCTCATCTGGGGTGCCGTCGCGAGCAGCAGGTGGTCGTCCTCCGATCCGATGCCCGTCAGGTGCACCCAGTCGGTCGCCATCGCTCCGATGACCGCCGTGAAGCCGATGCCGAACAAGGTTCCGTACAGCGCTGCGGTGGTCCGGATGGACACTCCGTGGGCGAGATAGAGGACGGCCAGCATGATGACGGTCGATCCGGCGACCGCCACGGCGATCGGTGGCCGATCCGCCAACAGGGCCGGCAGGACGAACCGCAGCAGCACCAGCAGTGTGATGCCGATGCCCAGCAGGGCGAACAGTCCGCGCCACCGCCCGACCAGCGTCACGAGCACCGCGAACACGAGTGCCAGGATCGCCAGCTGCGGACCCCGCTGATGGTCATAGAACTCGTAGGTGGCGGACTGGCCCTCGGGGGCGATCTCGATGACCCGGATGTTGTCACCGACCTCGACGGCCTCGCCGACGTACCGGGTCGGGTCCAGGGTGAACAGCGCGGAGGTGCCCCGTTCGGTGTCGGCGGTGACATGTGCGCATGAGCCCTCGACCATCGGGATGTTGTCCGGACCGGTCCCGGTGCTGCCACAGTCGAACGGCGTCACCTTGGTGACTGTCGCGTTGAGAATCGCCACGGATCCGTAGGGATCTGCGCCTTGTGGGACGTCGGCACGGTCGGGCCACAGGGCGGCCACGGCCGCCAGCGCCAGCAGGGCGACGATCAGGACGGAGGCGGCCAGGGACCAGGCCAGACGAGGGCGCGGGGGACCTTCGGAGAACTCGGCACCGTGATGATGTGTCACGGAGCCAGCGTGTCATGTTCTACCGACGCGCCCGGACACATCCCCGCGTGATTCACCCCGCGCGCAACCTCTGGAACCCGGCATCCAGATCGGCGATGAGGTCGTCCAGCGTCTCGATGCCCACGGACAGCCGCACCGTCCCGGGCTGGACGAACACCTCCTGACGCTCCTGCTCGGTCAATCGCCGATGCGTCGTCGTGGCCGGGTTGAGGATCAGAGAGCGCACGTCGCCGATGTGCGTCATCCGGCTGAAGAGCTCGACCGAATCGATGAAGGTGCGTGCTGCGTCCTTGCCGCCACGCAGGTCGAAGCTGAAGACCGGCGTCGACCCGTCCGGCAGGTAGCGCTTCGCCAGATCATGGTGCGGATGCTGGTCGAGCAGGGGGTGGTGCACGCGCTCGACTTCCGGCTGCTCGGCCAACCACCGGGCGATCGCCAGCGCGTTCTCGCTGTGGCGCGCCAGCCGCAGGGACAGGGTGTCGATGCCCTGCAGGAGCAGGAACGTGTGGAGCGCCGAATAGCTCGGGCCGAAGTCGGCCGCCGGCCGAACCCGGCTGTAGCCCCAGAAGGTCTTCTCGGCGAAATGCTCGAGGAAACTCGCCTTGCCCGGCCGCACCGGTTCGAGGAACTGTGGAAAGCGGTCGCTGTGGTCGGCCCAGGGGAACGTGCCCGCATCGGTCAGCGCACCGCCGATCGTGGTGCCGTGTCCGGACAGGAACTTGCTGGTCGAGTGCACCACGACGTCCGTCCCATGCTCGATCGGGCGCAGTAGATAGGGCGTCGCCAGGGTGTTGTCGACGACCAACGGAACGCCGTGGGCGTGGGCGGTCTCGGCGACCGTGGTCAGGTCCAGCACCTGGTTCGTCGGGTTGGACAAGGGTTCGCCGTAGAAGGCCTTCGTGTTCGGGCGCACCCGGCTGGCCCACGCCTCGGCGTTGTTGGGGTCGGTCACGAACTCGACCTCGATCCCGAGGCGCTTGAAGGCACCGCGGAACAGCGCGCGGGTTCCCTCGTAGAGGTTGACCGAGCTCAGGATGTGGTCGCCTGCACCGGCCAGTGACAACAGAGCGACCGTGATAGCGGCCTGGCCGCTTCCGGTCAGCAGCGACCCGACCCCGCTCTCGAGGGCTGCGAGTCTGGCTTCGGCCACCGCGTTGGTGGGGTTGCTCACCCGGGAGTAGATGAAGCCGAGGTCGTCGCCGGAGAACCGGTCGGCCGTGTGGTCGAAGGAGTCGAAGAGGTAGCCCGCCGTCTGGTGGATCGGCGTGATGCGCGGGTTGGCTCCCGAGAACGTCTCACCGGCGTGGACCTGGCGGGTGTCGAATCCGAAGCGCGCGTCGGCGGTGTTGGCAGTCGTCATAGCGATGCCACGGTAGGCCGCTGTGCAACGGTCCCGGGCGAGTGTGACGCTCGGACGTCACACTTCGTCACACATGTCATGTACGTGCCGTGGCCGCATGGGACTGTGGAGAATTGCCGACCATGACCACGCGACGTCCCCTCATCGTCAACGCGTTCGCGTTGGCAGGCGCGAATCACCTCAGCCCAGGGCTCTGGCGCAGTCCGCAGGACCGGCACGGCCGGGAATACACCCGACTCGACTACTGGATCGATCTGGCCAAGCGGCTCGACGATGCCGGGTTCGCGGCTCTCTTCCTGGCCGACCTGATCGGCGTGCCGTCCGCCTATGAAGGCTCGTACGCCTCGTCGTTCCGCACGTCCGCTCAGGCACCGTCGATCGACCCGGTTCCGGTGATCTCCGGACTCATCGGACACACACGCCGCCTCGGGTTTGGCGTGACCGTCTCGACGACGTACTCCGAGCCGTACCTGACGTCTCGGCTCTTCTCGACCCTCGACCACCTCTCCAACGGCCGCATCGGCTGGAACATCGTGACCTCGTCCTCACGGTCCGCCGCGCTCGCGCTCGGGCTCAAGAACCTGCCGGTGCATGACGACCGATACGCGCGCGCCGACGAGTTCGTGGACGTGGCGTACGAACTGTGGGAGGGCTCCTGGCGCGACGATGCACTGGTCGCGGACGTCGACGCGGGAATCTACGTCGACGCCGATCGGGTGGCGTCGATCGAGCACCACGGGAACCACTTCGACGTCCAGGGCCCCTTCGCCGCGCCGCCGTCACCGCAGCGGGTCCCCCTGCTGTTCCAGGCCGGCAGTTCGTCGGCGGGGCTGGCGTTCGCCGGCCGGAACGCCGAGGTCGTGTTCCTCGCCGGCAACAGCAACCTGAAACTGCGCGACGAACGCCTGGCGATCCTCGCCCAGGCGGAGGAGGTCGGCAGGAACCCCGACGACCTGCGCTTCCTCAACGCCCTGACCGTCGTGACGGGCGAGTCGGCGGCAGCGGCTCAGGAGAAGGACGCACACTACCGGTCGCTCGCCTCGGCCGAGGGTGGCCTCACACTGCTGTCCGGATGGACGGGCATCGACTGGTCGAAGCACGACCTCGACCAGCCGGTCGCCGCGCTGGCCACCGATGCCCAGCAGTCGATCCTGCCCGAACTGGCCGGCGAGTACGGCGACGCGTGGACTCTGCGCGAGGCAGCCGAGTACATCGCCTACGGCGGGCTGCGCCCGGTCCTGGTCGGTGACGGCGCGAGCGTGGCCGACCAGATCGAGGCGATCGTCGACGAGAGCGGCATCGACGGATTCAATTTGGCGAACATCGTCAGCCCCGGCTCGTACATCGATTTCATCGACCATGTCGTGCCCGAACTGCGGCGCCGCGAACTGTGGGAAGACTCCCAGGAGACCACCTTGCGTGGTCGCATCTTCGGCCAGGACCGCCTGTCCGACCGTCACCCCGCTGCCCGGCACCGAGACGTCGCGCGCGTCGATGCCTGACGCGCACCGGCAAGGGCTGGTTCTCAGCAGTTTCGTGATGGGCGTCGGTCATCATCAGGCTGCCTGGCGCCACCCGTTGGCCCCGTCGAATGCCGCCGAACTGACGGTCGAGCACTTCGTCGACCTCGCGCAGATCAGCGAGCGTGGCAAGTTCCATGCGTTCTTCCTCGCGGACACGCTGGCCATCAACAACGGCATCGCCGTCAATGCCCATGCCTCGTTCGAACCCCTCGTCACGCTGGCCGCGATCTCGCAACGGACCGAACACATCGGCCTCGTGGCGACCGCCTCGACCGCGTTCTATCCGCCGTATCACCTCGCCCGGCTGTTCTCGACCCTCGACCACGCGAGCGGTGGCCGGTTCGGCTGGAACATCGTCACGTCGGCGTCGGACCGCGAGGCACAGAACTTCGGTCAGGACCGGTTGTTGTCCCACGACGATCGCTATCGCGACGCCGAGGACCACGTCGAGGTCGTGCTCGACCTGCTGCAGGACTGGGCACCCGACGCGGTCGTGCGAGACGTGTCGACCGGCGACTACGTCGATCTCAGCCGCATCGACCACGAGCCGATCGAGCGCGGCAGGTTCACGATCGCCGGTCCCCTCGATCTGCCGCGTTCTCCGCAGGGGAAGCCCGTCCTGTTGCAGGCCGGTCGGTCCGGCACGGGCGTCTCGTTCGCGGCGCGCTACGCCGACATCGTCTTCTCCGTGCTGGCGTCGCAGGACGAGGCGGCAGGGTTCCGCCACCAACTGCGGACCGAGGCGGCGGCAGGGGGCAGGTCGCCCGACGACGTGCGCCTGGTGCCGGGCATCTGGCCCTTCATCGGTTCGACGGAGGCCGAGGCGCGAGCGCTGTACGACGAACTCGAGGAACACGTCACCGCACGCCAGGCCGCGACCTTCCTGTCGTTCTTCACGGGCCTGGACCTGACGGAGTACGACTACGACGAGAAGATCCCCGAACTACCCGCCACCGGATTCGAAGGGCAGCAGGGTCGCTACGAGCGACTCCGTGGCCTCGTGGCCGAGGGGCACGACACCCTGCGCAAGCTGCAGCGGGTGTTCGGTGCCTCGCGCGGGCACCAACTGGTGTTCGGCACTCCCGAACAGGTGGCCGCCTCGATCATCGAGTGGTTCGACGCCGAAGCGGTCGACGGCTTCAACATCCAGGCCCCGATCCTGCCGCACGGGCTGGAGCTGTTCGTCGATCATGTCGTGCCGATCCTGCAGTCCGCCGGGGTGTTCCGGCGCGACTATCCCGAGGGCGCAGCGACCTTCCGCGAGCAACTCGCGACCTGAGGCCCGCGCCCGCCGCCGATCAGGCGACGAGTGCGGGGTAGCGGGCGGCGAGCTGTTCGCCGAGGACGCGCGCGACCGTCCGGGCGGCCGAGAGCGGAACGCTGTCCTCGACGGCCGGGTTGTAGTTCGTGTTCGTGTTGATGTCGTACACGACGGTCCGGCGATCGAGCGTCTCGATGAACTCGACACCGGCGATGTCGACGCGTTGCTCGGCCAGGAAGGTGTGCAGTCGCGCGACGAGGGGATGAGCCGCGGTGATCTCGGTCCGCGCGGCGAAGGGGGCCGGCTCGCCGTCCGGGCCGAACGTGCACATGCTGGCCGCGAAGCCCTGGCCGTCCGCCGGCACCTCGCACGCCTCGGCGGGGCACAGTTCGAAGCTGCCGGCTGCGGTGTCGACTTGGACGGCATAGACGAAGCGTCCGTCGACGAACTCGGCGCGCGTGATGAACGGCCGCGCTGCGAACACGTACTCCTGAAGCAGGGTGATCCCGTCGATCGGCTCGGACCATTCCGGCCCGTCGACGTACGCGCTCAGTTCGTCCAGCGAGTCGAAGCGGCGCACGCCCAGACCCTTGCCGCCCTGGTTGTGCTTGGTGATGAGCGGGAATCCGATGCCGGCGGCCGCGTCGACGACTCCATCGCGGCCGAAGACCGCGATCGTGCGCGGCACGTCGAACCCCGCCGCGGCCAGGGCGGTGTACTGGGCGACCTTGCTGACCTCGAGCTGCGCCACGTGGCTGCCGTTGACCACGGTGCGGCCATGGGCTTCGAGCCAACGCAGGACCGAGGCGGCGTAGTCCTTGGCGTGCGGGTGCTCGCGAGTGTGCGACGAAGCGCTGAGGCGCGACCAGAAGACGCCCTCCGGCGGCTCGGCGGTGAGGTCGATGGTGCCGCCCGTCAGCGGCCACTCGACGAGCGGCACGCCTTCGGCGGCGAACGCTTCGGCGAACGGCGGAATCCACTCGGGGTTCTCGTGGAGGACGTAGACCGCGGGGGTCGCGGGGGAGTCGGGGATCGTGAGCTGTTCGGTCATGATGATGCTCCTGGGAGGTCGTGGGTCGAAAGTGGGCAAGGAGGTCTAGAGCCCGAGGTTCTGGCGCAGCGTGGTCCGCTCGGCGTCGTACTCGGTGCGGAAGCGGCCTTGTTCCCGCAGGTAGGGCACGACCGTTTCGGCGAAGACCGGGAAGTCGTGGCGGTAGTCGCCGAAGCTCAGGACGAAGCCGTCCGCTCCGCGCGCGTCGACCCAAGACAGCAGGTCCTTCGCGATCTGCTCGCCCGCACCCACCAGGACGCGATGCGCGCCGAGACCGTTGTTCTCGATGATCTGGCGGGCGGTCCAGCCGTTGGCGCGCGCCTCGGAGATCAGCTGGTCGCGAAGTCCCGTGACCCTGTCGTTGCCCTTCAGGCCCGACAAGAGGTCGTACGGGAGCTCACGATCAAGGTCGAGTTGATCCGCCTCGACGCCGAGTCGATCGGCGAGCAGGGTCAGATTGCCCTCATGGTTGAGGCGCGCGTCGAGTTCGGCCTTGCGGTCCAGCGCCTCCTTCTCGGTGGCACCGGGGTAGACGAACACGCCGGGCAGCACGAACGGGGCCCGCTTGCCGATCTTCGACGCCTTGTCATGGACCGACGCCCGGAAGTCCTGGGCGCTGGACAGCGACCGGCGCGCCGTGAAGATCGCATCGGCCCACCGGACGCCGTAGTCGACCCCGGCCTCGGATGCGCCGGCCTGCAGGATCAGCGGCTTTCCGTGCGGGCTCGCGGTGATGGGCAGTACGCCCTCGACGTCGAAGTGTGAGCCCCGGAACTCCACCGGCCGGAGCCGTGCACCGTCCAGATAGGTTCCGGCGGCCTCGTCGGCGACGATCGCCTCAGGCGCCAGCGAGCCCCAGAATCGGTCGACGAGTTGGGCGAACTCCTCGGCCCGGGCGTATCGCTCCTCGTCGGTGTACGGCTGCTTCACGCCGAACACCGCGCGCGACGTGTCGCTCTGACTCGTGACGACGTTCCAGGCCGCCCGACCGCCGGAGATGTGGTCGAGCGTCGCGATCTTGCGGGCCACCTCCACGGGGTTGCCGAAGACGCCGGAGACGGTCGAGACGAGACCGATGTTGCTCGTGTGCTCGGCGATCGCCGCGAGCAGCACCGTGGGATCGAACGCTCCCCACAGGGCCCGGGTCGACCGCGCGTTCAGACCACCGATCTGGTCCGCCTGGAAGAGACCGTCCAGACCGGCGTCCTCGGCGGCGCGTGCCAGCCAGCGGTAGTACTCGATGTCGGTCGTCAGGTTCGTCGCATCGTTCTGACCGTGCCAGATCCCTTCGTGCCACCCGGCGGGAAAGTAGTTGACGAAGAGCTTGACGTGATCGGACGACATGGCGCGCTGGACTCCTGGGGGAACGGTGGACGCAAGGGATCGGCCACGACGTTAGGCGCTCAGGCGGTCGTGGCGGTCGCGTGTTGCGGTGTGTGACGAGATGTGACGATTCCCGTACGAACGGTCGATTGCGCCGCGACGCCAGTGAATTCGGTGACCGCGTCGTCCGGGAACGACTCCGCGACTCGTCCGTATCGCGAGATGGCGGCGGCGGCTGTTGCAGCGATGTCAGGGTCGGGTCCCATGACTTCCTCGGCGCCCTGGGTGGACGCCTCCGCCACCGTGGCCTCGGGCGCCTGGCAGCCCGGTGATCCGGTCGGCCAGCGGCGATTCGCCGATCTGGGGCCGCTGCCGCTCGAGAGTGGTGTCGTGCTGGCGAACGTGACCCTCGCCTACGAGACGTGGGGTGAGCCGCGGGGAGACAACCACGTTCTGGTGCTGCACGCGCTGACCGGTGACAGCCACGTGTCCGGGCCCGCATCGGCGGGCCATCGCTCAGCCGGGTGGTGGGATGCGCTCGTCGGGCCGGGCAAGGCGCTCGACACCGACCGGTTCCACGTCGTCGCCGCCAATGTGCTCGGCGGATGTCAGGGTTCCACCGGACCCGCGTCACCCGATCCGTGGGGTGCCCGGTGGGCCGGCCGGTTCCCTGCCATCACCGTGCGCGACCAGGTGGCAGCGGAGCGGCGCTTGGCCGCCTCGTTGGGCATCTCGCGATGGCACGCCGTCGTGGGAGGCTCCGCGGGCGGCATGCGTGCGCTCGAGTGGGCGATCGACGCGCCGGAGGCGGTCGACCGCCTGTTCCTGATCGCGACGGGCGCCGCGTCGACCGCCGAGCAGATCGCCCTGACCAGCATCCAGGCCGCGGCGATCCGGTCCGACCCGCACTTCCGCGACGGCGACTACTACGACCGACCGCACGGGCCCGACGGGGGACTGGACCTGGCTCGGCGGCTCGCCCACCTCGCGTACCGCAGCGAACAGGAACTGCGTGAACGGTTCGGCCGGTCCGTCGACGACACCGGCGACTGGCAGGTCAACTCCTACCTGGGCCACCACGGTCAGAAGCTGGTCCAGCGCTTCGACGCGAACTCGTACCTGCTGCTGGGCCGCGCGATGAGCGGGCATGACGTGGGCCGTGACCGTGGCGGTGTCGCGGCGGCCCTGTCGCGCATCACCGCCCGTACGCGGGTCCTGTCGATCGATTCGGACCGGCTGTACCCGCGATACCTGCAAGAAGAACTCGCCGCGGGTATCGGCCCGAGCGCCCCGCTGCACGTCGTCCACTCGGTGCACGGGCATGACGGGTTCCTGATCGAGTCCGAGCAGGTCGGCCCGGCTCTGGCCGACCTGCTGGACTGATCCGTTCGTCGCGTCAGTTCGGCAGGATCACGGCTTGAGCGACGACCACCCGTTCACCGTCGAACGTTAGGGCCGGGCTGCCGTGCAACACGTATCCGGTCTCGAGAGCCTCGCTCACCCGGCGGCAGAACGTCACGTCGTCGGGACCGGTCAGGACGCGGTACCGCAAGAGTGCGGACTGACCGCCTGACGCATCGGGGGCCGTCATTCGCGACCGGCCGAGACCCAGGAGGGGCGGAACGACCGGTGGCCGCTGACCCGCTCGGCGAGCGTGTCGAGCCGGGCGACGTGATCTGCGGAGAGTTCGATCTGTGCGGCCTGGAAGTTCTCGGTGACCCGCTCGGGGAACCGGCTACCGGGGATCGGCACGACCGGCAGGCCGAGCGTGCGGCCCTTGTCGTGCAGCCACGCGAGGGAGAGCTGGGCCGCGGTGATGCCGGCTTCCTGCGCGACGGCGAGCACTTCGTCCAGCACGGGGGCGTTGGCGGCGAGGTTCTCGGCGAGGAATCGCGGGAACTTGGGGCGACCGTCCTGCGGCGTGAGCGCGCTGGCGTCGAAAGTCCCGGTCAACCACTGGCGGCCCACAGGGGAGTAGGGGACGAACCCGACGCCGAGCTCGCGTGCCGTGGGAATGACGTTCGCCTCGACGTCGCGGCTGATGATGCTCCACTCGGACTGGATCGCCGCGATCGGGTGGACCGCGTGTGCTCGGCGCAGTTCGTCGCCCGTGGCCTCGGAGAGGCCGATGTGCCGCACCTTGCCGGCCTGGACCAGCTCGGCCACGGCACCGATCGTCTCCTCGATCGGCACGTTGGGATCGACCCGGTGCTGGTAGTAGAGGTCGACGTGGTCGGTGCCGAGGCGCTGCAGGCTCAGGTCGATCTGCTCGTGCACGTAGGCGGCGTCGCCACGGACCTGGCGGTCGCCGACGCTGCCGCCCTTGACGATGCCGAACTTGGTCGCCAGCTGCACGTCGTCGCGACGGGTACGGAGCAGGCGCGAGATGATCGTCTCGCTGCGCCCGTCGCCGTAACCGTTGGCCGTGTCGATGAACGTGACTCCGCTGTCGACCGCGTGGGTCAGTGTGCGCAGTGCCTCGTCGTCGCTGATCGGCCCGTAGATGTCGGTCAACGACATCGCGCCGTAGCCCTGGGGCGGGGTGGAGAGGCCATCGCCGAGTTCGTGGATGGCCGGGGTCGTGGTCAAGGTCTCAGTCACGCAGGGAGGCTATCGGCCACGCGTGACCAGCGGTGAAACATGACGTAATGCGAATCGGCGGTTCGTCAGTAGAAACCGTTGCGTGGCAAGGGGGTGCCGTTGACCGCCAGGTCTCCCACGGTGCGGGCCTTGTAGACCGTCGGATGGTGCGAGAAGAGCGTCCGCAGGTTCCGCCAGTGCCGGTCGAGGTGATGGACCTCGCGGATCGCCGAGGCCCCTCCGATGTTGAACAGATCGCCTGCGGCCTTGAGCGCGAGAGGTTCGACGCCCACCTTGAGCTTCGCGGCGGCGAGGGCGGCGTCCTCCTGCAGGCTCTGCGCCGTGGACGACTCGTCCCACTTCGCCCGCGCGGCCGCATCGAGATGGTCGGCGGTCTGCAGGACCGCAGCACGGGCGACGTACGCCGCCGACTCGAGCTCACCGACGATCTGCAGCAACTGAGGATCCTCGCCCGGGGCGTCGGCAGCGCCAAACGTGTAGGTCCGTCGCCGTTCCCGCAGGTGTTGCGCCGCGTCCTGGGCGATGCGCTGGAGGATCCCGGCGGCGGTGGCGTGCAGGGTCACGTGGACGAGCGTGTTCCGGTCGGTCGTCGCATCGGTGTACGAGAAGCCGCCCTGCACTTCGTCGTCCAGGACCTCGACGTCGTCGAGGACGAGCGTGCCGCTGGACGTGTGACGCTGCCCGATCCCGTCCCAGTCGTCGACGTGCTCCACGCCGGTTCGGCGAGCCGGAATGATGACGGCTACGGGCTCCCCGGTGTCGGTGTCGGTGGCACCCACGCGCAGGAAGTCGGCGTAGGCCGAACCCGTCGTGTAGAACTTGCGGCCGTCGAGGCGGCGTCCGGCCGGGCCCGACGTCAGGGTGGCCGAGGGCTCGTAGGTGCCGACGACCTTCGCGGTCAGTTCCGTGTTCGCGCCGGCGAACAGCTGACCGGAGACGACGAGCGGCAGCCAGCGCCCGACGTCCCCCGTGCGGGCGTGGGCCGCCAACTGGGTCTCGACGAACTCGTAGTGGACGCGCAGGATGTGAGGGACGTCCGGATCGGCCGTCCCCAACTCGACGAGGAAGTCAACGAGCTGGCGCAGTGACCAGCCGGCACCGCCGAGTTCGATCGGGACGCGGACGGCCCCCAGGCGGTGTTCGCGGATGAGGTCGATCGCCGACTGCGGCGGTTCCTGCCCGGGCCTGCGCAGATCCGCGTCACGGCGGATGGTGTCGATGAGCGCGGCGATCTCATCGGCTCCGGGCAGGGGTTGCGAGGGGTCACCGATGGCTGCAGCGGGGGTCGCGTTGATCGTCATGCGGACCACACAGCCAGATCGTGGGGGCCCGGGCCGTGAATGTTTCGTCACATGTCGGGGTGGAATCGAAGTGTCATAGCACGATCTGACGCCAACGAGAATCGCGTCCGCATGATGACTCGTCGTTCAAACCTGCCTTCGGCGGCGTTGAATCGCACCATGGCAGATACTCAGATCGCTCCCGCGCGCGCGGGTTCCGCGACCGTCCGACGCGCGACCGACGCCTTGCGGATGACAGGTCTCGCCATCGTGATCGAGATCGCCGAACCCGACAGCGCCACGTACGAAGCGATCCAGGCGTTGGCCGGTGACTTCGCGTCGCTCGTGACCCGACTGACCCCGCATGCGACCGCACGTGTCGCCGAAGGCCCACGTCGCGCCGCGCCCTCCGGATCGGCGCGACCCGCGTCGCCGCCGTCCGGGCGAGCGCCCCGGGAACTGTTGATCGACTTCGCCGAGCAGCAGGTGCGGATCGACGGGCGGGCCATCGAACTGGCCCACAAGGAGTTCCAGGTGCTGGCACTGTTGGCCCTGCGCCCCTCGCGGGTCGTCAGCCGTGAGGAACTCATGGGAGCCATCTGGCGCAAGAGCGACGAACAACCCGCACCGCGGACCGTCGACGTGTACATCCAGCGCATCCGCACGAAGCTCGGTGCCCACCGTCGGGCCATCGTCACGGTGCGGGGCAGCGGGTACCGATTCCACGCCGGCCCCCACGTGAAACTCCATGGAGTGGAGCAACTTTTCGCCGGGTCCGAGCACCCAGCGGATTTGTGACGTCGACAGCACGACACAAACGTCACATTGCCGATGGCCATCCTTGCGGGTCGTTAGACATGGGTCCGCCACCAGCGGTGGTGGCCGGGTCCACCCGATCCACGTTCCCCCACACTCAAGGAAGACACCACCATGAAGTTCACCAAGCGTCTCGCCACCGGTGCTCTCGTCGCGGCCCTGGCGCTCAGCGGCTGCAGCGGGGGCGAGGACTCCCAGGCGACGGACGAGCTCACGTTCGGCATCGCCCAGCTCCAGAACACGTGGCAGCAACAGCTCTCCACCGACTGGCACACGTCACAGGTCTGGACCCAATTGGTCGAGACGCTCGTGTACGTCGATGACGCGGGCGAGGTCCATCCGTGGCTCGCGAAGTCGTGGGAGCAGGCGCCCGACGGCAAGTCGCTGACCATCACGGTGCGCGACGGCGTCACGTTCTCGGACGGCGAGAAGCTCGACGCCGCGGCCTTGGCGAAGAACATCGAGTTCCTGTTCACCGGCGACGAGAAGCGTGGCATCACCCCGGTCGGGCTCTTCCCGACCGATGCCTTCGATCACGTCGACGTGGTCGACGACTCGACCGTCGAGCTCGTCCTCAAGCGCCCGCAGGCCAACATCATCGGGCTGTTCAGCCTCGTGCCGACCGGGATCGTGTCGCCCAAGACCATCGATCTGTCGCTGGAGGAGCAGAACAAGCTCGAGAACCTCGCTGCGACCGGCGCGTACGTCTTCGACTCCGAGGTCCCGAACAAGGAAGTCGTGCTCACCGCGCGCGAGGACTGGAATTGGCCGTACGAGGGCGCCAAGCACGACGAGGCGCAAATCAAGAAGATCCGCTTCACGGTGATCAGCGACAACAACGTGCGCCAGGGCGCGCTGACATCGGGCCAGGCCGACCTGATCCAGTACGTCCAGCCCACCGAGGAGGAGCGCCTCGAGGAAGAGGGCTTCACCGTCAACCGGATCAAGTACTTCGGTGCCGACTACGCGCTGCAGCTCCGCAAGACGGCCTGGGGCACGCGGGAGAAGGCCGTGCGTCAGGCCATCCAGCACGGTATCGACCGACAGGAGCTGCTCGACACGCTCTACAACGACGGCTGGGAGAAGTCGGTGTCGATCTTCAACGGCAACGTCTTCGGTGTCGTCGACCTGAGCCAGGACTTCGCCTACGACCCCGACGAGTCCAACCGTCTGCTCGACGAAGCCGGCTGGACCGAGCGCAACAGCGAAGGCGTTCGCGTCAAGGACGGCAAGCCGCTCGTGCTGTCGGTCTACCCGTCGGTCTACATCACGACGTCGAAGCCGGAACTGCAGCTCATCGCACAGCAGTTGGGCAAGATCGGCATCAAGGTCGAGATCAAGGGAACCGACTTCGCCACGTACAACACGCAGGCGAACCAGGACAGCGTGCCGTGGTTCGAGATCCACTGGACCTTCGGCGATCCGGGCGCTGCTCGTGGCTGGTGGTCGAAGAACGGACAGAACCAGTTCCGGGCCGAGGATCCGAAGCTCGAGGAACTGCTGGAGAAGTCGAACACGGTCGTCGAGGACGATGCGCGCAAGCAGGTCCTGGCGGATCTGCAGAAGCACATCATCGACGAGGCGTACCTGATCCCGCTGCATGACATCTACCAGACCTTCGGTGCCCGTCCGGGCCTGGAGAACTGGAACTTCACGAGCGTGGGCCGCGTGCTCGTCTCGCAGATCGAAGTCACCGACTGACCCGTGACGCACGGCGGCCCCTCCCCGGTCGGGGAGGGGCCGCCGTTCTTGTCGTGCAGGTGGCTTCTCAGGCAGCGTTGCTGGGGCTGCCCGCGCGCGGGATCGACCACCGGTCGCGCAAGGTGACCTCGTCGTACTCGTGCCGGAACAGGCCGCGCTGGCGCAGGATCGGCACGACGTGATCGACGAAGGCGTCCAGTCCGTCGGGCAGGACGTCGGGCATGACGTTGAAACCGTCTGCGGCCCCGGCCCTGAACCATTCCTCGATCGTGTCGGCGACGTCCTCGGGCGTGCCCACGATGCGACGGTGGCCGCCACTGCCGAACTCGGCCAGGGCCTCGCGCAGGGTGAAGGGTCGCTGCCGGAGCGCCCGTACGAGCGACTCGCGAAAGCCCAGCGAGAACGTGAAGCCCTGGACATCGGCCAGGTCGCCGTATGCCTCGGCCGGCAGCGGGTCATCGAGGGCGTGACCGCTCAGGTCGAAACCGAGCGTCTCACTCAGGCGCTGACGTTCGTGATCGCCCGGCAGCAGTGACCGCAGCCGGTCCAGTCGTCGAGCGGCTTCGTCGTGCGTGCTGCCGATCACCGTGACCAGGCCGGGCAGGATCGCGACGCTGGAACGATCACGTCCGTGCGCGACGGCTGCGTCCTTGACCAGGTCGAGGTGCTCGATGCCCGCGCGCAGGGTCAGCTCGGCGGAGAAGACACCGTCGGCGGTGCGTCCCGCGAGTGTTCGTCCTTGCGGTGATCCGCCGGCCTGCACGATGAGCGGGTGCGACTGGGGTGAACCGCCATGGGGCAGGCGACCGTCCACGGTGAAGAACTCGCCTCGTCGGCTGACCGTGCCGCCCTCCGCGGCCGCCTGCCACAGCGCGACGACCGTGTCGACGAACTCGTCGGCCCGTCGGTACCGGGTCTGCCGGTCCGGGTGGTTGGTCAGCCCGAAACTCTCGGCAGCTGACGGCGAGAACGACGTGACCGCGTTCCACGCGGCCCGGCCACCGCTGAGGTGGTCGAGGGCCAGGAAGCGCTCGGCCAGTTCGACCGGGTCGTTGTAGGTCGTCGACAGGGTTCCGATGAGCCCGAGATGGGTCGTCGCCTCGGCGACGGCCGCGAGGATCACGGTCGGCTCGAGCGCGCGGGTGCCGCGGAAGCGCGGATCGTGCGGGTGCGACGGGGTGTCCGCGAGGAAGAAGGCGTCGAGAGTTCCCCGTTCTGCGGTGCGGGCGATGTCGACGTAGTGGTCGACGTCGGTGACCGTCGACGGGGGAAGACCGGAGAAGTCACGCGCGGACACCGCCTGACCGAAGTCGAGGACATTGACGTTGAGGATCACGTGCTGGGTCATGAAGGCACCTTTGCGAGCGCAGGGAAGGCAGTCGGGTTCTGGGACAGATCGGGCTCGAGACGGCGGGGGACACCCAGCCGGTCACGGAGCGTGGTGGGCGGGCGGCTCACGTCGACCGGTCGCCACGCCTGCGAGGGCAGGACGGCGAGCTCGTCGAGGCGACCGGTCAGGCTGCCGCTCGTGGCGTCCAGGACCAGACCCGACACGAACGGTTCACGGCTCCATCGATCGATCAGTGCGGCCACCGGGGCGTCACCGGCTCGCACGTGGATGAGCGGGACGTCGCCGCCCGGTCCGCGCGAACGGTACGCCTCGAGCACGGCGCCCAGGTCACGTTCCTCGACGATCACGACGTCGGCGGACTCGAGCGCCGGCGCGACTTCCTGTGCCGTCGCCAGCGCCCAGATCACCAGCGGCTCGCCCTGCGGAGTCGTGGGCACCGTGAGCGGGCCCCGTGTGCTGAAGACACCGACGTGATCGGCGTACGGGATGTCGATCGTGTGCGCCACGTCCGGGTCGTCATCGAGCGTGCTGGCGGGCCAGCTGCGCCACAGTCGTCGCACGGCTGTGACGGCATCGGCGGTCGCGGTGGCGTCGAGGGGAGCATCGGCCCAGGCGCTTGCTCCCTCGAGACCCAGCGAGGTGGAGGAGTCGTGCCCGGCCGTCAGCCAGGCGGCGCGGCCCTGACTGACATGGTCGAGCGACGCGACGCGCCGAGCGATGTTGTACGGATGGTCCCGCTGGGGCGACGCCAGCACCGCGATGCCGACGTGCCGGGTGCGGCGGGCCAGGAAGGTGCCGGCGATCGTCGGGCTGGGCGAGACCGGTGCGGCGGCCGTCGTGCGGTCCAGCCCCAGGACAACGTGGCTCACCCCGCTGCGGTCGAGTCGGTCCGCCAGGTCTCGGGCTGATCCGTCGGGTCCGATCAGCTGGCCGACGTCGTCCAGGGCGATGCCGACGGACAGGTCGTGGGGCATGGAGAACTCCTCCTTCTCGGGTCTGCAACGTAGGCAAACGCGCTTTCCGGCCCCGCGGATGTGACGTCACAAAGCGAGAGACGACGACACATTCGACGGGCGGACCCTCGGCGATGCGTAGAACTTCCGTCATGCCCGCCACCACCGAGCCTCGTCCCCGCGCGAGAGCCAGAGCCCGGAGGAGTCCCGTGATCCCAGATGTGCTCAACCGCCCGTTCGCGCGGTACACCCTCGCGCGGGTCGGTCAGGCCCTGCTGACGATCCTGCTGGTCTACGTGGTCGTGTTCGTCGTCCTGACCGTCCTGCCGGGCGATCCGATCTCGCTGCGGTTGAGCGATCCGCAGAGCGGGTTCACCCCCGAGCAGATCGCCACGGTCACGGCCTACTACGGCCTCAACAAGCCCTTCCTGGTGCAGCTGGGCGACCGGCTGTACGGCCTGCTCTCCTGGGACTGGGGACTCTCACTCACCGACAGCCGCCCGGTGTGGGAAGTCATCTCGACGTCGCTGCCCTCGACCTTGCAGCTCGCGTCCTTCGCGTTCGTGCTGTCGCTGGTCATCGCGACGTTCGTCGTGCTCGGCAGCAGGTACGCCCCGTGGGCCGCTCTCCGAGGAGCCTTCCGTGCTTTCCCGTCGCTGTTCATGTCGTTCCCGAACTTCCTGCTCGGCCTCATCTTCATCCAGATCTTCGCGTTTCAGCTGGGTCTGTTCCACGTCACGGACCCGCAGAGCTTCCAGGCGCTGCTGTTCCCCGCGATCAGTCTGGCCATTCCGGTCTCGGCGCCGGTCGCCCAGGTGCTCAATACCGGACTGGACCAGTCCTCCCAGCAGCCGTATGCCGTGGTCGCCCTGTCGAAGGGACTGTCGGAACCGAAGATCCTGACTCGTCACCTGCTCAAGCCGGCCTCGCTGCCGGTGCTGACGATCATCGGGATCATCGCCGGCGATCTGCTGGCGGGCTCCGTGCTGACCGAGTACGTCTACGGCCGCGACGGGATCGGTTCGCTCGTCCAGCGCAGCGCGATCGACCAGGACGTACCGCTGCTGCAGGCGATCGTCGTGTTGGCGGCGACCGTCTTCATCTTCATCAACCTAGCGGTGGATCTGCTGTACCAAGTGCTGGATCCTCGCGTGAAGCTCCAGGCCCGGTGATCGGCACATGACCACGGAAGTCGTCCTCGAGACCGAGAGCGTCATCGACGCCCCTGACACCGCCGGCGCACCCCGCGGGGCCCGACGCCGACCGAGTACCCACTGGCCCACCGCCCTGGCCGCGCTGGCACTGCTGATCCTGGCGACCTGGGCCCTGTTCCCGGACTGGTGGTCCAGCCACGACTCGGCGGAGGGGATCCCGAGCGAGAAATTCCTCGGACCCTCGGCCACGCACTGGTTCGGGACCGACTTCCTGGGCCGTGACGTCTTCAGCCGTGTGGTGCACGGCACCAACAGTTCCCTCGTCGCGGCGTTGATCTCGGTGTCAATCGCGGTGTTGATCGGCGTGGCCCTCGGTCTCGCATCGGCCCTCGGGCCGCGTTGGGCCGACACCGTGATCGGTCGGCTCGCCGACGTGCTCTTCGCGATCCCGGGATTCCTGCTCGCACTGATCATCGTGACGTCGCTCGGATTCTCGACCCGCAACGCCGCGATCGCGGTGGGCATCGCCTCGATCCCCCTGTTCGTGCGTCAGACCCGGTCCGAGGTACTCAAGGTGAAGAACCTGAGTTTCATCGAGTCGTCCTACCTCATCGGTGGGTCCCAGGTGGCGATCGTCGGGCGTCACATCCTGCCCAACATCTACCGGGGCATCCTCGCCCTGATGGTGATCAACTTCGGTTCCGCCCTCATCAACATCGCTGGCCTGGCATTCCTCGGATACGCCGACCCGCCGCCCGCAGCCGACTGGGGCGTGCTGCTGGCCGAGGGCCGGGAGTACATCTCGCTCGCGCCGTGGATCGTCTACTTCCCGGGCCTGGCGATCGTGCTGTCGGTCCTGTCCATCAACCAAGTGAGCAAACTGATCGGAGGTCGTCGCTGATGACCGAGGTAATCGAACAAGTCGCGCCCGCACCGACTCGCGCCCGCGCATCGGGTGATCCGCACGCGCCGTTGCTGGACGTGCAGGACCTCTCGGTGCGGTTCCGCGGTCCCGAGCGCGGCGAATGGGTCGACGCGGTGAAGAACGTCTCGTTCTCGCTCGAGGCCGGCCGGTCGTTGGCGGTCGTCGGCGAATCGGGTTCGGGCAAGTCGACCATCATCAACTCGGTCCTGCGCCTGTTGGGACACACGTCAGCCCAGATCGACGGAGCCGTCGAACTGGACGGGCGTGAGATCACGGCGCTGAGCAACCGCGAGTTCCGGCGGCTGCGCGGCGGCACGATCGGCTTCATCCCGCAGGACCCGACCAGTTCGCTCAACCCGGTGCGGACCATCGGCGTGCAGTTGGCCGAGTCGATCTCGCTGGCACCCGAGTACGCGAAACTGTCCCGGGCCGACCGTCGCGAACTCGCGATCGCGACGCTCGAACGAGTGGGCGTTCCACGCCCGGCCGAGACGCTCAAGCTGTACCCGTTCGAACTGTCGGGCGGTCTGCTGCAACGGGTTCTGATCGCCGCGGCGATCGTGCGCAAGCCGGTGCTGCTCGTGGGGGACGAGCCCACCTCGAATCTGGACGTGACGATCCAGAAGCGCATCCTGGACCTCCTCGACGACATCCGGCGCGAGGAGAACATCGGCCTGCTGCTCATCACGCACGACTTGGCCCTCGCCAGTCACCGCGCGGATGACGTCGTGATCCTCAACCGCGGAGAGGTGCAGGAGTACGGGCCCGCGCGCCAGGTGTTGTCGACTCCCTCCTCTGCCTATGCGAAGAAGCTCTTCGCGGACATCCCGGCGTACTCCTTGACCAAGTACGACCAGATCAAGGCCGAGCACACCTCGACCGAGACGGCGCTGCGCCTCGAGGGCATCTCGAAGACCTTCGGTCAGGGCGACGCCACGAACCACGCGCTGGACTCGATCTCCTTCGACCTGGCCAAGGGCCGGACGCATGCACTGGTGGGTGAGTCCGGATCGGGCAAGTCGACGACCGCTCGCATCATCCTCGGTCTCGAACGACCCGACGCGGGCACGATCGAGGTCAACGGCGAGCCGGTGGACCTGGACGACCGCCGGTCGCTCGCCCGTCTGCGCCGCAGCATCCAGTTCGTCTACCAGAATCCCTTCCTGTCACTCGACCCGCAGTTCTCGGTGTCGCAGATCGTCGAGGAGCCGATCAAGAACTTCGCCGATCTTGGATCGAAGGAGCGTCGCGCACGCGTGCGTGAACTGCTCGATCACGTGCACCTGTCCCAGCGGCAGGCGACGTCGCCGATCACGGAGCTGTCCGGTGGGCAACGTCAGCGCGTCGCGATCGCCCGGGCCCTGGCCGTGCTGCCCGAGGTCATCGTGCTCGACGAGCCGACGTCGGCGCTGGATGTCAGCATTCAGGCTCAGATCATCGATCTGCTTGTTGAGATCCAGCGCGAGTCGCACGTCAGCTACCTGTTCATCTCGCACGACCTGAGCGTTGTCCGGCAGTTCGCGGACACCGTGACGGTGCTGCAGGGCGGACACACGCGCGAGCAGGGCGACATCGCGGACATCTTCGACCGGCCCCGTGACGCCTACACGACCGAGCTGCTGGCGGCGATCCCGTGACCGGCGACGCGCGGCCGTTCCTCGTCGCCCTGTCCGTTCCGCAACGTTCTGTGACGGACCTGCTGCATGACCCCGAAGCGGTCCGGCGTCTCGATGCCGCCGATCTGGCCTTCGTCGTGTTCGGCTACGGCAAGTTCGATCCGCAGCCGACAGATCACGCACCGGTGTTCGATCCCTCGACGGTGGTGTCGTTCCTCGCCCGGAACCTCGTCGGCACCGGATTGCTGCAGGCGTACGCACCGCACCGTGACCACCCGTACAACATCGCCCGCCGGGTCGCCTCGGCCGACCAGATCACCCACGGCCGCGGCGGGATCGTGATCGGCTTCGCTGACCACACCGTCGGCGACCCGAACCGCGACGGTGCGGCGTGGGACCTCGGTCGCTCGGTCGGGTTGGATCCTGCGACGGTCGCGGAGGCCACCGAGGTGCTGACCAAGTTGTGGCAGAGCTGGCCGGTCGACGCGATCATCGCCGATCGGGCCTCGAAGCGCTACGTCGACACATCGGTGATTCGCGCGCTGGACCACGATGCCCGGTACCGGGTGGACGGGGCGCTGACGACACCGTCGTCGGAGCAAGGACTCCCGGTGATCGCGGCCCGCGTCGAGAACGCGGCCGAACTGCAGGCACTGGGAGGTCGAACGGACCTGCTCATCGATGCCTCGCGGCACGGAGACCTGGAGATCGCCGCGGTGGATACGCAGGCGCGACGCCTCCGGCAGGTGCGGTTCGACGGTGACGCCACCGCCCTGGCCGCGGCCGTCGACCAGGCGCGGTCCGCCGGCGCGGACGGTGTCCTGGTCATCGCCGCGGAGCACGTGGACCTCGATGCGCTGCTGAGCGGCATCGACGCAGCAGGTCTGCGCAGTGAGCATCAGCGCACAGCCCTGCTGAGGCAGGCGTTGGGTCTGGCCGATCGCGACGATCTGCTCGCGGACGCGCGGCCCGCCTTCGCCGCAGCCGAGTGAGTACCTCCGTTTCCTGAAAGGAACCCCCATGACCAGACCTGACGGCGACTCGATCGTGATCGGTGTCAACACCCTCGGCCTGGGCCAACGCCCGTCGGCGTGGCAGCACGAGGCCCTGGCTCCGACCGCGCTGGTCGATCCGGAGCACTGGGTGGAGGTGGCGCGCACCGCCGAGCGGGGCGCCCTGGACGCGCTCTTCCTGGCCGACGGACCCGCCTTGCGCGAACCGAACGCGCGGCCCACCGGGTTCCTCGACCCCACCCAGACGTTCGCCGCCGTGGCGAGCGGGACCGAACACATCGGGCTCATCGCGACCGCGTCGTCGACCTTCAACGATCCCGTGGAGCTGGCCCGTCGGCTGCTCACGCTCGATCACGTCTCGGGCGGTCGTACCGGCTGGAACGTCGTGACCACGGCCTCGGTGCCCGTGGCGAAGAACTTCGGTTTCGATGCCGCACTCGAGCGCGAGGAGCGGTACGGCCGTGCGTACGAGTTCGTGGAGCTGGTCGAAAAACTGTGGGACGCCGCGGCGACCGGGGCCGTCGTGCACCACGCCGGAGAGCGGTTTCACTACGACGGCACCTTCGCGGGCCCGACCTCCCCGCAGGGCCGTCCGGTCATCGTCCAGGCGGGCGGATCCCCGGGCGGGCGCAAGCTCGCGGGGGACAAGGCCGACGGGGTCTTCACCGCTGAGATGAGTTTCGACCTGGCGCTCAAGAACTACGAGACGGTCAAGGAAACCGCGCGACAGAGCGGCCGAAACCCCGCCGACATCAAGATCCTGCCCGGCTTCGCGCTGGTCCTGGGCAGCACGGTCGAGGAGGCCGAGCGTCGCTTCGACGAGTGGGAGGAGCGCGGACCGGCCAACTACACGTTCGATCGACTGTCCGGGATCCTCGGGGTCGACCTCACGGCCTTCGACCTCGACGGGCCGCTACCCGACAGCGTCACCGAGGTTCCTGACGATCCTGCGAGCTTCACGGCGAGCCTGTCGTTCCGCCAGACGACGGTCGCGTTCGCCCGTGAGAACAAGCTGACGGTGCGCCAACTGCTGCGTGCCTACGGCGGCTACGGGCACCCGATCATCATCGGCACACCCGAGCAGGTCGCCGACACGTTCGAGAGGTGGTTCCACGCCGAGGCGGCCGACGGGTTCAACATCATGCCGGACGTCCTGCCCGAGGGACTGGGCCATTTCGTCGACCACGTGGTGCCCATCCTGCGCGACCGTGGGATCTTCCGGCACGAGTACGAGGAGACGACGCTGCGCGGTCATCTGAGCAGCACGAGCCGTGCGCTCGCCTGAATCGATGGCGTCATCAGAATCGCTCAACCTCGTCCTGTTCGCGAACGACTCGAGTGAGCGCAGCCCGTTCGAGCACGGTGAGGTGGAGAACACCATCGAGTCACGGTTCGCCGGACTGGTGCACCTCGCACGCGTCGCCGAGGAGGCGACGTTCGACGCGTTGTTCCTCGCGGACACGCACACGTTCGGTCCGGAGGTGGCCTGGCCGTATCACCTGACCGACGACTTCGAGCCGTTCACCCTGCTGTCGGCGCTCTCGACCGTGACGTCTCGGCTCGGCCTCGTGGCGACCGGAACCACGAGCTTCGAGCCGCCGTACACGCTGGCCCGCCAGACGCTGTCGCTCGACCTGCTCAGTGAGGGCCGGGCCGGACTCAACATCGTGACGTCGGCGGGCGAGGAGACCTCCGTCAACTTCACCCTCGATCCGTTGCCACCGCATGCGGAGCGCTACCGCAAGGCGGAGGAGTCGCTGCACGTCATCCAGCACCTGTGGGACGGATTCGAGGACACCGCCGTGCTTCCCGCGCGCGACCGGGGAGTCATCACCGACGTCGACCGGATCCACCCCACGCGGTTCCGCGGCGAGCACTTCGCGGTGGACGCCCTGCTCGGCCAGCGTCGCTCGCCCCAGGGACGCCCCGTGGTCTTCCAGGCGGGTTCATCGGCGGACGGCACGGCCTATGCGGCGCGCCATGCCGAGGTCGTCTTCTCCGGGATCCGCGAACTCGACCAAGCCGTGGAATTCCGCCATGACCTGCTCCGGGCTGCGGCCGAGTTCGGGCGCACCACGCTGCCCAAGGTGTTGCCGGGGCTGTTCTTCGTCGTGGGTGAGACGACCGAGCATGCACAAGCGAACCTGCAGCGCGTGCTCGACCGGCTCGTGCTCGAACGCAAGATCGGTGGGCTCAAGGAGATCGACATCGATCTGAGTGGGCTGCCACTGGATGCTCCGCTGCCGGAGTTCCCGACGCACAGCGAACGGCACCAGACGGGCCTGGCGGGGTATCGCGCGATGGCTCAGGAGGGTGGACCCCACACCGTGCGCTCGTTCCTGCAGAAGGCGGCGTTCAGCGGCTACTTCCACTCGGTGGTCGGTTCCCCCGAGCGCATCGCCGACGAGATCGAAGCGTGGCAGACGGCCGGCGCGGCCGATGGGTTCGTGCTGTTCCCGGGCGGAGGCGCCCACGAGCAGACCGAACTCTTCGCGGAGCTGGTCGTCCCGGAACTGCGCGATCGCGGTCTGTTCCGTCGGGCGTACGAGGGCCGCACCCTGCGTGATCACCTCGGTCTTGATCGGCCACGCAACCTCTTCACCTGACGGACGTCGCCGCCGCGACGTCGCGGGGATCGGCCAGGCCCAGCCGGCTTCGTAGGGTGCGTCCCGGTTCACGGGGCGCCACGAGGCCGGCTTCACGCATGAGCGGCGCGACGTGTGCGGCGTAGTACTCCAGGTCGTCGGGCGTCACCTGGAAGTGGAAGTTGAACCCGTCGACGGCTCCCGAGGTCCACCACGCGGTCACGTCCTCGACGAGGTCGGCGGGGGTGCCCACGAACACTCGGTGTGCGCCATTCGTGACCCGGCTCAGTTCGCGCAGCGAGAGCGCTCCCTCGGTGGTGGCCTCGGCCAGCGCACGGGTGAAGCCGATCGGCCATCGCTGGTCGGCCTCCACCCGGAACGTCTCGGGATCCAGCGGTCGATCGAAGTCGATCGCGGCCGGGTCCAGCCCGAACGTGACCGCGAGTGAGGCGATGAGTTCATCCTCGTGGGTAAAGCCCAGCGACCGGAGGCGCAACTGCTCGGCTTCGCGTCGAGTGTCGGCGATCACGACGTTGAGGCCCGGCAGGATCCGGATCGATCCGGCGGGTCGCCCGTGACGGCGTGCTGCTTCCTCGAGTTCGGCGCGATAGTTGAAGGCCGCCTGCTGAGACAGCAGAGAGGCGTAGACCAGATCGGCGTGCCGGCCGGCCAGATCCACTCCAGCCTCGCTCGCACCTGCCTGGGAGATCACGGGCCAGCCCTGGGGACCGGTGGGCACGTTCAGCGGGCCGGCGACGTCGAAGAACTCGCCATGGTGGTCGATCCTGCGTGCCACGGTCTCGTCCCACAGTTCGTGGTCGGGAGCATCGCCGGTCGGCGTGTCCCAACTGAGCCAGAGCTTCTTGACGACGTCCAGGAACTCCTCGGCACGTCGGTACCGCTCCGGTCGGTCGGGAAGGCCGGCCGACCCGAAGTTGGCGGAGATGTCCTCGTTGAAGTTCGCGACCGCGTTGAAGATGACGCGTCCGCCCGAGATCGTGTCGAGTGTCGCGATCCGCCGGGCCAAGTTGTAGGGCGAGTTGTACGTGGTGGACGCCGTGAGCAGGAACCCGATGTCGGGCACCGCTGCCGCCAACGCGGTGAACAGGACGAGCGGATCGAAACTGTGGATCGGTGCCGAGGTGTTGTCCCGCTGCAGGGCCGCGTGGTCGGAGAGGAACACGAAGTCCAGGCCGGCGTCGTGGGCCACCTGGGCCGACCTCAGGTAGTACCCGTAGTCGTTGAACCGGTTCCACCGCGTCGAGGGCCAGGCCCACGAGCGCGGACTCCAGCCCGTGCCGTTCACCATGGCGCCGAGTAGGGGATGTGCGTGCTGCGATCCGCTCATCTCGTTCGCGCGATCAGGCCGGGACGGGCGCCACGCCGAGGTGGTCCAGCCGCGTGCGCGCCTGCGTGTAGACGTCGTCGGGCAGGTTGCCGCGCTGAGCGGCCCGGACGTTGTCGAGCACGTGGGCGGGATCGGCGGTGCCCGCGATCACCGTGCTGACGCCGGGCGTCGTCAAGGTGTACCGCAGCAGGAAACTCTGCGGCGTCTCGCCCGGCTCCAGCAGGTCGTCCAGGCCGGCGTCGGCCCATGTGATCGAGCCACCGTCGCGAGTGGCCTTGGCACGGTTGCCGCCTTGGGCGATGCCGCCGCGCACGATGATGCCGAACCCGAGCTCGCCGGCGCGCGCGATGAGGTCCTCGTGCTCGCGTTCGAGAGCCGAGTAGGGGACCTGGAACGCCGAGAACTCCTCGATCGTCAGATGATCCGCGAAGTGCGGCAGCGTCGACGAGACGCCGTACGCGAGGATCTTGCCCTCGGTCCTCAGGTCCCGCAGCGTCTCGAGGACGTCGTGTTCCCGCAGCGTCTCGAGCGACGGGCTGATGTGCAACTGCACGAGGTCGAGCCGGTCCGTCCGCAGGCGGCGCAGGCTCTGTTCGACGCCGGCCCGGACGTTGGCCGGGGAGTAGTCGTGGACGAGAGGACCGCCCGGGGTGGCATCGGGCTGGTGGTCCAGTGGGCAGCCGGCCTTGCTCGCGAGCACGTACTCGTCGCGCCGATGGCCGATGTGACGACCGATGCGCTCTTCGCTCAGCGCATAGTCGATCGAGGTGTCGATGAAGGTGATGCCGTTGTCCAACACGGTGTTGAGCACGTCGGCGACGACGTCCTCCTCGACGTGCCGGGGATTGCGATGGGGTGTGCCGCGCAATTCCATCGCGCCGAACCCCAGTGCCGTCACGGTCGGTCCGGTCGCGCCCAGGCGACGTTGTTCGAGGCTGCTCACAGGAAGTGCTCCAGTCAGGTGATCGGTTCGCGCCGACGTCGAGGCGCGCTGGTCGCTGACATCGTGGCCCGCGCAGTGCGCGGCGCCGCGCTGTGTTGCGTTTGTGACGCTCGGGTCCGTCGCAATCCGCAATCTCCTGCGTGCGCGACCGCGTGGCGGGCGACGATCACGGGGCTCATGGCTGCTCTCCCGAAGACGTCGGACTACCGGATCACGTACCTGGTCATCTCCGTCAGCGTCCTGTCGTTCTCGCTCGTGCAGGCTGTCAATCTTCCGGTGCTGACTGAACTCCAGCACCACTTCGGCACGGATCAGCCCACGGTCACGTGGACGCTGACGGTGTACCTGCTGACCGCCTCGGTCGCGACGCCCATCGTCGCGCGGCTCGCGGACGCCCTCGGCAAGGAGAAGCTGCTGGTGTTCTCGATGACGGCGCTGTCCCTGGGACTGTTCATCGCGGCATGTGCACCCACGATCGAGGTCCTGATCGCCGGGCGGGGGATCCAGGGTCTCGGGGGCGGCGTGATGCCGATCGCGTACGGGATCGTCCGCGACGAATTCCCTCGCACGAAGGTGCCGACGGCGATCAGCGTCCTGTCGTCGTTGATCGCGGTCGGCATGGCACTGGGCATCGTCGTGGCCGGGCCGCTGGTCTCGCTGCTCGGGCACTCGGGCATGTACTGGGTGCCGTTCGTCGTCACCTCGACCGCCGCGGTCTGCGCCGTGCTCTTCGTGCCGGAGTCACCCGTGCGCGCGCCCGGTCGGCCCAGCCTGCTGCCGGCGGTCGCGCTCGCGACCTGGCTGGTTGCGCTGTTGCTGGCGGTCAGCAAGGGCGAACACTGGGGTTGGGGCTCGCGGCTGGTCGTCTCGTTGTTCGTCATCGCGGTCGTGGGTCTCGTGGCCTGGATCTACGCCGAGACGCGCGCCAGGACCCCTTTGGTCGACATGCGGATGCTGACGCGTCGTCCGGTCTGGAGCGCGAACCTGGTCTCGTTCCTGTTGGGCTTCGCGCTGTTCGCGCAGAGCGGCTTCACGCCTCAGTTCATCCAGACCCCGACCCTGGCCGGCTACGGATTCGGGGCGACGATCACGCAGTCGGGACTCATGACGCTGCCGACCGCGTTCGCGACGTTCGGCGCGGGGCTGTGCGCCCCGCGCATCGTGGCGCGCATCGGTCCTCGGGTCGCACTCGCCTCCGGCACGGGTATCGCGACGGTGGGCATGCTCGGGATGGCCTGGTGGCACGACCGGGTGTGGCATGTCGTGCTGAGCAACGGACTGGTCGGACTCGGGACGGGCTTCGCGATCGCCTGCATGGCGAACATCGTCGTGGCTGCGGTGCCGCCTGAGCAGACGGGCGTGGCGGCAGGGATGAACGCCAACATCCGCACGATGGGTGGCGCGATCGGCTCGGCCGTCACCGGCATGGTCGTCTCCAGCCAGCTCTCGGTGACGGGGTTCCCGGACGAGTTCGGGTACACGGCCGGCTTCCTCGTGCTGGCCGCGGCATTCGCCGTGGCATCCCTCGCCTCGTGGGCCGTTCCGACCGGTCGACCGTCACGGTTCCCCAAGCCTGCACCGAAGCGTCCGTCCGCGCCCGAGTTCGTCGACATTGCGAAATGTGACGTCGCAGTCGCCAAGGAGGTCAACTCGATCGGATAGACACGTTCTGCTCACCCGGCACGACTCGGAAGGTCCCGCATGCCCCCACGCCGCCAGCATCTGAACTTCGTCCTGTTCGGACGGCCCGACCTCTGGCTCGACCGCAAGATCCCGACCGACGGCGACGGTCGCAACATCCTCACCCGACTGACCACGATGGCGCGCGAGGCGGAGGAGGCCCGCATCGATGCCGTGTTCAACGCCGACTTCCTCGGTTTCGACAAGGAGAAGATCAGCGGGGACCCCAGTGTCAAGGTCGAACCGCTCGCGGCGGCGGCCGCGCTGGCCGCGGTGACGGAACGGATCGGCCTCGTGGTGACGCAGTCGACGACGTTCTTCGAGCCGTACAACGTGGCGCGGCAGATCGCCACGCTGCACAACCTCAGTGGTGGTCGGGCCGGCTGGAACGCGGTGACGTCGTTCAACGGCGAGACCAACTTCGGCCCCACGCAGTTCAGTGGCCTGTCCGACCGGTACGAGCGGGCCGCGGAGTTCGTTGAGGTCGTGCAGGCGCTGTGGGAGACGTGGGACGCCGACGCCCTCGACTTCGAGAGTGGCCGGGCCCCCAGCCTGGACACCACGAAGGTCCGCAAGACCGACCACGTCGGGCGGTTCTACTCCGTCGAGCAGCCGCTGGACGTCTCACGGGTCGTCGAGGAGCAACCCGTGATCTTCCAGGCCGGCGCGTCGGAGGAGGGCATCGCGTTCGCGGCCAGGTTCGGCGAAGCGGTGTTCGTCGCCACGCCCCACCTCGAGGCCGCGCACGAGTACTACGACAAGCTCAAGGACCAGGTCGTGGCCAACGGACGTGACCGTGACTCGCTCAGGGTGCTGCCGGGACTGCGCACGTACATCGGCGACACGGAAGCCGAGGCGTGGCAGGAGTACCACGAGTTCTTCGAGCAGGAGAACTACTACGACCAACGCATCGCCTTCGTGAAGAAGGAAGCCGACTTCTTCGACCTGGAAGGTCTCGAACTCGACGAGGTGATCCCGCCCGAGCGGATCCCCACGCGCGAACAGCTCGAGGCCAACCCCCGGCGCGTCAGCCGGGCGCTCGTCTTCCACCGACTGGCCACCGAGGCCGGCGGCGTGACGCTGCGCGAGTTCCTGCACCGCATCCACGGATTCGGGCACCTCGACGTCGTGGGCACGACCGAGCAGGTCGCGGACACGCTGGAGACGTGGTTCACCGAACGGGCCGCCGACGGTTTCGTCCTCCAAGGAGGCAATTCCTGGGAACGGTTCGCGAACGGGGTGCTGCCCCTGCTGCGCGAGCGAGGCGTGGCGCGCCGTGAGTACGAGGGCACGACCCTGCGCAGTCATCTGGGGCTGGCATGAGCGAGCGCCAGCGAGTGAGCGAGGTGTTCGTGACACTGCCCGATCCGAGTTGGGACGAGCTGCTGGGTGACGTGCCGGCCGGCGTCGAGATCGCCCACTGGGACCTGACGGCACCGCCGCCGCGCGACGACATCGACTACGTCGTGGTCCCCTACGAAGCCGCGGACCGACTGCCGGTGCTGACATCGGTGCGCACGGGTGTGGTCCAGACCTTCTCCGTCGGTTACGACGGTCATGCCCACTGGTTGCCGGCCGGGCATCGACTCGCCAACGGCGAGGGGGTCCACGAGACGGCGACGGCCGAATTGGGGGTCGCGCTGATCCTGGCCGCCCAGCGGAACCTGCCGGGGTACGCCGCCTCGATCGCCGAGCGGCGCTGGGAGGACCTGGAGCGCCCGCCGGGTCTGGCCGATCGTCACGTGCTGCTGCTGGGCTATGGCGGAATCGGCACGCTGCTCGAGCGGCTGTTGACGCCGTTCGGGGTGCGCATCACCCGGGTCGCCCGCACGGCGCGGGTCGAGCACGGGAACGTGGTGCACGCGTTCGAGGACCTGTCCGCCCTGCTGACTGACGTCGACGTCGTCGCGAACTCGCTGCCGCTCTCCGACGAGACCCGCGGTCTGATCGATGACGAGGTGCTGGCGGGCATCCGCGACGGGGCGCTGTTCGTGAACGTCGGACGCGGACCCACGGTCGACACCGCGGCTCTGCTGCGGCACGTTCGATCGGGTCGGATCCGCGCGGCCCTGGACGTCATCGATCCGGAACCACTGCCCGCCGACCACGAGGCATGGGGCGTGCCGGGGCTGCTGCTGACGCCGCACGTCGGCGGATTCAGCGACGCGGGGCCGCTGCGGGTGGCGTCGCTGCTGCAGCGTCAACTCCAGCGCCTCGCCGACGGGCTGGAGCCACTCAACGTGGTGCTCGACCGTCGTGAGGTCGTGCCCACATGACGGCACGCCGCGCGATCGTCGTGGGCGGGAGCCGCGGCATCGGACTGGCGGTCGCCGCGCGACTCGCGGCCGAGGACCATGCGGTCGCCATCGTGGCCCGTGACGCAGCACGACTCGAGGAAGCCGCCCGGTCGATCCCGCACGACGTGTCCTTCGCCGTGGCCGACACGCGCGACACCGCCCAGGTGGAACGAGCCGTGGCCGAGCTGGCCGACCGGCTCGGTGGCCTCGACGTGATCGTGAACAGCGGCTACACCCCGCACGGCCTGACCCGTACCGAAGGGCTCGTCGGTGGGTTCACCGAGGACGATCTGCGTGAGGCATTCGAGACGAAGTTCCTGGGCTACTTCAGGGTCGCCCGAGCGGCTGTGCCGTGGCTCCGGGAGTCCGGCTCGGGGCGGATCATCAACATCGCAGGTCGCTCGGTCGGCGTTTCGACGTCGCTGCTCGGCGCGGTCCGCAACGCCCCGGTCGCGGCCCTGACGTCGGTGCTCGCCGCCGAACTCGCTCCGGATCGGATCACGGTCAATGTCGTGCACCCGGGGCCCACCCACATCAGCGAGGGCCCGCCGGACGATCCCGCGCATGCCACCGCCGACGAAGTGGCGCGGGTCGTGACGTTCCTGGCATCGCCCGAGGCGGGCGTCGTGACGGGCGAGTCGATCTCGATCGGCCGCGAGCCCGGCACGGCCATCCGCACCTATTCCTGACGTCGCGACGTCCGACAAGGAGACACTCATGGCACCGCGCCGCACCTTCCTCAACCTCGTCCTGTTCGGCCAGCCCGACCATTGGCATGACCGCCGCACGGCGCTGGGCGGCTCCGCCGCGGACACCTTCGCCCGTTACGTGCAGTACGTGCAGCAGGCCGAGCGCGCGAAGCTCGACGCCTACTTCAAGGCCGACTTCCTCGGCTTCGACGCCGCCCGCGTCGAGGGCGATCCCAGCCTGCGCAACGAACCGCTCACGATCGTCGCGGCGCTCGCGCCCCTGACCGAGCGGATCGGCCTCGTGGTGACGCAGTCGACGACGTTCTTCGAGCCGTACAACGTGGCGCGGCAGATCGCCACGCTGCACAACCTCAGTGGTGGTCGGGCCGGCTGGAACGCGGTGACGTCGTTCAACGGCGAGACCAACTTCGGCCCCACGCAGTTCAGCACCCTGCCCGACCGGTACGAACGCGCGCACGAGTTCGTCGACGTGGTCCTCAAGCTCTGGAACGGCTGGGACGAGGACGCCCTGGACCTGAGGGCGGGGGAGAAGCCGACGCTCGATCCCGCCAAGGTGCGCACGACCGATCACGTCGGCCGGTTCTACTCCGTCGAACAGCCGCTGGACGTCTCGCGCCTCGTGGGTGATCAGCCCGTCGTGTTCCAGGCCGGCGCCTCCGAGGACGGCATCGCGTTCGCCGCCCGGTTCGGTGAGGCGGTGTTCGTCGCGACCCCCGACCTCAAGCGGGCGCACGAGTACTACGACAGGCTCAAGTCGCTCGTCGTGCAGAACGGCCGCCACCGCGACTCGCTGCGCGTCCTGCCCGGCATGCGCACGTACGTGGCCGACTCCGAGCGGGAGGCACAAGCGGTGTACCGCGAGATGTTCGAGCAGGAGGGCTATTACGCATCACGGCGTGAGTTCGTGAAGCGCGAGGCTCCACTGCTCGACCTCGACGGGCTTGACCTCGACGACGTGATCTCGCCCGAGCGCATCGCCCCGGTCGAGGAGTTCGCCGCCAACACCCAGCGCCGGGTGAGCCGCGGCCTGCTGCTGCGGGACCTGTTGACCGAGCTCGACGGTGTCACGGTGCGGCAGTTCCTGCAGAGGCTCCACGGACACGGGCATCTCGACGTGGTGGGTACGGCTGAGCAGGTCGCCGACACCCTGGCCGAGTGGTTCACGGTGCGCGCGGCGGACGGCTTCACCGTGCACGGCGGGAACTCGTTCGATCGCTTCACCGACGAAGTGGTCCCGGCGCTCGTCGACCGGGGCGTGTTCCGTAGCGAGTACGAGGGGACGACGCTGCGGGAGAACCTCGGCCTGTGACAGCCGCCGTCCCGCGACCTCAGCGGGTCGGGAACCCACGGGCCGAGAGGTGCTCACGCAACTGGTGGCGACCGGCCAGCGCGGACCGGTCTGCCAGGCGTGCGAGCACGCGGGCGGTCCAGTCGCCCACCAGGCCGAACCGGCGGTTGTAGTCGGTCACCCGCTCGTCGTAGACCCTGATGTGCTCGTCGGCGATCGTGGCGTCGTAACGCTCGTGGTGCAACACCGCCTCGCGCGGCAATCGCGGCTTGATGTCGGCCTCCTCCTGCGGATCGGGGACGCCCACCGCGAGGCCGAACGCGGCGATCGTGTGGGGCGGCAGGTCCAGGACCTCCGCAAGCTCGATGGGGTGGTTGCGCACCGCGCCCACGAAGACGGTGCCGAGGCCCAGTGACTCGGCCGCGATCACCGCGTTCTGAGCGGCCAACGCGGCGTCGACGAAGCCCAGGATCGTCGATTCGAGGTAGTCGGCACCCGTGAGCGGCCGGGCGTGACGTTCCGCCAGCCGTCGTGCCCGCCCGAGGTCGGCGACCCACACCAGGAAGACCGGGGCCTGGTCGATGAACGCCTGGCTGTTCGCCAACTCGGCCAGGCGGGCCTTGCGGGCGGGGTCCCTGACCGCCACGACGCTCCAGGCCTGCAGGTTCGACGAGGTCGCGGCCGACTGGGCCGCGCTGACGATCGCCGCGAGCTGGTCGTCGTGGACGGGATCGGCCGTGAACTGCCGAACCGACCGGTGGCGGAGCTGGAGGTCGATGACATCGGTGGTCACGGCGAGCTGTGCCGAGGGGTCTGCGTAGCGTGCGGTCAGCGTCATGCGGCGAAGGTAGGACAGCGCGCACTGCCCGGCGTGTCATGTGACGTCACATGCCTGTCCGGCGCGCCCGTTCGCCCGGCCGACGATGTGCCACGATGGCCGGGTGACTTCTGCGTCCGACATCCCTGAACACCTGCCCGGCGGGTCCGGCGGCGTCTGGCGCGTCGGCCGCACGGTTCGGCGCCCGTCCGGCCCGTGGACCCCGGCCGTCCACGAACTGCTCACGTGGCTCGCCGACGAGGGCCTCGGGGGGATTCCCCATGTCTCCGGCCTGGACGAGGACGGCCGCGAGATCGTCTCGTACATCGAGGGCCGGGGCGTTCCCGTCGACGACGAGATCGTGCTCGACGACGTGCTGGTCGAGGCGGTCGCGTGGTTGCGGGACTTCCACGACATCGTCGACGGCTTCCGGCCCGACGGCCCGCGGGTGTGGCGCCAGAGCGGTGGTGAAGCCGTCCAGCTGGCCGACGACGAGGTCATCTGTCACAACGACCCGGGGGCGTACAACTGGATCATCCAGAGCGGGCACTTCGTCGCGATGATCGACTGGGACCTCGCCGGTCCGGGAAAGCCGATCGACGACCTGGCCTTCCTGTGTTGGACGGCGATTCCGTTGTACCGCGAGATTCCGATCGACGACGTGGTGCGTCGACTGGACCTGGTCGTCGACACGTACGCCGAGTGGGGTCCGATGACGCTGCTCGACGCCGTCGTGGCGCGCATGACGACGGCGACCGAGCGGATCGCTGCCGGGATCGAGCGGGGTGACCCCGGCATGCTCAACCTCGCGACGAAGGGCGAGCCCCAGCGCACGCGGGACCGGCTGGCGGCCTTCGAGGCGCGGTTGCCGGACATTCGCGCGGCTCTCTGAC
>CAYYQO010000005.1:0-5109 GCA_964473845.1 uncultured Aeromicrobium sp.
GAAGCGTGCAACGCGTACCAAAAGTGGAACGGTTGCCGCGAGCGCGTCCGGCTCAACCGAACCGGCCCTGGATGTAGGCCTCGGTGGCGGGGTCCTCGGGGTTCGCGAACATCTTCTCCGTGGGACCGAGTTCGACGAGCTTGCCCGGCTGGCCGACACCGGCCAGGTTGAAGAACGCGGTCTGGTCCGAGACGCGAGCCGCCTGCTGCATGTTGTGGGTGACGATCACGATCGTGTACTCGCTCTTGAGTTCGTGGATCAGGTCCTCGATGACGCTCGTCGAGATCGGATCGAGGGCCGAGCACGGTTCGTCCATCAGCAGCACCTCGGGCTGGACGGCCACCGCGCGCGCGATGCACAAACGCTGTTGCTGGCCACCGGACAGACCCGAGCCGGGTCGGTCCAGCCGGTCCTTGACCTCGGCCCACAGGCCCGCGGACCGCAGCGCCTGCTCGACGATGTCGTCGGCCTCGGACTTCTTCATCCGCTTGCTGTTGAGCCGTTGTCCCGCGAGGACGTTCTCGGAGATCGACATCGTCGGGAACGGGTTCGGGCGCTGGAAGACCATACCGATCTTGCGGCGGACGTTCACGGGGTCCATGTCGCTCGCGTAGAGATCCTCGCCGTCGACCAGCACCTTGCCCTCGACATACGCGCCGCGGATGACCTCGTGCATACGGTTGAGCGACCGCAGGAAGGTCGACTTGCCGCAGCCCGAGGGGCCGATGAAGGCCGTGACGGCGCGAGAAGGGATGGTGATGTTGACACCTTCGACGGCGAGGAAGTCGCCGTAGTAGATGTTCAGGTCCGAGACGTCGATGCTCTTGGCCATGATGGATTCCTTCCGGGAGATCAGCGCTCGCCCTTGGGCGAGAAGAAGTAGGAGACGAGGCGGGCGGCGAGGTTGAGCGCCATGACGATGAGCAGCAGCACGAGCGCGGCACCCCAGGCCCGCTGGATGCTGGGCTCCGGTGGCACGCCGGGGTTCATGAGCGCCGAGTAGGTGAAGACCGGCAAGGTCTGCATGCGACCGTCGAAGAGGTTGAAGTTCACCGAGTCGGTCATGCCCGCGATGATCAGCAGTGGCGCGGTCTCGCCGATGACACGGGCGATCGCGAGGGTGACACCCGTGACGATGCCGGCCAGCGCGGTCGGCAGCACCACCTTGGCGATCGTGCGCCACTTCGGCACTCCCAGCGCATAGGAGGCCTCGCGCAACTCGTTCGGGACGAGTTTGAGCATCTCCTCGCACGAACGCACCACGACCGGAATCATCAGCACGGACAGCGCGACCGAACCGCCGATACCGAGCCGGACACCCTCGCCGAAGAAGATGACGAACAGCGCGTAGGCGAACAGGCCGGCCACGATCGACGGGATTCCGGTCATGACATCGACGAGGAAGCGGATCCAGCCGGCCAGTCGGCTGTCCTCGCCGTACTCGATGAGGTAGATCGCCGTGAACAGGCCGATCGGGATCGAGATGACCGCGGCGGCCGACGTGATCATCAAGGTGCCGACGATCGCGTGGTAGATACCGCCGCCCTCGCCGACGACGTTGCGCATCGAGTAGCTGAAGAACTCGGCCGAGAGCGCCGCGGCGCCCTTCCCGACGACGGCGAACAGGATGCTCACGAGCGGGATCAGCGCCAGGACGAACGCGCTGGCGACCAGATGGGTGACGACGCGGTCGACGGCCTTGCGACGGCCCTCGACGAACGCCGACCACGTGGGCACGATCGCGGCGACGAACCAGGCCAGGATCATGGAGCGCAGCAGGCCGAGCGGAGTGAACACCCCGGCCGCGGCGACCAGGGCCGCCACGGTCCACAGGATCGGCGGGCCCCACGTGGGGAGCTGGCGTCCGCGCAGTGCCGCGCCGAGGTCGGAGGTGGGGGGCTTGGTCAGGGTCGTCGTCATCAGTTGGCTCCGGAGAAGTCCTTGCGGCGGTCCACGATGGCCCGGGCCGCGAAGTTGACCACGAACGTGATCACGAACAGCACGAGGCCTGTCGCGATGAGTCCGTTGACGGTGAGGCCACTGGCCTCCTTGAAGCTGTGCGCGATGTTCGCGGCGATCGTCGACGGGTTCGTCGAACTGATCAGGTTGAGGGTCACGACGCCGGAGGCCGACAGCACCATCGCGACGGCCATCGTCTCGCCGAGTGCGCGACCGAGTGCCAGCATTGCTGCGGACACGATGCCCGATCGGGCGTACGGGAAGACGGCCATCCGGGTCATCTCCCAGCGCGTGGCGCCCAGGGCCAGAGCAGCCTCCTCGTGCAGTCGCGGGGTCTGCAGGAAGATCTCGCGGCAGATCGCGGTCATGATCGGCAGCACCATGATCGCCAGCACGAGGCCGGCCGTCAGGATCGTACGGCCCGTGGCGGAGGCCGGCCCGGCGAACAGCGGGATGAAGCCGAGGTTGTCCTCGAGCCAGGCGTAGACCGGCTGCATCGCGGATGCCAGCGTGATCATGCCCCAGGCGCCGTAGACGACGCTGGGCACGGCGGCGAGCAGGTCGATGAGGTAGCCGATCGGCTGCGCCAGCTGCCGGGGCGCGTAGTGGCTGATGAACAGGGCGACACCGATCGCGATCGGCGCGGCGATGACGAGCGCGATCACGGCGGCCCACAGCGTGCCGAAGACGAGCGGTCCGACATAGGACAGGAACGTCGTGCCGTACTTGACCTCATCGGGTGAGGCGGTGATGCCGGGAATGCCCTCGATCGTCAGGAAGATCGCGACGCCGGCCAAGGTGGCGAGGATCAGGAGTGCGGCGCCCAGGGACAGGCCGCTGAAGACGCGGTCACCAGGTCGCTGCGGTGGCGCGGTGCGCGGGTGCTGCTCGGTCGTGCTGCTCACGCGGAGCCCTTCCTTCTCGGGTACGGCTGGTGCCCATGACCCGGCCGAGGGAGGTCCCTCGGCCGGACCAAAGGCGTCAGCCGATCGTGTTGATCGCGGAAAGCACGGTCTCGGAGAAGCTCTCCGAGAGCGGCGCCGAACCGGCAGCCTGCTGGCTCGCCTGCTGGCCCTCGGTGCTGGCGACGTACGTCAGCCAGGACTTGACGAGTTCGGCCTCGGTGGCGTCCTCGTACTTCTGGCAGGCGATCTGGTACGAGACCAGGACCACCGGGTAGACGCCCGCAGCGGTCGTCGTGCGGTCGATCTTGAGGGCGATGTCGGTCTCGGCGCGGCCCGACTCCTGCTCGGCGGTGTCGAGTACCTTCGCAGCGGCCTCTTCCGTCGGGCCGACGAACTCGTCGCCGACCTTGACGCTGACCGTACCGAGGTCGCCGGCCTGGCTGGCGTCGGCGTAGCCGATCGTGCCCTGGCCACCCTTGACCGCGGAGACCAGGCCCGAGGTGCCGTCAGCGGCCTCGCCGCCCTTGATCGGCCACGTCTCGACGACGCCGCCGGTCCAGGAGCCGTCCGACGCCGCAGTCAGGTAGTCGGTGAAGTTCTTCGTGGTGCCGGAGTCGTCGGCGCGGTGCACGGGCGTGATCTTGGTGTCCGGCAGATCGGCGTCCGGGTTGAGGTCGGCGATCGCCGAGTCGTTCCACTCGGTGATCTTGCCCTCGAAGATCGCACCGATCGTGGCGGCGTCGAGCTTGAGGTCATTGACGCCGTCGAGGTTGTAGATGACGGCGATCGGGCTCACGTAGACCGGGACGGAGACGACGGCGCCGCCGCAGCGCTCGTTCGCCGCGGTGAGCTCGTCTTCGCTGAGGAACGCGTCCGATCCGGCGAACGACAGGCCACCGGCGATGAACTGCTCGCGTCCGCCGCCCGAACCGACGGGGTCATAGTTGACGGTGACGTCCGGGTTGGCGGTCTGGAAGCCTTGCTTCCACGCGCCGACGGCCGACTCCTGCGAGCTGGCGCCACCGCCATTGAGTGTCCCGCTGAGCGAGCTGTCGGAGCTGGTGTCCCCGGAGTCGGTCTCGTTGCCGGCGCCACAGGCGGCCAGGCCGAGGAGCAGCGCGGAGCTTGCCGCGGTCGCGGCCAGGGTGCGCATGGACTTGCGGTTCACGTGTGTTCCCTCTCTTGGAGCTTGCGAGCGAGGCAACTGCCTCGGTCGCTTGTCACGTTAGGAACCGCAGGTGTATCGAATCTGCGATGAGAGTGAACGCAAGGTGAACCGTGAGGGAATGGTGGGCGTTCAGTCCCAGCGTTCCCGAGGTTTTGTGGTGCAGCCCACACTGCCTGGCCTGTCGGCGGTGCTCGTGGGGCGATGGGTGGGCGTCCGCTTTCTCGCCGAGGATGGACGCTGAGTTACCGCGCGCGGATAGTGGCTGCAGCTGTCGGTGGCCGACCTGACGCGGAAGGTCGGCGCGAGTTTCCCGGCTCGGCGGGAACGTCGTCAGCACGAACTTCTTTGGTAGAGAGGGAAGCCGTCGGATCTCAGCGAGCTCCGACGGCCTCCGCATTTCACTCTTCAGCCAAGGGCATGGGCTCGATCAGCCGTCCTGGCCGCTCGGCCGGGGCGCTGGCTGCCCAGCGGTCCCTCGCGCGAAGACCAGCATGAGGAGGAATTGCGGCAACCACAGAACAGTTGCCGCGACACCGATGGCTCGGAAGGATCCTTCGGTGCCGAACAGGGAGGAAGCGCCGAAGGCCGATGCCACCATGACGACCAGCGCCATCAATCGAATGAGCAGCCTCCAGCCTCGCTCCCGATCAACCCTGGGCCAACCTTCCGATTGAAAGAGGACGCCGGCCGCGAAGGCTGATACTGCAGCAAGCGCGAAGGTCATTGGCGGCTCCATCAGAAGATCTCCTTGGCGACCGTGTAACAGGTTCCGATCCCCATTGCTTCCGCCAGCATATTGCCGCCGTACTTCAGGAGGTCTTCCGCTCGTCGCCCACCCGAACGTGTGGAGAACAAACCAACGAAATCGGAGTTCGCTGGAATCTGTGACTGGTGTGCCAATGAGTTACATCACACGTGATCTCCGCGGCCGGAAGGCGACACCGGAGCGCCGCCGCGGCTCCCTCAGATCGACTCGACGGCCAGCACCTTTCCCTTGCGGTGATGAATCACCAGGGCGCCGCCGGGAGGCAGGCTGGTCCCGTCGATGCCGAGCGCGGCAAAGGCGTCGGGCAGCAC
>CAYYQO010000005.1:5209-41039 GCA_964473845.1 uncultured Aeromicrobium sp.
CGGGAGGCAGGCTGGTCCCGTCGATGCCGAGCGCGGCAAAGGCGTCGGGCAGCACGGGGCGGTGGGTGCAGGCCACCGTGGGCCGCTTGGTGGTCAGGAGCGTCTCGACCACTCGCTCGACCTGTCCGGCGGGCGTTCCCTCCGCCAGTCGGTCGTCGAGCTCGAGCAGCTCGTCGGTCGCCGCGACGTAGGGGTCGATGGTCTGGACGGTGCGGGCGGCGGGGCTGCTGACGATGCGCCGGACCCCGAACGCGGTCAGCAGCGGAACCAGCTCCTTGGCCCGGTCGTGCCCGGACGCGGCGAGAGGTCGATCCCGGTCATCACCGTCGAACGCGTCGCGCGGGATGGCCTTCGCATGGCGCAGCAGGACCAAGGTGCGGGAGCGGTGGCGCTTCTGGGTGACCAGGTCCTCGAACGCCTCCAGCAGTCCGCGGTCGTGGTCGTAGCTCAGCTTCTTGCGGGCGTCGCGCGGCGAGAACCACTTGATCTTGTCGACCTCGCGGTTCGGCTGGAAGTCGGTGTCGTCGTCGACGAGGCGACCGACCCAGTACGCGACCTTCTTCAGTCCGCCGCGGACCTGATAGGTGACTTCGGGGAGCGGATGGACGAGCCGGACCCGGTAACCGGTCTCCTCGGCGATCTCGCGCATGGCCGTGACGGGCAGCGGTTCTCCGGGGTCGGCCTTGCCCTTGGGAAAGGTCCAGTCGTTGTAGCCGGGCCGATGGACGAGCAGGACCTCCACACCACCGGTGGGGCCGGTCTTGCGCCACACGATGCCGCCGGCCGCGGGGATGACCTTGCTTGCCATGGTCTCAGTCTGCAGCGTTCACGCGCGAACGACGTGAGCGCGCCCGGTCGATCAGCACCTCTTGGACGTCCGCGCCGTCGACGCGGGTCCACGAACCGTCGGCCCCGAGATGCCAGGACAACGTCTCGTCGGCCGACATCAGAGCCAGCAGATCGGTCAGTTGGTCGACATGGGAGCCGGACGGCACCCGGACGAGCACTTCGACACGACGATCGAGGTTGCGGTGCATGAGATCGGCCGAGCCGATCCAGACCTCGCGGTCGTCGCCGGCGCCGAAGGCGAAGACCCGGCTGTGCTCGAGGAACCGGCCCAGCACGCTGCGCACATGGATGTTCTCGGACAGTCCCGGGACACCAGGTCGCAGGGCACAGATGCCGCGGATCACCAGATCGACGCTCACCCCGGCGCGGGAGGCCTCGTAGAGCTTGTCGATGATGGCCTCGTCGACGAGTGAGTTGAGTTTGAAGGCAATGTGCGCGGGGCGGCCCGCGCGGTGATTCGCGATCTGGCGGTCGATCCGGTCGGTCAGGCCCGAGCGCAGTTCGCGCGGGGCGACCAGCAATGAGTCGTAGTCGTTCGTCATCGCGAATCCCGACAGGCTGTTGAACAGCTCGGTCAGGTCGTGGGTGACCTCACGGTTCGAGGTCAGCAGACCGAAGTCCTCGTAGTGGCGGGCGGTCTTCGGGTTGTAGTTCCCGGTGCCGATGTGGGCATAGCGCCGCAGGCCGTCGGGCTCGTCACGGATCACGAGCGCCAGCTTGCAGTGGGTCTTGAGACCGACGAGGCCGTACACGACGTGGCAGCCCGCGCGTTCGAGCTTGCGCGCCCACCGGATGTTGGCCTCCTCGTCGAAACGGGCCTTGATCTCGACCAGCACGAGGACCTGTTTGCCCGCCCGGGCCGCCTCGACGAGCGAATCGATGATCGGCGAGTCGCCGGACGTCCGGTACAGCGTCTGCTTGATCGCCAGGACCTGCGGATCGGCGGCGGCCTGCTCGACGAAGCGCTGGACGCTCGTGGCGAACGAGTCGTACGGGTGGTGCACCAGCACGTCGCGCTTGCGCAGGGCACTGAACATGTCGGCCGGACTGGCCGTCTCGACCTCGGCGAGATGTTCGTGCGTGCTCGGCACGAAGGGCGGGAACTTCAGGTCGGGACGGTCGATGTCGGCGATCTCGTTCAGGCTGCGCAGGTCCAGCGGACCGCTGAGCCGGAAGACCTCGTCGTCCGAAACGCCGAGTTCGCCGACCAGCAACTCCAGGACGGCATCGGACATCTGCTCGTCGACCTCGAGCCGCACGGGCGGGCCGAAGCGCCGGCGCAGCAGTTCCTTCTCGAGTGCCTTGAGCAGATTCTCGGCGTCGTCCTCCTCGACCTCCAGGTCCTCGTTGCGGGTGACCCGGAACGTGTGGTGGTCGATGATCTCCATTCCGGGGAAGAGGCTGTCGAGGTTGGCGGCGATGACGTCCTCGAGCGCCACGTACCGTCCGATGTCGGCCTTGAGCCAGCGCTGGATGACCGGGGGGACCTTGACCCGGGCGAAGTGTTCCTTGCCGGTGCGCGGATTGCGCATGACCAGGGCGATGTTGAGCGACAACCCCGAGATGTAGGGGAACGGGTGGGCCGGATCGACGGCCAGCGGAGTCAGGACGGGAAACACGCGGTGGTGGTAGAACTCGGTGATCTTCGTGCGTTCGTCGTCGGTCAGTTCGCTCCAGCGCAGCAGGTGGATCTGTTGCTCCGCCAGCGCGGGCAGGATCGACTCGTGCAGCAGGCCCGACTGGCGCTCCATGAGCTCACGGCTGGCCTGCAGGCTCGAGGTGAGCACATCGCGCGGGTTGAGACCGCTGGCCGTGGGAACGGCAACCCCGGCGGCGATGCGCCGCTTGAGGCCGGCGATGCGCACCATGAAGAACTCGTCGAGGTTGCTACCGAAGATCGCCAGGAAGCGGGCACGCTCCAGCAGGGGCAAGGATTCGAGCTCGGCCAGCTCCAGCACGCGCGCGTTGAACGCGATCCACGAGAGTTCGCGATCGAGGAAGCGGTCGGCGGGCAGGGCACCTTCGTCCGCGTCGTACGGCGGGTCGACGTCGAACTCATCGGGCGAGGACGCCAACGGTTCAGGGACCGTCAGGTCGGTGGTCTCCATGGCTCAACGATGGCACGGTCAGGTGAAGAACAGGTGAACGCGATCAGGTCCACAGGCGCGACACCACGTACCCGGCGCCGATGATGAGCGCCCACAGCGGCACCGAGAGAACGACGAGGAAGAGCATCGAACGGCGGAACCCCGGGCGGGGCATGGGGACCTCGCCCATCGGGGCGGACAGGTTGGGTTCGTGTTCGTGCGGATCGAACCTGAAGGCCTTCGCACTGCTCATCTGCGTTCCTCTCGTCATGTACGAGACGCACACCTTTCTCTTTCATGATGCGGCATTCACAGGATTTTCGCTCGCTTAACGCTGCACTGACGTTGCTGATGTGCCGAGTGAGACTGCTACGTTCACCCTCATGAGCGTCTCAGCGCGAGTCCGGCGTGCCGCCGTCGCCGCGGTCGGATCAGCCCCGACCCCCGTCAAGAGGGTCCTGTTCGGAGCCCCTGAACGGCGCGACGGACTGGCCCTGCACCCGGACATGCAGGCGATGCTGGCGCTCATGCGCCTCGAGAACCCGGATCCGGCCTCGACCCCGTTCAGCCGGCAGCGCCGGGACATGTCCCGGTCGGATCGGCTCGTCGGCGGGAATCAGCCGATCGGTGCCGTGACGGACCGCCAGATCGCCGGCGCGGGCGGGCCGCTGCGGCTGCGGTTCTACACGCCGCGTGACATCACGGGTCCATCGCCCGCCCTCGTGTTCTTCCATGGCGGCGGATTCGCCCTGGGCGATCTGGAGAGCCACGACTCGTTGTGCCGGGCGCTCGCCGAGTGGGCCATGGTGCGAGTGATCGCCGTGGACTACCGGCTGGCGCCCGAGAAACCGTTCCCGGCCGCTGTCGACGACTGCGTCACCGCGTGGCAGTGGGTGGCCGAGAACGCGCCCGGCCTCGCGGTCGATCCTGACCGGATCTCCGTCGGCGGGGACAGCGCGGGCGGCAATCTGGCGACGGTGGTGGCGCAGGAGATGGTGCGCACGGGCGGTCCGGTCCCGCGCAGCCAGTTGCTGATCTACCCGGTCACCGACTTCACGTCGATCTCGGACAGTCGCCGCGAGTTCGCCCGGGGGTTCTTCCTGACCGACGACCTGATGGACCAGTTCACCGATGCGTATCTGGTGAGCGGGGAAGACCGCTCCGACCCGCGGATCTCGCCGATCAAGGGCGATCTGCACGATCTGCCGCCCGCGCATGTCGTCACGGCCGGATTCGATCCGCTGCGTGACGAGGGCGAGGCCTACGCCGAGGCGATGCGAGCCGCCGGCGTCCGCGTCACGACCCAGCGCGAGGAGGGCCTGATCCACGGCTTCGCCAACATGGTCGGCTACGGCACGGCGGCCCCGGCTGCCGTGCGACGCATGGCCGTCGCCCTCCAGCGGGGCATGCTCTGAACCACCCGACAGCCCACCGGAGGTATCCATGATCATCGCTTTCTCCATCGCCCCCAGCGGCACCGGCCGCGCTGACGGCTCCGTGCACGACGCTGTCGCGGCGGCCGTGAAGGTCGTGCGCGAGTCCGGTCTGCCGAACCGGATCACGAGCATGTTCACCGAGATCGAGGGCGAGTGGGACGAGGTCTTCGACGTCGTCAAGCGCGCCACCGAGGCGGTGCTGCCATTCGGCTCGCGGGTGTCGCTTGTGATGAAGGCCGACATCCGCCCGGGTTTCGAGGGCGAGCTCGACGGCAAGCTCGAGCGCCTCGAAGCCGCGATCGAGGCACCCGGGGAGTAGAGGGTCATTCTGCCGGGCCGTGTGACGACGGTCCGATGAAGGGGTGCCCGGTCGGCGCATGCACCTGAAGCGTTTGTCTACGGCACCAGCGCGCAGTCGGCGGCGGACGCTGCGAGGCGCGCATCGAGGGTCAGCAGCCGACACCTCGCAGTTCGGGCTAGCACGACGTACATGGGCCAAATCATGTCTTGGGCGTCCGATGTTCACCGAGATCCGAAGGAAGGATGGGCCAGCTTCTGCGGTACCGCCAACGGCACTCACTACGTGTTGTAACTCACAGTTCAAAGTGTTAGGTTACCGCGAGTTGCAAGATGTCCGCGGTCTCCAATGCGTGGGCAACCGTCCCAGAAAGGTGTCCCCCGTGACCCGATCCTCCTCCCCGGTGCGCCGCGTCGCACTGCCCGTCTCCGCCGCTCTGGTCGGTGGCACGTTCGCCGCGGTCGGCCTTGCCGCCCCGGCACACGCCCTCGGCTCCCAGATCGTGAACCAGTCGTTCAACTACAAGTGCGACGTGACCGCCGGCGGTCTGACGCTGGGCGAACACGTCATCGGCGTCCGCGCCACCGCCAAGATCCCGACCTCGGTCTACCGCGGCGAGCGCATCGCACCCACGCCCGTCACGCTCACGCTGACGATGCCCGAACTGCTGCGCTCCAGCACGGTCGGCCTCCTGGGCGGTCGGCAGGCCGACGGCAAGTCGACCGATGCGGCCATCGTCCTGGCTTCGGCGGGCAAGTCCCTGACGGTGCCGATTCCGTCGCTGGCCGCTCCCAAGACGCCGATCCCGCAGACCCAGGCTCCGTGGACGATCCCGGCCGCCGGCACCGTTCCGGCCATCACGACACCGCGCACGGTCAACCGTGGCGTCACGCTCAGCATGCCGGCGAAGTTCACGATCACCGCCACCGTCTACAAGGATGACGACTCCTCGATCCCGGCGAACCTGACCTGCGCCACCGCCGGCGGATCGCTCGTCCTGGGCAAGACGTTGGGCGTCTACAACCGCGCCCCGAAGGCTCCGCGCAAGGTCAACCTCGTCACCAAGAAGAACAAGGCGAAGAAGATCGTCATCCGCGCGAGCGACCTCGACCGCGATCGCCTGACCTACCGGGTCACGAAGAAGATCAGCAAGAAGGCCGGCAAGGTCTCGATCAAGGGCAACCGTGTCACCTTCAAGCCCAAGAAGAACTTCAAGGGCAAGGCGTCCTTCATCGTCACCACGTACGACGGCCGGGGCAAGTACGCCCGCACCAAGGTCAACGTGACCGTCAAGAAGAAGTAAGCGCACGTCTGAGCCGGGGGCGGGGACCGATGTGGTCCTCGCCCCCAGCATTTCAGCACGATTCACCGTCTCGACGCCCACGGATCAAACCTCGCCATTTGTTGTAACTCACAGTTGAACTGTTGTTAGGCTTTCAGCTCCCGCGCCACCTGACCGCGCGGGAGACGTCCCCCAAAGAAAGGCCCCCCATGACCCCCACCTCTCGCGTGGCACGCCGAATTGCCGCGCCCGTGTCCGCCAGCCTGGTCGCCGGCGTCGCCACCGCCTTGACGCTCGCTTCCGCGAGCCCCGCCAACGCGGCAGACGCTCCTTTGGAGAAGTCATTCGCCTACACGTGCGCGGTGACGGCCGGCGGTCTGTCGCTCGGCACCCACGATGTCGGCGTCAAGGCCTCGACGACCGCCCCCGCGTCGGTCGCCCCGGGCGAGGTCCTGCCGTCACGCACCGTCAACATCACCCTGACGATGCCCGAAGCGCTGCGCAGTCCGACCGTCTTCCTGCTCGGCGGTGTCGCGGCCTCCGGCGCGTCGAATGACTCGAAGGTCACCATCTCGACGGCCGGACAGACGTCCTCGGTCACCATCCCGAGCCTGGCGGCTCCCAAGACGCCCATTCCCCAGACCGTCGCGCCCTGGCTCATCCCGGCCACCGGCCAGGTTCCTGCGATCACGACGCCTGCCAACGCCGTCGGCACGGTCACGCTGGGCATGCCGGCGGCCTTCTCGATCGTCGCCACGGTCTACAAGGCTGACAACTCCTCGAATGACGCCGCCCTGACCTGCACCGGCCCGGCCAACCTCACTCTGGGCACGATCACGGTCACCGCACCGTCCACGACGCCCACCACGGCCCCGACGACCGCCCCCACCACGGCCCCGACGACCGCCCCCACCACGGCCCCGACGGCGGCCCCGACGACCGCCCCCACCACGAAGCCGACCACGAAGCCGGCGCCGCCCAAGCCGGTCGTCAAGCCGAAGAACGTCAAGCCGAGATTCGCCAAGAAGTCGTACGCGATCACGACCAAGAAGAACAAGGCGAAGTCGATCACGGTCAAGGCGACGGACGCCAACCGCGACAAGCTGACCTACAAGCTGGCCAAGAAGACCACGAAGGGCAAGGTCACGGTCAAGAAGAACAAGGTCACGTTCAAGCCCAAGAAGGGCTTCACGGGCAAGACCTCGTTCCAGGTGTCGGTCTCGGACGGCAAGGGCGGAGTCGCCAAGGTCACTGTCAAGGTCACCGTCAAGAAGAAGTGATCTGACCGACTGAACCTTGCAAGGAGGGTGGGAGCCGAGCTCCCACCCTCCTTGTCATGTCACTTGAGGAACTTCGAGGTGCTGCGGTTCTTCAACAACGCTCCCTGCGTCTGGCAGCCCGGGCAGTACTGCAGCGACGAGTCGGAGAAGACGACCTCGGCGATGGAGCTGCCGCACACGTCGCAGACCTCGCCTGCGCGGCCGTGGACCCGCATCCGCTCCCGCTTGGCGTCCTTCAGGTCGGCGGCGGGCTTGCCGTCGGCGGCCTCGATCGCCTCGGTCAGCACCGTCGAGATCGCCTCGTCCAGCCGTGCGATCTGGTCGTCGTCCAGCGTCTCGGCGATCGCGAAGGGCGAGAGTCGCGCCACATACAGGATCTCGTCGCTGTAGGCGTTGCCGATGCCCGCGATGATCGACTGGTCGCGCAACAGTCGTTTGACCTGCATGCGCCGACCCAGCAGCTGGCGCAGGTCGAACCCGGGCTCGAGCGGGTCCGGGCCGAGCCGGGCAATACCGGGCACCTGCTGCGGATCATGCACCGCGTACACGGCCAGTCCCTTGCGTGTTCCGGCCTCGGTCAGATCGAACCCCTCGTGCGGCCCGTCGCCTCGATCCACCCGGAATCGCAGGGCCAGCGGTCCACCCATCTTGACTCGGGAATCGCGGAAGCTGTCGGACCACCGCAACCAGCCGGCCTTGGCCAGGTGGATCACCAGGTGCAGACCGTCGACCTCGATGTCCACGAACTTCCCGTGCCGCCGCACTCCCGTGACCATCAGGCCGGCGAAGGCCGACACCGGCGGGTCATACGTCTTGAGCACCGAGAACGAGGCGGGCTCGACCTCGGCCACCACCGCGCCGTCCAACTTGTCGGCCAGCCAGCGGACCAGCGCCTCGACCTCGGGCATCTCGGGCATGTGCCCAGCCTACGAGTTCCCGCCGACGAAGGTCAGCCACAGCAGCACCACGTTCAGCGCGATGATCGCCGCTGCCGCGAGCACGGCCAGCCATGTCGTCGCGCGATGATTCACGTGATCGCCCATGACTCGGCGCGAGGACGTCAGCCACACCAGCGGTACGACCGCGAACGGGATCCCCATCGACAGCACCACCTGCGACACGACGAGCGCCCGCGTCGGGTCGATGCCCAGCATCAGGACGATCAGGGCCGGGATCAAGGTGATGAGCCGCCGCGTGACGGGTGCCAGGTTCCACGGGGTCAGGCTGCGCATCACCTCGGCCCCGGCGGCGCTGCCGACCGAGGTGGACGAGATGCCCGAGCCCAACAACGCCACCGCGAACAGCAGCGCCACCCCGGCGCCGATCTCACTGCTGATCAGCTCGTACGCACCCTCGATCGTGTCCGTGCCGGCGAAGCCCTGGAGGTTCGCCGCCGCCATGAGCAACAGGCCCAGGTTCAGGACTCCCGCCAACAGCAACGCCAGGACGACGTCCGTGCGCGTGGCGGCCAGCAGCTCACCCAGGGTCGACCCCTCACCGCGACGCCCGAGCCGGTCGGCCGTGAGGCTGGAGTGCAGGTACACGGCATGTGGCATGACGGTCGCGCCGACGATGCCCGAGGCCAGCAGCACGCTCTCGGCACCGGAGAAGGTGGGTACCAGTCCCTCGACGATCCCGGAGCCCGAAGGCGGGCCGACGATCAACCCGGCGAGGAACCCCACTGCGATCAGCAGCAGGAATCCGACGATCACCCGTTCGAGCACACCCTGCCCACGACGGTCGCCGATCATCAACACCAGCATCGCGACGAGCGCCGTCAGCAATGCCCCGAGCGGCAACGGCAGACCGAACAGCAGGTGGAACGCGATCGCACCGCCGATCACCTCGGCCAGATCCGTCGCGATGGCGATGCCCTCAGCCTGCAACCAGTAGACGAATCTGGTCCGAGGGGACACCCGGCTGCCAACCTGGGCGGCGAGAGACCGGCGCGTGACCAGCCCCAGCTTCGCCGAGAGGTACTGGACCAGCACGGCCATCAGGTTGGCCAGGACGATGACCCAGACCAGCGTGTAGCCGAATTGAGCGCCGGCGGTCAGGTTGGTGGCGACGTTGCCGGGGTCGACGTAGGCGACGGCGGCGATGAAGGCCGGGCCCAGCAGCGCGATTCTGCGTCTGAGCGCGCCCGTCATCCGATCCGCAGGTCGTGGTACTCGGGACGCTTCTCGATGAACCGCTTCACGTACGGGCAGTGCGCGTCGACCTTCTTGCCACGGGCGCGCACGTCGTCGAGCGCGAAGCCGACAAGCTGTCCGGCCAGGCCCTGACCTTCGTAGCGTTCATCGATCTCGGTGTGCGGGAAGACGACGACATCACCCTCCTCGCGTGCCACGGTCCACCCGGCGCGCTGGCCGTCCACCGCGATCTCGTATTGCTGTTCGGCAGCATTGTGTGTGATCTCGATCGTCATGGGTCGACTTTAGGTGACGGCTGCTCGCGGGTCACCTAGGGTGACCGCATGCACATCAGCGTTATCGGTTGTGGCTACCTGGGCGCTGTCCACGCGGCCAGCATGGCCGAGCTCGGCCATACCGTCGTCGGCGTCGACGTCGACGCCTCCAAGATCTCGTCGCTGTCCGACGGCGTCGCACCGTTCTTCGAGCCAGGACTGCCCGAACTTCTCGAGCGCACCCTCGCCACCGGCCGGCTCACCTTCACGACGGACATCGCCGAGGCGGCCGAGGCCGAGGTGCACTTCCTGTGCGTCGGGACCCCACAGACGACCGGCGAGTACTCCGCCGATCTGCGGTACGTCGACGCCGGATTCGCGAGCATCCTCCAGATCATCAAGCCCGGTGACCTGGTGGCCGGCAAGTCGACGGTCCCCGTCGGCACCGCCGAGCGGCTGGCCGAACAGCTCGCTGCGGTCGAACCTGGAGCCGACCTCGCGTGGAATCCCGAATTCCTGCGCGAAGGCTTCGCCGTCAAGGACACCCTGCACCCCGACCGCCTCGTCTATGGCGTCTCCGACGGTGCCCCCGGCGAACGGGCCGTCGCCCAACTGGACGAGGTCTACGCGGCGATCCTGGCCGAAGGAACCGCGCGGCTCGTCATGGACCAGGCCACCGCGCAGCTGGTCAAGGTCGCCGCGAACTCGTTCCTGGCCACCAAGATCTCGTTCATCAATGCGATGGCCGAGCTGTGCGAGCGCACCGGCGCCGACGTCACGCTGCTCGCCGATGCCATCGGCATGGACGATCGGATCGGGCGCAAGTTCCTCAATGCCGGACTGGGCTTCGGGGGCGGCTGCCTGCCGAAGGACATCCGCGCGTTCATGGCGCGCGCCGGCGAACTGGGCGCCGACCAGACGCTGAGCTTCCTGCGTGAGGTCGACGAGATCAACACCCGCCGCCGGGTCCGGATGGTCGATCTGGCCCGTGAGGAGTGCGGCGGTTCGTTCATGGGCCAGAAGATCACCGTGCTGGGTGCCTCGTTCAAGCCGGACTCCGACGACACCCGCGATTCGCCCGCACTCAACGTCGCCGAACAGATCCGGCTGCAGGGCGCCTCGGTCCGGGTGACCGATCCGGCCGCACTCCCCAGCGCCAAGGTCGTCTACCCGAACCTGCTGTACATCGAGGATCTCGAGGAGGCGCTCACCGGCGCCGACCTCGTGCTGCTGCTGACCGAGTGGAAGCTGTACCGCGAACTCGATCCGCAGAAGGTGGGCGAACTGGTCGCCCAGCGCCGCATCCTGGACGGACGCAACGCGCTCGACCCCGAGCGCTGGCGGGCCGCTGGATGGACCCACCGAGCGCTCGGGCGCCGCAGCTGAACGTCAGTTGATCTCGCGCTTGAGGATCTTGCCCGTCGCCGTCATCGGCAGCGCGTCGCGGAACTCGATGATGCGCGGGTACTTGTACTGCGCGAACTGACCCTTGGCCCACTCGCGCAGTTCGTCCTCGGTGGTCGGGTCGTCGGCGTTCTTGACCACGACGGCCTTGATCTCCTCGCCGTGCGACTCGTGCGGGACGCCGATGACCGCGACCAGCGAGACCGCCGGGTGCGTCATCAGGACCTCTTCGAGCTCGCGCGGGTACACGTTGTAGCCGCCGCGGATGATCATGTCCTTGCTGCGGTCGACGATGAAGTAGTAGCCGTTGTCGTCCTTGCGAGCCAGGTCGCCGCTGCGGAACCACTCGCCGTGGATGGCCTCGTCGGTGGCAGCAGGCCGGTTGTAGTAGCCCTTCATGATGCCGTGGCCCTTGATCGCAATCTCGCCGATGGCCTCGGGATCGTGCGGGACGTCGGTCCAGTCGTCGTTGATGAGCTTCATCTCGACGCCGTGGACGGGCTTGCCGATCGACCCGACGACCGGCTCCTCGCCCCACACCGAGAACGAGGCGACCGGCGACGTCTCGGACAGGCCGTAGCCCTCGAGGATCGTGACGCCGAACTTCTCCTTGAACTGGCGATGGATGTCGCCCGGCAGCGCGGCGCCACCGGCGGCGGCGACGCGCAGGTTCTCGGCGATCTGTGCGACGTCGATGCCCTCGGCCGCAGGATCGCCGAGCGCACCCAGCAGGCCCCAGTACATCGTGGGCACCCCGGCGAAGAACGTGACCTTCTCCTTGAGCAGCAACTGCAGTGCGGGCACCGCCTCGAAGCGCGGCAGGTAGACGACCGTGCCGCCGTACAGGATCGCGCCGTTCTGGATCACGGTCTGGCCGAAGATGTGGAACAGCGGCAGCACCGCGAGGTAGGTGTCCGGGTTGTCGGCGTTCGCGTTGAACGTGTGCTCGCCCAAGGCCGCATTGGCGTAGAGGTTGCGGTGCATCAGCTCGGCGCCCTTGGGCTGGCCGGTCGTGCCCGACGTGTAGAGGATGACCGCGGTGTCGTCGTCATCGCGCTCGACGGTCTCGAAGACGGGCGACTGCTCGGCGACCAGCGGGGCATAGAACTCCGGCCCCTCGATCGGCTTGGGCGCGGCCGAGTCGAGCTTGATCAGGAAGAACTCCTTGCAGCCCTCGACCTCGTTGAACCCCGCCCACGCGCGATCACCGATCGGCAGGTCAGGGGTGCCCTCGAACGCGAAGAACGCCTTGGCGTCCGAGTCGTCCAGGTGGTACGCCACCTCGCGCTCGCTCAACAGCACGTTCAACGGCACGACCGTCGCGCCGGCCTTGAGGATGCCGAAGTAGACGATCGTGAAGTAGGGCAGGTTCGGGATCGAGATCGCGACCTTGTCACCGGGCTTGATGCCGCGCGACACCAACAGATTGGCCACCTGGTTGGCGGCACCGTTGACCTGGGCGTAGTTCAGACGCAGGTCGCCGAAAACGATGGCGGTGCGCTCGGGGTACTTCGCGGTGGTGTCGTCGAGAATCGCGGCGAGATTTGTCACGTCTGAGTCTTCTTTCCGGGGGTGTGGCCTTCGTTACATCGACACTGTAATCGAGAGGCGGACAACGCCGGAAGCCCGCCCAGCGCGGTTCGACGTCACCAGCTCAGGCCGGTCAGCCGCTCGTAGGCCTCGATGTAACGATCGCGGGTCCGCTCGACGATCTCGCCGGGAAGCCGCGGCGGAGGCGTGTCGGAGGCGCGGTCCCACCCGGACTCGGCCGACGTCAGCCAGTCCCGGACGAACTGCTTGTCGTAGCTGGGCTGGGACCGGCCCGGTTCGTAGCGGTCGGCCGGCCAGAAGCGGGACGAGTCGGGGGTCAGCACCTCGTCGCCCAGCACGATCGTGCCGTCGGGACGCGCCCCGAACTCCAGCTTCGTGTCGGCCAGGATGATGCCGCGTTCGCGGGCGACCTGCTCGGCGCGGCCGTAGACGGCCAACGTGAGTTCGCGCAACTGCTCGGCGATCTCGGCACCGACCGTCTCCACGACCGCTTCGAACGAGACATTCTCGTCGTGCTCACCCAGTTCCGCCTTCGTGGCGGGGGTGAAGATCGGTGCGTCCAGGCGTGAACCGTCGACCAGCCCGTCGGGAAGGGGGATGCCGCACACGGCACCGGTCTCGCGGTAGTCGATCAGGCCCGAGCCCGTCAGGTAGCCGCGCACCACGCACTCGACGGGGAACATGTCGAGCCGTTCCACGACCAGCGCCCGCCCCGCCACCTCATGAGGGACCTCGGTGCTGACGACGTGATTGGGCACCAGGTCGGACAGCTGGTCGAACCACCACAGACTCATCCGGGTCAGGATCTCGCCCTTGTCGGGGATACCCGGTTCGAGGATGAAGTCGTACGCGCTGACCCGGTCGGACGCCACCATCAGCAGCTGGTCGCCATACGTGTACAGGTCGCGGACCTTGCCCGAGTGCAGGTGGGTGGCTCCGGGGATCTCCAGCGGCATGGGATCAGGTTAGTCGCCACAAGTCGGCCGATCCGTGGCAGGCTGTGCCGGTGTCTTCGACCCGGACCCTCACGGCGACCCTGCTGACTGCGGCCCTCGTCGTCTACAGCGCACAGGGAATCCTCGTACCGGTGCTGGCTCCGGTCACCCGCGTCGTCGGTCTCCGCGAGATCGACCTCGGTGCGGTCATGACGCTGTCGGCCGCGATGCTCGTCGTCACGGGCGCATGGTGGGGACGCGAGGTCGATCGCCTCGGCGTCCACGCGGTGCTGGTCCGGGGTCTGGTCCTGGCGACCATCGGCACCGCGGGATTCGCCGTGATGACCGCGATCGCCGCGAACCACGAACTCCCCCGGGTCCTCGTGCTGACGGTCTTCGCGCTGACCCGCGGCATTCTGTACGGGCTGGGCTTCGCGGCCGTCCCCGTCGCCGGCATGACCTACCTGGCCTCCGCCACCGAAGGCGCCATCGCGCGCACGAAGGCGATGGGCGCGTTCGGGGCGATGCAGGGCATCTCGCTCGTCGTCGGCCCGGCGCTCGGCGGACTGCTCGCGATCGGCGGACTGCTGTTGCCCGTGTACGTGGCACCGTTCCTGCTGCTGGCCACCCTCGTGGCCGTGTGGGTGCTGCCCGCGCCGGAGCGCCAGGAGCGGCCCGAGGCGGAACGGCTCGGGTGGGGCGACGCGCGAGTCATGCCGTTCCTGATCGCCGGCGGCGCCCTGTTCCTGGGCCTGGCCCTGGTCGAGATCATCATGGGCTTCCTCGTGCAGGACCGGCTGGGCTTGTCGAATGCCGACACCGCGAAGGTCGTCGCTGTCGCCGGGGTCCTGATCGGCGTGGGCTTCGCTGCGACCCAGGCGGTCCTGGCGCCCCGTATCCCCGGCGGCCCCCGCTCGCTCATCGCCATCGGAAGCCTGGTCGCCGCGGTCGGCTACGCCGGAGCGGTCTTCGCACCCTCGCTCGCCACCTTGCTGCCGGCGATGGTCGTGATCGCGATCGGGTTGGGCCTGGCCGTTCCCGGCTTCAATGCCGGCGCCACGTTGGCCGTCGAACCGTCCGAGCATGCGGCCGTCGCCGGGCAGCTCGCCGCCACCGTCGGCCTGACCTACGTGGCCGGACCGATCCTCGGTGCGGGTCTCTACGCTCTGCATCCGATCGCGCCGATCGTCGGCGCCGCGCTGCTCTCCGTCGCCGCGGCCGGACTCGCGGCCGCGCGCCTGACCCGCACCGACGCGAACCCGGCCGGCTGAACCGCGCCATGCCACGATGACGTCATGGGCATCGTGCACCCCGGATCCGAGTTGACCCCGACCAAGGCCGAACTGCTGGAGCAGTGGCTCCCCGCGCAGGGCTGGTGGCCCGGCGGCGAGGTGCCGCCATTCGTGGCGAGCTTCCGGCTCGACGACCCGGCGGGCGACGTCGGGATCGAGACCTTCCTGCTGCCCGTGGGCGACCGCACCGTGCACGTCCCCGTGACCTATCGCGCCGAGCCGCTCGCCTCGGGGGTCCTGGTCGGCGAGATGGAGCATTCGGCCCTCGGACACCGGTGGGTGTACGACGGGCCGTCCGACCCGGTGTACGTCGCCGAGACGTCGGCGGCGATCCGCGAGGGACGGGGCGAGGTCGCCCTGCTCGCGCCCGACGGCAGCCCGATCCCCCGGCGGCCGACAACCGCCGCGGTCACGGGTTCGGGAGCCGGGGAGGGCGACCTCCACGTGGTTCGGGTCATCTCGGCCGAGACTCCGCCGAGTACTGCGGGTACCCTCACCGCGACGTGGGCCGAACAGTCCGAGCCCGTGGTGCTGGCCTGGCTGGCCTGATCTCGCCTGCAGGATCTCTGTGGATCTCTCTGGGTAGTTCACTCGCTTGTCAGATGGATGCTGCCGGCGTCCGGAGCTCTCACGCGGGTTCTGAGCTGGTTGGTGCGGTGCGTCAGGTCCCACCCGCGCCCGGTTGGTTGGACCTGACCCACCGACCACCCGAGCCGGTCGGACCAGACAATTGGACTCGAGGCGTCCAGTTGCCTCACAAGAAGGCGTCCAAATGCCTAACAGAGAGGCGTCCAAATGCCTAATTGAGCACGAGGATCTGCTAGATTCACAGCATGTATGGTCGCCGCGTCATCGATGGCGTTCTGGACGACGTCTTCCCACATCTCGCGGCCATCGCACTTGAGGGCGCCAAAGGCGTCGGCAAGACCGCCACGGCCACACAACGCGCCGCGACGGTCATTCCCCTCAACCTCCCGGGACAAAGGGACGTCCTCGCTGCGGATCTCGACCACCTGACCCACGTACCCAAGCCCGTCCTGATCGATGAGTGGCAACTCCACCCCGCAGTGTGGGATCGCGTCAGAAAGGCTGTCGATGACGACTCACACGGCGGCCAGTACCTGCTTGCGGGTTCGGCCAGCGCCCCACACGGAGTTCGCATCCATTCAGGCGCAGGTCGCATGGTGAGCCTGATGATGCGACCGTTGTCCATCGCCGAGCGTGGTCTCCAGGATCCCACCGTCTCCCTCACCGATCTACTTGCTGGCGGGCAGCCATCCGTGCGAGGCACGACGCAGGTTGGGCTGGCCGATTACGTCGACGAGATCCTCAAGTCCGGCTTTCCCGGGATCAGGGACCTGCCAGACCGAGCCAGGCGCCTTCAACTCGACAGCTACACCACCCGAATTGTCGAGCGAGAGCTCCCCGAGAACGGCGTGATCGTGCGGCGACCCGATGCACTGCACGCGTGGCTGTCCGCCTACGCAGCAGCCACCGCGACCGATGTGGCGTACTCGAAACTCTTGGACGCGGCCACTGCGGGGATCACTGACAAACCCGCCCGAGCGACCGTTGACGGCTATCGCGAACACTTGGCCCGGGTGTTCGTCCTGGACCCCGTCCCTGCCTGGATCCCTGCCTTCAACCCGCTGAAGCGGCTCACCCTGTCACCGAAACATCACCTCGTCGATCCAGCACTCGCCGCAAGACTGGTCGGAGTTGGCCGAGCAGGCCTGCTCCGCGGGTCCGGCGAGAACACACCTACCGCGACCGGGACATGGCTCGGCGCTCTTTTCGAATCGCTCGTCGCCCAGAGCGTCAGGGTTTACGCATCGGCGGCCTCGGCTCACGTCGGCCACCTCCGCACCAAGGAGACCGACCGTGAAATCGACCTGATCGTCGAAGGCGAGGATCGCCGTGTCGTCGCCATCGAGGTGAAGTTGAGCGAATCAATCAGCGACAAGGACGTACGCCACCTCAACTGGTTGAACGACCAGATCGGCGATCGTCTCGCCGACCGCGTTCTGGTCTCGACCGGCAAACATGCCTACCGTCGTCGAGACGGTGTTGCCGTCGTCCCGCTCGCGCTATTGGGTCCGTGATCCTCAGAGGATGTCGCCGGGGCTGTAGGCCGCGGCGGCCGGGTGGCGCTTCAGCACGGCTTCGGCCTGCGCGACGACGGCACCCACCTGCGAGGCCGCCGCGCCGGTGAAGGCCAGCGGCTCTGCCACCAGCCGGGAGAGGTCGTCAGCCGTCAGGCCCAGTCGCTCGTCCGCGGCCAGCCGGTCGAACAGGTCATTGTCGGCCGTGCCCTGTTCACGCATCTGCAGCGCGACACCGACGGCGTGCTCCTTGATCGCCTCGTGCGCGACCTCGCGGCCGACGCCGTGGCGCACGGCGGCCATCAGGACCTTCGTCGTGGCCAGGAACGGCAGGTAGCGATCGAGCTCGCGCTGGATCACGGCCGGGAACACCCCGAACTCGTCCAGTACCGTCAGGAACGTCTCGAACAGGCCGTCGGCGGCGTAGAACGCATCCGGCAGGGCCACCCGGCGCACGACCGAGCACGACACGTCGCCCTCGTTCCACTGGTCGCCGGACAGTTCACCGACCATCGAGGCGTATCCGCGCAGTACGACGGCCAGGCCGTTGACCCGCTCGCACGAGCGCGTGTTCATCTTGTGCGGCATCGCCGACGAGCCGACCTGACCGGGCTTGAACCCCTCGGTCACGAGTTCGTTGCCGGCCATGAGCCGGATCGTGAGGGCGAGGCTGGACGGGGCGGCGACCAATTGGACGAGCGAGCTGACCGCGTCGAAGTCCAACGACCTCGGGTACACCTGACCGACGCTCGTGAACGTGCGCTCGAATCCCAGATGCGTTGCCACTCGCCGTTCGAGGTCGGCCAGCTTCTCCTCATCGCCGCCGAGCAGGTCGAGCATGTCCTGGCCGGTACCGACCGGGCCCTTGATGCCGCGCAGCGGATAACGGGCGATGAGCTGCTCGACCCGCTCGATCCCGACCAGCAGTTCGTCGGCGGTCGTCGCGAAGCGCTTGCCCAGCGTCGTGGCCTGCGCCGCGACGTTGTGGCTGCGGCCCGCCATGACCAGTTCGGCGTGCTCGGCGGCGAGCCGGGTCAGGCGTGCGAGGGCCGCAACGGCACGGTCGCGCAGCAGGGCGAGCGACTCGCGCACCTGCAATTGCTCGACGTTCTCGGTGAGGTCGCGCGACGTCATGCCCTTGTGGATGTGCTCGGTGCCCGCCAGGGCGGCGAACTCCTCGATCCGGGCCTTGACGTCGTGACGGGTCACCCGCTCGCGGGCCGCGATCGACTCCAGGTCGACGTTGTCGACGACGGCCTCGTAGGCCTCGATCACGCCGTCCGGCGTCTCGATCCCGAGGTCGCGCTGGGCGCGGAGCACCGCGATCCACAGCTGACGCTCGAGCACGATCTTGTACTCGGGCGACCAGATGCGGGCCAGTTCGGCCGAGGCGTAGCGGGAGGCGAGGACGTTCGGGGTGGTCACTGCTCCATTGTCGCAGGGCGCAGTCGCGGCCGACCGGACACCGCCCGTGAGTCTCGTCCGCTGGCGGAATGGCGACAGAGCCTGCGCCGAAGTGAGCGGTTTCCGGCACTTGGCGTCGTCTGGGCGACGGGTCTCCTACCGTCGGCCCATGAACCGGGACACCGCCCGTCTGCGCCGCGGATACAGCCTCGGCGGCATCGCCACGGGAACGTTCGGAACCGTGCCGGGCCTGCTGCTGATGCCCTACCTGACCGAAGTCGTGGGCATCGGGGTCCTCGTGGCCGGACTGGTCGTCTTCATCCCGAAGGCGTGGGACATGGTGCTCAACCCCGTCGCCGGGCGCGTCAGCGACCGGCTCGATCGCGTGGATCGACGCCGCCCGTTCCTGCTCGTGGCCGGGCCCCTCATGGGTCTGGGGTTCGCCCTCATGTTCAGCGGGCCCACGTCCCATCCGGCCGTCGCGACCGCATGGGTGCTCGCGGTGTTCCTGGTGTGCGCCACGGCGTATGCGTTCTTCCAGGTCCCGTACCTGGCGATGTCCGCAGAGATCACCTCCGACTACGACGAGCGGACGGCACTCATGACCTGGCGCGTCATCGTCGTCACCATCACGATCGTGTTCGCGGGGACGACCGCGCCCTGGCTGGTGTCCCTCGCCGGAGGCGCCGACGGGTATCGACTGATGGCATGGATCCTGGGCGGCGTCATCGCGCTGGGCGCCCTCGCAGCCTGGTGGACCACCCGCAACGCGCCGACGACCCGGCACGAGGAAGCGGGCGGGCGTTGGGCAGACCAGATGCGCCTCGTGATCGGCCACCGACACGCCCGGCCCCTGGTCGTGTCGTTCGTCCTGCAGGCCGTGGCCACGAGCATGCTGCTCGCCGGCGTCGCGTACGCGGCACGCATCCTGTTCGGTGACCCCGAGGTCGCCTCGTGGTTGTTCCTGGCCTTCGTCGGCCCGGCCGTGCTCGCCGCCCCACTGTGGGGCTGGCTCGGCCGGCGCCTCGGCAAGCGGCGGGGTTACCTCCTGGCCTCGACGGTCACGGCGATCGGGCTCGTGGCGAATCTCAGCGGCATCGGCGGGCGGCTGGCCCCGGCCCTCGTCGCCGGGGCGATCGTCGGCGTCGGCTACACCGGGATCCAACTGTTCCCCCTGGCGATGCTTCCGGACATCGCGGCGCACGACGCCCTCGTCCACGGCCGCAACCGCATCGGAGTGTTCGCCGGCGTGTGGGCGGGCCTCGAACTGCTCGGGTTCGCGTTGGGCCCGGCGCTGCTCGGACTCGTCCTGGCACTCGGGGGCTACCAGTCCGCCGGAGGATTCCAGCCCGATTCAGTGACGTGGGCGATCGCGATCGGCATCGCCGCGGTACCGGCTGCCTTGGTGGTCCTCAGCATCGTGGCGATCTCGCGTTACCGACTGGACGACGAACTGGGGGCGACGATGCGACCCTCGTCGTCGAGCACTCGCCCCTGACGTTTGACACTCCGCACGACCGTGGCCCGATGGCGGACGGTCCAGCCCGGTGCGACGCTCGCGGCGGCCGTCTCGAAGGCCGCCAATTCCGCGAGCGAGAGGAATCGAGCTGCGACGGCCAGATTCGTCCGACCCACGATCACGGCACAACGCAGAACCTGGGGCAGCGCGGCGATCGCCCGGCCCGCAGGGTGCGGATCGTCGACGCACACGTCCAGCAGTACGGCCCGACCGGCTCCCCCAGCGGACGCCACGACGTCGCAACCCAGCCGAATCGCGTGCGAGCGCAGCGCGCGATCGAGCAGCCGCCGGACGGTCGGCTCAGGACGCTCCAGCCGGCGACCGAGTTCGGCCAGGCTCATCCGGGCATCCTCGGTCAGCGCCCGCGTGAGCTGCGCGGTCAGCTCCCGGTCCGGCGCGGGCACCGTTCCGGACATCGCCGGCGCCAACGCCTGCCACTGGGATCGCGACAGCACGGACAGCCGCCACTGCGCGTCTTCGCGATGCACCTGGGCGACGAAGGCGACCCGCACGGGGGTGACGTCAGGATCGTCGCCCACGAGGGCATCGACCGCGGCCCGGGTGGCTGCGAGCCCCGCACCGATCAGGATCACCGCGATGTCGTCCTCGCCCGCCAATTGGTCGACCGCATAGACCTCGGGGACGGCGGCCATCCGTTCGGCAATCCGGACCTGGGTGCCCGGTCGGCAGCGAAGGTTGACCAGCACGGCGTCGCGCTCCGGCGCCAGTTGCTCGGCGCTGGGGCGCACGACGAACCAGGCGAGTCGTTCGTCGGACAACCGGCGCCATCGCCGGGCCGCCGTCGCGGGGTCGACGCCGATGGCCCGGCCGACGGCGCTCCACGGTGCACGGGGAGCGATTTGGAGCGCATGCACGAGAGCGAGGTCCACCTCCGGCAGCACCGGCAGGGGGCGCGACGAATCCATGGCAGGCAGAGTAGCGGAATCAAGCATCAGGGCTTTACGAACTGACGGTTTCTGGCTGTTCCATCCTGCCGGACGACGGATCGTCGTAGCGTCGAACGGTGATCCGCACTGACGACCTCGTCGCCACGATCCGCGACCTTGTCGACATCTCTCCCCGCGCCACGGGCACGCCCGGCGGCGAGGCCGCGGCCCACTACGTCCGCGACCGGCTCACCGGGGCCGGACTGGACGAGATCTGGATCGAGGAGTGCGACGCCTTCGCGTGGCACGCGACCCGCGTCTCCCTGTCCGTGGGCGGCTCCACGATCCCGGCCTCGCCGATCCTGCACAGCAACCTGCCGTCCCATGAGGCCGTGGGCAATTGGTCGACCGGCGATCTGACCGCCGAAGTCGTCGACATCGGTTCGGGCCGGGTCCGCGACCACGACGTCCGGGGGCGGATCGTCCTGTTCGACCTGCGGTTCACGATGCCGCTCGCGAGCTTGCTCCCGCTCACCGAGTACATCCACGATCCGGGCCGGCGAATGCTCCGCCGTGATGTGCTGGCGTCGCGCAACCCGTACGTGACGAGCTTGACCAAGGTCATGCGCGAGGCCCACGCCGGTGGGGCCCTGGGAGTCGTCGGGGTGCTGGCCGATTACCCCGACTCACTCGCCTATCACAACGAGTACTACCGACGGACCCTCCTGTCGCTTCCCGGCGTCTGGGTCACGCGCGCCGGCGGACGGCGGTTGCGCGAACTGCTGCGCACGGAACCGCGGGCCACGCTCACTCTCGACTCCGAACGCAAGCGCGTCCGCGGCCGCTCCGTGGTCGGCATCCTGCACGGCTCGTCACCCGAGACGATCATGGTCCAGTCGCACCACGACTCCATCGGGCCCGGGGCGGTCGAGGACGCCACCGGCACCGCCGAGGTGATCGCGATCGCCGAGGAGGAGGCCGCGCGCGCCCGAGCGGAAGGCCGGCGCACCAAGACGCTCATGTTCGTCACCTTCGACACCCACTTCACGGGTTACCAGGCCCACCGTGCCTTCGCGCGTCGTTATGCCCTGGACCCCGCCAGCCCTTATCGGCTGGCGCTCAACCTGACCGTCGAGCACGTCGGCCTCCGAGCTCGCGAAGGCGCCGACGGCCAATTCGAGACGCTGGCGACGACCGAACCCCGGGCGTTCTTCGAGAATGTCTCGCCCCCCATGAAGTGGCAACTCATCCGCGCGATCCGGCGCCGCGGGCTGTACTCGACCACCATGATCAACGCCTCACTGCTGGAGTTCGGGGCCCAGGGCATCCCCACGGACGCGTCCTTCACGCTCATGTCGGGCATACCCACCATTAGCCTGGTCTCGGGCCCCTTGTACTTGTACGACGCCGCCGACACCATGGACCAGGTGGACGTCGGCCAGCTCGAACCGGTCGGACGCGCCTTCGTGGACTTGATCGATGCTGCGGACGGGCGGGTGGCTTCGCGGCTCGGGCTGGTGCCGCGACGAATCCGGCGCCGCCTGCCGCGTGGCCGGTGGTGACATGACCGGCACCGCCCTGGTCGTCGAACCGGCCACCGACGAAGCGGTGCTCGATGCCGCAGACGCGTCGTGGCGCGTGACGTTCACGTCGGCCACCGTCACCGGCGCACCGAGTTGTCAGACCGGCCTCGTGCACGTTCCCCACGGGCGCCCGCCGAAGGGCGGATGGCCCGTCGTGACCTATGGGCACATGACCACTGGCGGCTCCGATCGGTCGGCGCCCAGCCGCGCCACGCTCGACCATCCGGAGTTGCGCCGGATGACGCAGGGGAACGTCTACGTCTCCCGACTTCTCGAGGCGGGCGTCTCGGTGTTGCAACCGGACTACGAGGGCATCGGCGGACCGGGCCCCCATCCCTACCTGATCGGTGCGTCGTTGGCGGGCAGCGTGGGCGGCCTTCTGGTGGCGGCCCGGGAGGAATGGCCGCTCGCCAGGCGCTGGGTCTCGGCCGGGCACTCCGAGGGCGCGGTCGCGGCCCTGCACGCGGCCACGCGACCACCACCAGACCTGAATCTGCGTGCCGTGTGCGCGTTCGCTCCCGTGACGCGGATGGACCTGACGATCGGTGCCAGCCTGAGGCTCCCGGTGGTGCCACCGGGGTTCGCGGTCGTGAGTGCCCTCATCGCTCTCATGATCAGCGGAGCGGCGACCGTCTCGTCGCGCCTGGCCGCCCTCGTCGTCGGCGGCGGGCTGAGCGAGGCGGCTCGTGAGCGCTGGCACCACCTGGACGAGAGGTGCCTCGAGGAGTTGTGCGCTCCGGATTCCTTCGGTTCGCTCGCGCCGAGGGCACTACTGGGCCCACGAGGAGCCGAGGTGCGCGATCTGCTGCTGACTTCGTTCCGCGAGAACGAGGTGGCTCGACTCCGGCTCCCCGCCTGCGTGCCACTGCGGATCGATGCGGCGCGGTTCGACGAGGTCGCGCCGTTCTGGCTGACCCGCAACCTCGTCCGTCAGCACCGAGCCGCAGGAACTCCGGTCAGCGCCGATTGGTGGAGCACGATGCACTCACCGGTGTTGCGCAGCGACCGGGCTCCCGGCCCGGCCGCGAGGTGGACCTTGGACCAGTTGGCGCTCTGAAGCGCGCTCAGCCCTGCGGCAGGTTGAGTGCGATGTCGGTGCGGTGGTGGGCACCGCGGATCCTGATCAGGTCGACCGCCGCGTACGCACGCTCGCGAGCCTGGGCCAGATCGTCACCGACGGCCGTCACCGAGAGCACCCGGCCACCGGAGGTGACGAGGTTCCCGTCCTCGTCGATGGAGGTCCCGGCGTGGATGACGTCGACGCCTTCGAGCGCATCGGCCTCGTCGACCCCGTCGATGCGGTCACCCTTGACCGGGTTCTCGGGATAGCCCTCGGCCGCGATGACGACCGTGAGCGCGGCCCCGTCGTGCCACTGCGGAAGTCCGACCTCGCCGAGTGATCCCGTGGCCGCGCCGTACAGCAGGGCCGACAGCGGCGTCTTGAGCAGCGACAGCAGCGCCTGGGTCTCGGGATCGCCGAACCGGGCGTTGAACTCGACGACGCGGACACCGCGGCTCGTGAGCGCGAGCCCTGCGTAGAGGAGACCCTGGAACTCGGTGCCCCGCGCGGCCATCTGCTTGACCGTCGGCACGAGGACCCGGCGCGAGACGTCGGCCACCAGATCCTGGGGCGCCCAGTCCAGCGGCGTGTACGCACCCATGCCGCCGGTGTTGGGTCCGGCGTCGCCGTCGAAGGCGCGCTTGAAGTCCTGGGCCGGCTGCAGCGGCAGCACGGTGGAACCATCGGTGATCGCGAACAGCGAGACCTCGGGGCCGTCCAGGAACTCCTCGATCACGACCCGGTCGCAGGAGATCCCGTGGGCCAGCGCCTCGGCTCGGTCCTCCGTGACCACGACTCCCTTGCCGGCCGCCAACGCATCGTCCTTGACGACGTAGGGCGGGCCGAAGGTGTCGAGGGCGTCGGCGACCTGCTCGGCGTTCTCGCACACTCGCGCCATCGCGGTGGGGACGTCGGCAGCCGCCATGACCTGCTTGGCGAAGGCCTTCGATCCCTCGAGCTCAGCGGCCTCGGCGCTGGGTCCGAAGCACGCGATCCCGACTGCGCGCACGGCATCGGCGACGCCGGCCACCAAGGGGGCCTCGGGACCGATCACCACCAGGTCGGCACCAGTCCGGGTCGCCAGGTCGGCCACCGCGGCGCCGTCGAGCGGATCGACCGGATGCAACGTCGCGATCGCGGCCATGCCGGGGTTGCCGGGTGCCGCGTGCACCTCGGTGACCTGGGAGTCGCGGGAGAGAGCCAGGGACAGCGCGTGCTCACGGCCGCCGGTGCCGATGACGAGAACCTTCACCCGTCGAGCGTAGGCCAGAGCGACCCGGACCGGCGATCCAGTCACCCCAGCGGCTCGTCCGACAAGGTCCGGGCGAACGACGCCAAGCCGTCCCACGGCTGCGGTCCGTCCGTACCGGTCAGGAACGTCGACCACGACAACGACTGCTGGGTCGGCAGGCTCATCTCGTCGAACGCCCTGCTCCAGCCCGCCAGCAGCCGCTCGTCGTACTGGCCCGACGTGAGCAGGAACGCGGTCACCGCCGACACCGTGGCCCGGCGATCCTCGTCGTCCTCACGCAGGAGATCGGCCAGGTCGGCACCGAACCCCTCGGCATCGAACTCCGGCCAGGTCGCCGCGGCGTAGAGGCCACGGCGCACCAGTTCGGGCAACCGGTCCCAGGACGTGAGGTCCTCGCGCTGGGGGCCGAAGGCGATCACCGCGAGCGCGGAGACGACACCCTGTGCGCCGATCGCCGAGAAGAATCCGGCCATCGTCTCGGGACGGTTGCTCTGGCGTTCCAGCACGCGCATGAGCCGGGTCAGTCGCGCAGCGTCCTGTCGGCTGACGGGTTCGGAGGTGGTCGGAGGGTCAGTCATCGGCCACCCGGGAGCGTCGGCCGGTCACCACGTCGCCCAGGGTCTCGATCACCTCGGCGAGGCTGAGTGGTTCGAGCGTCACGTCGACGACTTCCTGGCCCGTGCGCGGGGGATGATCCACCCGGTACCAGCCCTGCGGTCCGGCGTCGACGACCGTCAACGTGATGTCGATCGGCCGCTCGGCCCAGTTGGCGTTCGCCCGCCAGGCCAATCGCCAGCCCGCGATGACCGCGTCGAGCGTCGCGTCGCCGGTGAGCTCGATGCCCTGCGCCGAGACGGCGGCATCGATGACCGAGGTGTCAGTGCGCACCGGCTTCCGGTCAGCCGGCACCTCGCGGTCGAAGACAGCCAGCCACTGACGCAGGTGGTCACGCAACAGGCCAAACTCGGTCGCGGTGACGACCACGGCACCCGCGGCGTCGGGAACACTCGTCGTGGCGCGGCCGTCGGGCATCCAGCCGATGAACATCGGCGACAGCTTCGAACCGTCGAAGCGTTCGATGACGACGCTGCGGACCGGACCGACCGCGACCTCGACCAAGCTCGCGGCGGTCGGATGGACGCCGCCGGGGCCGACCAGGCCGGCCTGTCGCAGCCGCGACGGCGCGTCGGCCGGAGCCGTGCGACCGGAGTGCACCTCGGCCAGCACGAGCAGATCGTCGTAGCTGATCGTCAACTGCAGGAAGGTCTCGTCGAGGTGCGGCACGGAGGCTCCGGAGTTCGTGGGGGTCGTGTTCATGTCGTCCTCAGTCCCAGAAGGTGACGGTGTCCCAGGCGTCACCCGCGAAGTCGGTGATGTCGTCCCAGTGATCGACGACCTCGGCGCCGGCCCACACGATCCCGGTCGTGACCGCGATCGCACCGGTCACGGGGTTGGGAGCGATCAGGAAGGCGGTGGTCGAGGCGCTGAACGCCGTCTCGGCGACATCGGCGACATAGCCGGCACCTTCCCGCTCGAACGCGTCGATCGGATTGCCCTGCTCGATCAGGTTCATGACGCCGGTGGTGGTGCTGTAGACACCCCCGACGACACCCAGGCCCCGCATCAGACCGAGGCCACCGGGGTTGCGGGCGAGCGGGTCGGCCCACCCGGCCGTCGGCAGTGACGTCCCGGGGCCCACCCACCTCGGGAGCGGAATCAGTCCCGAGGGCAGACGTGCGTGCCGAGCACCCCCGGAGAGCATCCACCGGGCCCATTCGCCGGCGCGGCCGGACTGACTGGCCAGCAGGGGAAGCATGTTGCGCCCGACGATGCCCGTCTGGAAGATCGGGGCGACGCCGCGGCTCATCCGAGTCATCTTGCCCATCGCCGTGGCCAGTGAGATCAGCGGGAAATCGTCGTCGTTGCCGAAGATGTTGCCGAACTCCGCGCCCAAGTACTCGCCCAGCAGATCGTTGAGGGTCTCGGTGATGTTCGCCATCGACATCGTGACCGTGCCCTCGCCAGACTCGTCGAGCAGCAGCGCGACGTCGGCCAGTCCGTACAGCATCTCCGACTGTTCCTCGAGCCAGGTCGCCTTCGCCTCCAGCCCTTCGAGGCTGGGCAACGCGACCGGACTGGCTGCTCGCGCGGACGTGACGTTCGTCCGGATCGCCCCCGCGAGTGACTCGGCCTCACCCGCCGCGAGACTCAACTTCTCGTAGTCCAAGGTCACCGTCATAGCGTCAGGTTCTCCTTCACGGCCATCCACAACGCGATGTGCTCCGGCGACGTGCCCCGCGACACCTTGGGCGGGACGAGATCGTACTCGCGCACGAACGACCATTCGACGACAGCCATGTTCAGGGGCGCTGCCCACCGACGCGACGCCACGAGGTTGCCGGCGTCGGACCGCAAGGTCACCAGTGTCGGCAGGCCCCGGTGGGTGAACTCCATGCCCGGCAGGACGAAATGGTCCTCGCCCGTGACCTGCAGCCGCGCCCGGCGGACCAGGCCCGACCGATTCACCGTTGCCGTGGTCACGGTCGCCACGTGCGCACCGTTGAGGCGCACGTGGACTCCGAAGTCGTACAGGCTGCGCCACGGCTCGGCCTGTCGCTCGACAGCCGGACGCCGGTCGGTCAGGTCGAGTTCGACGATCGCTTCACCGACCGTGACCTCGATCGAGTCGCGACGCGCCACCGTGTGCACGGGCCCCCATCGAGTCCGCCTGAAGGCACGCCACTCGTGCCGCTTCTCGTCGTCCACGCATCATCCCCCCGGTCATGCCGTTCTTCGACGCGACGATCCTATCGGCCCCGCTCGACCGGCCCGTGACCGTGCGCTCCTCGCCCGGAGATGGGCCTGCGGTCACGGCTCACGTTCGTTGCGCCTCCTGCATCGCCATCCAGAAGGCGATGTGCCCGGGGCGTGTCTCACGGGCGATGCGTGGCGGGACGAGGTCGTACTCGCGCACGAAGGACCACTCCGTCACCGCCATGTTCAGGGGAGCTGCCCACCGCCGGGACGACACCAGGTTCGCCGCGTCGCTCCGCAGGGTGAGCAGTGTCGGCAACCCGCGTGTGGTCAATTCCATCCCCGGCAGCACGAACGGCGCATCGCCCTCGACCCGCAGATGCGACAGGCCGGGCGCTGAACTTCTACGATCGTCAGCATGAACCTCGGGGGACGCTGGATGGTGGCGTGCGCACTCGCACTCGTGCTCTCCGTGGCGGGCTGCGGCGGGGACACCGAACCAGACCAGCCGGTGCCCACCGTCACGAACGCCACGACCGACTCCGCCGAGGCGGACGAACAGGCCGCGATCGACGCCTTCACTCGATTCTGGGACGAGTCCGTCGCGATCGCGAACTCCGGAGACGTTCCCCAGGACGCGTTCGCCGAGACCGCCTTCGGGGCGATCCGCGAAGCGGAGATCACTGAGCGCACGCAGGAGGCGGAGCAGTCCCAGCGGGTCGGCGAACCGGAGTTCAAGGACCAAACCGCCACGATCACCGGGGATCGGGCGCTCGTGGTGGCCTGTGTCAACTTCGACGAGTGGGGCTTCAAGGTCGGTGACGCCGACCCGATCTTTCCCATGCAGGGCTGGCAGATGCTGGGCCGCGAGTTGACTCGCGTCGACGGCGCATGGCTGGTCAGTGGTTACTCCCCCTCGAGCACCCGGGATGAGTGCACGTGAACCGCCCTCCACTGATCGCGCTGGCAGCGCCGGCATAAGCCGCGTGCCCCGACGTCACGATCGATCCCGACACCGGCACGCCGCGCCTGGACTACTCCAACTGTGTGTTCGAGGGCATCTGGAACCAGTTCTGCCGCCCCGGCCCTCCGAGGACGACGAACTCGTCTTCGTGTCCTGCAAGCCGCCGGGCGGGGAACGGCACTGTCACACCGGTGTTCAATCCGCCGACGCAGACCTTGGTGAACCTCGACACGTGGTGGTGGGCCCAGGGCGCATCGGCCTCAGCCATCGTCGGCTCCGAGGCAATCGGCCTGGTGGCGATCGCCGAACCCCGCACGATGACAGTCAGCGCCGCCGGCCAGTCGGTGACCTGCCCGGTCGTCACGTCTCGTTCGGACACGTGCCAGATCACCTTCCGGCGGGCAGGCAGCCACACCGCGACGATGCAGATCGTCTACGACATCCGGTTCGAGATGAACGGCTCACCCTTCTCCGTCCCCGCAGCCAGCAACGACCTGCTCACGATGGAAGCGAGCGACACCGTCACGGTGCCGGTCATCGAGGTGCAATCCGTCGTGACCGACCTCAGTTGACCTCGAGGCTTCAGAGCAGGTCGTGCAGAACGACCGTCTCCTCGCGATCCGGACCGACGCCGATCGCACTGATCCGTGAACCGCTGATCGCCTCGACGGCGCGGACGTACGACTGGGCGTTCGCAGGCAGGTCGGAGAATTCGCGGGCTCCGCTGATGTCCTCGGTCCAGCCCGGGAAGTACTCGTAGATCGGCTTCGCGTGGTGGAACCCGGTCTGCGTCATCGGCATCTCGTCGACCCGCTCGCCGTCGACCTCGTAGGCGACGCACACCGGAATCTGCTCGAAGCCGGTCAGCACGTCGAGCTTCGTCATGACGAAGTCGGTGACGCCGTTGATGCGGGCCGCGTATCGGGCGATCGGAGCGTCGTACCAACCACAGCGACGCGGGCGGCCGGTCGTGGTGCCGAACTCGCCGCCGTTGGTGCGCAGTCGCTCGCCGTCATCGTCGAAGAGTTCGGTCGGGAAGGGACCTTCGCCCACCCGCGTGGCGTAGGCCTTGACGATGCCGATGACCCGCGTGATCTCGGTCGGCGCGATGCCCGATCCCGTGCACGCTCCACCGGTCGTCGCCGACGAACTGGTGACGAACGGGTAGGTGCCGTGGTCGACGTCCAGCAACGTGGCCTGCCCGGCCTCGAGCAGGACGGTCTTGCCCTCGCGCAGCGCGTCGTGCAGCACGAGGCTCGAGTCGGCCACCATGGGCCGCAGCCGATCGGCGTGCACGAGCAATTGCTCGACGATCTCGTCCACCTCGACCGCGCGCCGGTTGTAGATCTTGGTCAGGATCTGGTTCTTGAGTTCGAGCGCACCCTCAACCTTGGCGCGCAGGATCTTCTCGTCGAACAAGTCCTGGATGCGGATGCCCAGCCGGTTCATCTTGTCGGCGTACGTCGGCCCGATCCCGCGTCCGGTCGTGCCGATCTTGCGGCTGCCGAGGAAGCGCTCGTTGACCTTGTCCAACGTGCGGTTGTAGTCGGCGATGACATGCGCGTTGGCGCTGACGATCAGCTTCGATGTGTCGATGCCACGCTCGTCGAGGGCGTCGATCTCCTGGAACAGGACGTCCAGGTCGATCACGACACCGTTGCCGATCACGGGGATGCACCCCGGACTCAGGATGCCGCTGGGCAGCAGGTGCAGGGCGTACTTCTCGTCGCCGATGACCACGGTGTGACCGGCGTTGTTCCCGCCGTTGAACTTGACCACGTAGTCGACCCGGCTGCCGAGCAGGTCGGTCGCCTTGCCCTTGCCCTCGTCGCCCCACTGAGCTCCGACGATCACCACTGCGGGCATCTGGTGCCACCCCTTAACCAAACGGAAAGCCCGCAAGCGGGCTCGTGCTCGCCAATCCTACCGGCGCGGACGCCCGGCCGACCGGCGCCGCAGCCGGAACTGTCGAAAAGTGAGGCATTTGCAGAAGTTCACCCACAGTGATGAAGCTCACGGCGAGGTGGAGTAGCCTCGCTGTAACCGAACGTGTAACGGTGAGTTGCAACTCTCCTGAGCACATCGGTCGTCGAAGGAGGACTCCCACCATGCATCCCCACCGTTTGACCCTCGTCCCAGCAGGCGACGTTCATCTGTGGGTCCCGCGTTCCTCGACCCTGCGAGCCTTTGCGACCGCAGCCCCGGATCCGCGACCCGTCACCCCAGATCAACAACGCCGTCTCGAAGTGGCCAGCGAGCCCCGCCAGCCCGACGACGACGTCAACCCGTGGATCGGCCTGCGCGCCACGCTCCACGACGCCGACTCCGTCTCGTTCGCCGGCACCCTGCGTCGTTTCTGCGCACGCCACGAGAGCCTGCGCTGCATGTTCGTCCGGCGCGACGACGGCAGCTACGAACGCCGCATCATCGACGCCGAGCTGATCGGCTTCCAGCCCCGGCCCCTGGGCCACTTCGACGATCCGGGCGAGGCCTTCGACGCCGTCATGGCCGAGATGGACGATCTCACCGGACCGCTCGCCTGGCCCGCGTCGACCATCGTCACCGTGACCGACGAGCAGGGCGTCATGACTGTCTTCGCCGCCTTCGACCACGTCACGTTCGACGGCTACAGCGCCTACCTGACGATGGGCGAACTCAAACAGCACCTCGAGGCCGAACTCAATCACGCTCCGCTGCCCGCACCCGTCGGCAGCTATGTCGACTTCGCGGTCGAGCAGCGCGCCATCCAGGACGCCATCACGATCGACGATCCCGCTCTGGAGCCGTGGCGCCGCGCCGCCGACGGCACCGGCAATCTGCCGGGCCTCCCGCGCGCGACCGGCGTCCGGCGCGGCGACGAGATCCAGCACAAGATGCGATACCCCACGTTCGCCGGCCCACGGCTCAGCAAGGCGTTCCACCGCTGGTGCGAGGAGCACCAGGTGCCGCCGGCGTTGGCCTTCACGGCGATCCTGCTGCGCGCCATGGTGGCCGAGGAGGACGACGATCGGCTCACGGTGCTCATGTCGACGCACAATCGCAACCGTCCCGAATGGCACCAGGCCATCGGCTGGTTCTCCGGCATCGTGCCGCTCACCGTCGAGATGGGCCGCGACCTGCCCCTGCCCGAACTGGCCCTGCGCACGGCCGAGGCGTGGGAGTTCAGTCGCACCGCCGAGACGATCCCGTTGCCGCTGGCCAATCAGCTGCTCGGCACGACGATGCGTCCGGCCGCCGTGGTCTCGTTCCTGGACTCACGCCACTGCCCCGGCCGCGAGGACTGGGAGGAGCTCGACTCGACCGTGTTCCTCGGCGACGTCGAACCCAGCGACGAAATGCACCTGTGGGTCAACTCGATGCCGTACGGCACCGAGCTGCTCCACCGCGCCCCGAACACACCCCCCTGCATCGAGTGGCTCGACCGCGTCATGGGCCGCATGCGAGACCAGATGGTCGCAGTCACTCGCCAGGCGAACGATCCGGTGGAGGTCCTGGCATGAGGATGACACGCATCGAGGAACTGGACACGATCGACGGCGACGTGTTCCTGCTGCGGCCGTCGGCCGAGTCGTACGCGGCACTGGCAGCCGCTCCCGCCAACGACCACCGGCCGTCCTACATGCAGGACCAGCACGTGCGCCTGCGCCGGGCGATGGAGGCTGCCAACTCTGCCGACGCCAATTGGCTGGGTCTGTGCTTCGACGTCCCCGGCAAGCTCGACCTCGACGCCCTGCAGCGCGCGGCCACCACGTGGGTGCGCCGCCACGAGATCATGTGGGGCACGTTCAAGGACAATCCGGCCGACCCCGGCGGCGAGATGTTGCGTCACGCCATCGCACCGGAGGACCTGACCCTCACGGTCACCGAGCTCGGGACCCATCCGGGCCCCGAGGTCAACAACGTCCTGCTCAAGCACTTCAGCGACGCGGTCAACCCGATCGACAACTTCGGCTACGCGCTCGGCGCCGTCTCGGGTGAAGACACCTCCACGATCTTCTGCGGCTTCGACCACTGTTACGGCGACGGATTCAGCGTCCTGCTGGGCTACATGGAACTGTCCCAGCTGTACGCGAACGAGACGGGTCAACCGTTCGTCGAACTCCCACCGGTCAAGGGCTACATGACCTACGCGCAGGAAGAACGCGCCGACGCCCAGCAGTACGACATTGATCACCCCGCGATGCAGTTCTGGGCCGACTACGCCATGGACGGTGCCGGCGAGAAGGACGGCTTCCCGATGGATCTCGGCATCGGCGAGGGCGAGCGCTTCTGGCTCATCCCGATGGACTACGACATCCTGACCGGTGAGGAGTGTGACCGGCTCGAGGCGATCGCCAAGGAGGAGGAGGCCACCTTCCCGTCGGTCATCTACGCGGCGTTCGCCCTGGCCGCCCGTGACCTGGCCGGCAAGAGCGCCTACCGCTTCCTCAACCCCGTGGCCGTGCGCAACGACGCCGAGACGCTGTTGACGATGGGCTGGATGATCAACGTCCTGCCCATCCACATTCCCGTCGCCGAGGACGACACGCTGTTCACGATCGCGCGATCCGTCCGCCAGAAGTTCCGCGATGCGCGGGTGTGCGAGCCGGTGCCCGCGCTGCGGGTCATGGAGGTCGTCGAGGAGGCGTTCGGATTCTCGCTCGAGGACACGCATCGTCCCGCGATCGTGTCCTATCTGGACGGCCGGTCGATCCCCGGCCAGGAGAAGTGGGCCACCGACCGCTTCCACGGCACCACCGGTCAGGGATATGACGACAACGTCAACGTGTGGATCAACCGCACGCCCACCGAGCTGTACGTCATGTGCAGCGTCCCCCAGACGCCCACGGCGATCGAGAACGTCGACAAGTTCTTCACCTACGCCTCCGGACTCCTGCGGGACGTGCTGAACCGGTAGCGTCGGGGCCGTGCAGTCCTGGCTCGCGATCAGCAACTCCTCCGCCGGCTCGTCCGACGACGAGGTGATCGGCGAAGCCCTGACGGTTCTGCGCGAGGTCGCCGACGTCACTCACGTCGCCACCGGGTCACCTGACGACCTCGAGGTGGCACTGGCCGAGCACCGCGCGGTCGACCTGGTCGTCGCCATGGGCGGCGACGGAAGCCTGCACGCGATCGTCCAGGCCCTGCACGATGCGGACCGCCTGCCGGGCACGGCGGTGGGACTCGTGCCGCTGGGCACCGGCAACGACTTCGCTCGCACGCTGGAGCTGCCGCAGGACCCTCTCGCTGCCGCGCGCGCCCTGGCTGACGGCGCCCTGCGCGAAATCGACCTGATCATCGACGGCACGGACACCGTGGTCGTGAATGCTGCCCACATCGGACTCGGCGCCGACGGCGCGGCCCGGGCGGCCCCGATCAAGCCCGTGCTGGGGCCGGTGGCCTACGCCCTGGGCGCCGTGTCGACTCTCTTCAGCAAGGGTGCCGACGTGCGGATCACGATCGACGACGAGAGCCTCAACGGCCGCGTGGCCCAGGTCGCCGTCGGCAACGGCCGGTTCGTCGGAGGGGGCGGCGAACTGCTGCCCCACGCGGTCATCGACGACGGCCAGATGGACGTGGCGGTGGCGTTCGCGGCAACGGTGCGCCAGCGCATTTCGTACGTTCTGCATCTGCGTCGCGGCACGCACCCCTCACAGCAGTTCGTCCACTACACGCGAGCGGCGTCCGTGGCCGTCGTGGGCGACGCGACGACGTGCACCACCGACGGGGAACTGACCGACCCGCAGACCGAGCATCGGTGGCGCGTCGAGCCGGCGGGCCTAGTCATGCGGTTGCCTTAGCGCTGAGCGTGACGTTTGCGGGGTGTCCACCGGCGTGTCGCCCCCGCAAACGTCACGCTCAGCGGCTCGGTCAGTCGACGAGCGCCTCGTAGCCCTCGCGGCTGGATTCGCGCAGGAACTCACGGCAGCGATGCGCCTCGGCGTCGTCGCCCAGCCGCTCACTGGCGGTGGCCAGGACCGCCAAGGAGCGCAGGAAGCCCTGATTCGGTTCGTGCGACCACGGCACCGGTCCGTGGCCCCGCCAGCCGTTGCGACGCAACCCATCGAGCGAGCGGTGGTAGGCCGTGCGGGCGAAGGCATAGCCCTCGAGGTCGCGCGCCTCGGCGAGAGCGGCATCGGCCAACAGTGCCCAGGCCGCGACCGAGTCGGGGTGCTGACGCACCACGTCCTCGGGCTCCGATCCCTGCACGAGTGCGTCCGCGCCGGGATCGGCAGGCAGCAAGGTCTCGGGCGGTTCACCCAGTAGATTCGTCACGCTCAGGCTCGCTGGTGGGTGTGGGCGATGTAGACGTCACAGGGCGCATGCGCCGCGACGTCGCGAGCGATGCTGCCCAGGATCCGGGCCAGGCCCTGGACCCGCTTGTTGCCCACGACGATGACGTCGGCCTTCAATTCCTCGGCCGCCTTGACGAGCGCGTCCGCAGGAGAACCCTCAGCCGGCCCGTACGTGATCTCGAGGCCGGGGAACTCCTTGCGGATCTCGGCGAAGACGTCGAACGCGACACCTTCGGCCGTCTTCTCGTTGCTGACGAGGAACTCCTCAGCGCCGACGCTGATCCGCTCGGCCTCGAAGTCGCCGTAGGCCGACAGGACATGCAGACGCGCATCCAGCGCGACCGCGATTCCAGCAGCCTTCCTGGCTGCGGCCGCCGCGGTCTCGCTCGTGTCCACACCTGTCACGACGATCTTGGACATGGGTTACCCCCTTCTGTGCCGACCGTGGACGGTCGGGCTTGGTCCGGATACTAGTGGGTACCGGCGCTACGTAGGTTCTGGCACGCCTCGACGACGCGGGCCGCCATGCCGGCCTCGGCGGCCTTGCCCCAGGCGCGCGGGTCGTAGGCCTTCTTGTTGCCGACTTCGCCGTCGACCTTGAGGACGCCGTCGTAGTTCTGGAACATGTGACCGACGACGGGACGCGTGAAGGCGTACTGGGTGTCGGTGTCGACGTTCATCTTCACGACGCCGTAGTCGACTGCCGCGCTGATCTCCTCGGGCAGCGAGCCCGATCCGCCGTGGAACACGAAGTCGAAGGCGCGCTCGGTGCCGAACTTCGCGGCGACGGCCTCCTGCGCGGCCTTGAGTACCTCGGGACGCAGCTTGACGTTGCCCGGCTTGTAGACGCCGTGGACGTTGCCGAACGTCAGGGCGGTCAGGTAGCGGCCGTTCTCGCCCAGGCCCAGGGCCTCGACCGTCGCGATCGCGTCCTCGGGGGACGTGTAGAGCTTGTCGTTGATCTCCGCCTCGACGCCGTCCTCCTCGCCACCGACGACCCCGATCTCGACCTCGAGGATGATGTTCGCGGCGTGCGCCTGGGCCAACAGGTCCCGGGCGATCTCGAGGTTCTCGGCCAGCGGCACGGCCGAGCCGTCCCACATGTGCGACTGGAAGTACGGCAGGTCGCCACCCTTGACCCGCTCGGCGGACGCCGCGAGCAGCGGGCGGACGAAGCCGTCCAGCTTGTCCTTGGGGCAGTGGTCGGTG
>CAYYQO010000006.1:0-10554 GCA_964473845.1 uncultured Aeromicrobium sp.
AGTCCGGATCGCTGATGACGGCATGCACGATGACCTCGTTGCCATCCTCGTCGAGCCCGGCCGCATCGCAACCCAGGATCATCGGCAGCGACTCCTCGCGCAGGCCGACCCCGCGCAGGCTCCACACGTCGTGGTGGTTGATGGAGGCTGCCTTCACGGTGACCGTGGTCCACCCGTCGGGCACCTCGGGCTCGGGCCGTTCGCCGACGACGAGCCCATCCATCGGACTCTTCGGGTCCATCGAGGCGGCGTAGACGGCGAACATGGGGACCTCCTGGGTGGGAACATGCCGTCATCGACCCTAGTCGGCCATGGTCCTCCCGTCCCCCGGGGCGGTGCGCTGAGTCCCACCCGCCGTCGCTGCGTGGGACCAGGCTCACCGCTCGCGCGGAACCGTGGGACCAGGCTCACCGCTCCTGGGCGGGACCTCAGTAGGGACGGAGCCTCAGTAGGGGCGGCGGGCCAGTCCGTCGCGGCGTGCCGTGTCGGTCACGGCCTTGGCGACGGCCTGCGAGACGCGCGGATCGAACGGCGACGGGATGATGTGCGACTCGCTGAGCTGGTCATCATCGACCAGATCGGCGATCGCGCGGGCGGCCGCGAGCTTCATCGACTCGGAGATCTCGGTGGCCCGCACGTCGAGCGCGCCCCGGAAGATCCCGGGGAACACCAGCACGTTGTTGAGCTGGTTCGGGAAGTCCGACCGGCCGGTGGCCACGATCCGCGCGTACTTGTTGGCGACGTCGGGATGGACCTCGGGGTTCGGGTTGGCCAACGCGAAGATGATCGAGTTCGGCGCCATCGAGGCCACCGCTTCCTCGGGGACCGTGCCGCCGGAGACCCCGATGTACACGTCGGCACCCTCGAGTGCGTCCGAGATCGTGCCCGGCTTGGCCCAGTCGGCGGTCTCCTCGGCGAGCCACTGCTTGACCTCGTTGAGGTCCGTGCGATCTGTCGTGATGACGCCCGAACGGTCCGTGACGCTGATCTTGCGCACACCCGCGGAACGAAGGATCTTGGTGATGGCCACGCCGGCTGCACCGGCGCCGGAGATGACGACCTTGATCTCGTCGGGCTCGCGATCGGTCAGCCGCAACGAGTTGTAGAGGCCGGCGAGCACGACGACCGCGGTGCCGTGCTGGTCGTCGTGGAAGACGGGGATGTCGAGCAACTCGATCAACCGGCGTTCGATCTCGAAGCAGCGCGGGCTGGAGATGTCCTCGAGGTTGATGCCACCGAACGTGGGCGCGAGCCGCACGATCGTCTCGATGATCTCCTCGGTGTCCGTGGTGTTGAGCGCGACCGGGATCGCGTCGACGCCACCGAACTGCTTGAACAGGATCGCCTTGCCCTCCATGACCGGCATGGAGGCGGCCGGACCGATGTCGCCCAGGCCGAGCACGGCCGTGCCGTCGGTGATCACCGCGACGGTGTTGGAGACCCACGTGTATTTGTGCGCGACCTCGGGGTCGGCGGCGATCGCCTCGCACACGAGAGCCACGCCGGGCGTGTAGGCCAGCGAGAGGTCCTCGGCATTCGCCACGGGTACCGTCGCTGCGACTTCCATTTTTCCGCCGCGGTGCAGCGAGAAGACAGGATCGTCGGAGTCGGTCAGCGTCATGGGTCGTTCAACATCGATCTGGTCGCGGGGAATGGACAGAATCCTCATTCAGCACGGATTTTCCGGGCAAACGGCGCCGATCCGGCTGGCCGAGGTGCGGCCTGAGCCGCGGCGAGGAGGGGTTGTGCCCCAGCGAATAGTCTCGCACACGGCTCATTCGCCCGGGTCGTCGGCCAGTGCGCGCCGAGCCGGTCCCGTGGCCAGACAGGCCAGGACGACCAGGGCCGAGATCGCGATGGCCGCGCCGACCGCGCGGTTGTCGCCCGTGTTGGGGTCGGGGGTTCGCAACGACCACGCCAGACCCAACCCGATGAGTTGAGCCACGACGACAGGGCCCCGCGCTGCGTGCGCGCCACGGAAGACCCCCCAGGCGGCCGCCAGCAGGCCGATACCGATCGCCAGCAGCATCACCCCGATACCGATGCCGACGCCGACCCGGCCGGGCACCAGCCCGGTGAGGTCCAGCACCGCGAGAGCCACGAAGACCAGCGCCTGGACCGAGACGACCAGGGCGGCGATGGTGAGCGGGATGCGCGTTGCGGGGGGCACTTGCTCAGGTTAACCGGGCGCCGGGCCCGACCCGTGAAACGACCTGTTCACACGACCGAGACACATGGAGCACGAAATTTCCAGCACCTGAAAGGATATTCAGGTGTGATATTTCCGACAGGGAGAGTTGCCCGCAGCCCTTGCGAGGTGATTGAAACCTTGAAAAGCTACTACGAGGTGCGCATGCGTGTGCACCCACCCCTGTTCTCAGCCCAAAGGAGTCATCGGTATGGATTGGCGTCATCGTTCGGCCTGCCTGGACGAAGATCCCGAGCTGTTCTTCCCGATCGGCAATACGGGCCCGGCCATCCTCCAGATCGAGGAGGCCAAGCTGGTCTGCCGTCGCTGCGACGTGCGCGACCAGTGTCTGCAGTGGGCGCTCGAGTCCGGTCAGGACCACGGAGTCTGGGGCGGCCTCGGCGAGGACGAGCGTCGTGCGCTCAAGCGCCGCAACGCGCGTGCCCGCATCCGCACCGCCTGAGATCGCTCCCGCTCACAGCCCGAACGAAATCGTGACGTTGGTGCCGCCCGCCGGCCCCGACTCATAGGACAACTCTCCACCCAGCTCGCTGCGCACCAGCGTCGACACGATCGACAGACCCAGACTCAGGGTCGGATCGAAGTCGGCCGGCAGTCCCCGGCCGTCGTCGCTGACCCGCAGCCGGATCCGGCCGCGTATCCGGTTCACCGCCAGCGTCACCCGGCCCCCCTCAGGCCCGAAGGCGTGCTCGGCCGCGTTCTGCACCAACTCGGTCAAGGTCATTGCCAGCGGCGTCGCCTTCTCGGCCGCGACCAACCCGAAGGAACCGATCCGCTCAGCCTTCACCGCGCCGCCTCCGACGTCGAGCACCGTGCGCAGCAACGTGTCGGCGATCGCATCGAACTGCACCGTCTCGTCGAACGACTGGCTGAGTGTCTCGTGGACGAGCGCGATCGAACCGACTCTCCGCTCGGCTTCTTGGAGCGCCTCGCGCGCCGCCGGGATGTCCATGCGCCGGCTCTGCAGTCGCAGCAGCGCCGCGACGGTCTGCAGGTTGTTCTTGACCCGGTGGTGGATCTCGCGGATCGTCGCATCCTTCGACACCAGTTCACGCTCGCGCAGGCGCAGTTCGGTGACGTCGCGCAGCAGGATCAGTGAACCCCTCGCCTCGCGGTCACTGCGGATCGGCATGATCCGCAGCAGCATCGACGCACCCGCGTTCTCGATCTCGGCCTCGGTCTCACCCGCCCCGAACAGGGTGCTGAACGGCCGATCCGCGGCGGGTCCGATCAGCTCGGTCGTCACATCGATCAGGTTGACCCCCTGCAGGTCGCCGGCAAGCCCCAGCCGCCGATAGGCCGACAGCGCGTTGGGGCTGGCGTACGACACCAGTCCGGCGGCATCGGTGCGGACGAAGCCATCGCCCACGCGCAGTGAGTCCGCGAGCTCCGAGGGCACCCCCGGCAGCGGGAACTCGCCCCGCTGGATCATCGTGAAGAGTTCCTCGCTGGCCTGCTGGTAGGCCGATTCCAGCGCGCCCGCGGCCCGGCGGTCGCTCACGGGCCGGCGACGGACGATGACGCCGATCCGGCGACCGGCCCACGTGACGGGGACGACCGCCTGGGTGACCTCGGTGCCGTCGGGCAGGGTCTCGTTGTCGACCTCCTGCAGATCCCGGGGCACGAAGGTGCCGACGACATCCTCGAGCAGCGTCGTGGGCCCGGTCGTGGGACGGATCTGCGCCGCGGCCCACATCCCCTTCTCCTCCGCGTCGTCGACCCACAGCACGAGGTCACTGAACGACAGGTCCGCGACGATCTGCCAATCGGTCACGAGTGCCTGCAGCCGATCGACCTGCACCGAGGTGAGCGCGGTCTGCGAGTCGGCGATGTCGTCGAGGGAAGGCACGATCCGAGCCTATGCCGCCAGCCGAACCAACTCGCGGGTAACCTGCGTCACATGACCGACGATCAGCAGCAGGATGCCGCCTTCCCCGAGCCCACGGGACCGCACGGCGGACACCACGCCCTCGACGTCGCCCGCGCCCATGGGGTCGAGGCGATGTTCACCCTTTCCGGTGCCCACATCTTCCCGATGTACGACGCCGCCGTGAAGACCGACGAGCCGATGCCCATCATCGACGTGCGGCACGAGCCCTCGGCCGTCTTCGCCGCCGAGGCGATCGGCAAGCTGACCCGCAAGCCCGGCCTGGCCGTCCTGACCGCGGGCCCCGGCGTCACGAACGGCGTCAGCCCCGTGGCCCAGGCCTACTTCTCGGGCGCTCCTCTCGTGGTCGTCGGTGGTCGCGCCGCGGCCTCCACGTGGGGCACCGGCACGCTGCAGGAACTCGACCATCCGCCGATCTTCGAGACGATCACCAAGAAGGCCACGACCGCGGCCACACTGGCCGACATCGCCCCGGTCGTCGACGAGGCGTTCACCCTCGCCGGGTCGTCCCACCGCGGTCCCACCTTCGTCGACATCCCGATGGACGAGTTCTTCAACTCCGGACCCGTCGACCACGTCTCGTCGGGCCTGCCGACGACTCGCATCGAGCCCGACCCCGACGCGATCTCCCGGATCGCCGGGCTGCTGGTCTCGGCCACGCGTCCCGTGATCATCCTGGGAACCGACGTGTGGGCCGACCACGCCGAGGACGCGGCGCTGCGCTTCGTCGAGGAGTCCGGCATCCCCGCGATCGCGAACGGCATGGGCCGCGGCATCGTCCCGGGCGGGCATGCCAACCTCGTGACGAAGGCACGCTCACGCGCGCTGGGCACGTCCGATCTGGTCATCGTCGTGGGCACTCCCCTGGACTTCCGCCTCGGCTTCGGCCGGTTCGGCGGCAAGGAGGGTGGCGGCCCGGCCGTGACCGTGCACGTCGCCGATTCCCCCGGCCAGGTCTCGACCCACGCCGACCTGGGCGCCTCGGTCGCCGGTGACCTGAGTCTGGTCTTCGACGGCCTACTCGCGGCACTGCAGTCCTCGCCCACCAAGCCCGCCTGGGGACCCTGGTTGGCCGAACTGCAGGACATCGTGGCCGCCGCCATCGAGCGGGACTCGGCGCTGCTCACGGCCGAGGCCGATCCGGTGCACCCGGCACGCATCTACGGCGAACTGCTGCCCCGACTGGCCGACGACGCCGTCGTGATCGGTGACGGCGGCGACTTCGTGTCGTTCGCCGGCAAGTTCGTCGAGCCGCAGCGACCCGGCGGCTGGATGGATCCCGGCCCCTACGGCTGCCTCGGTGCCGGCCTCGGCGCGGCGATGGCGGCCCGGATCGCCCGGCCCTCCAGCCAGGTCGTCCTGTTGCTCGGTGACGGAGCCGCGGGCATGTCGATCATCGACGTCGACACGCTCGTACGCCACAACCTGCCCGTCGTCATGGTCGTGGGCAACAACTCAGCGTGGGGCCTGGAGAAGCCGCCGATGCAGATGCTCTACGGCTACGACGTCGCCGCCGATCTGGCGCCGAACACCCGCTACGACCAGGTCGTCGAGGCGCTCGGCGGCGGCGGCGAGTTCGTCACCGACCCGAACCAGATCGGCCCGGCCCTGGATCGCGCCTTCGCCTCGGGCGTGCCGTACCTGGTGAACATCGCGACCGACGTGAACGCGCTGTACCCGCGCAACACGATGGGCGTCTGACGGGGTGTCGGATTCCCCGGTTAAGTCGGTTTTCCCTCACTTAGCGTGGATCGAAACCCACGTTAAGTGACAGGAAACCCACTCAACCGGGGAATCCTCACCACGGCCGAGCGGCTTCAGCATCGGATCTCGACCTAGGGTCGACGCATGACTGACCCACGGATCACGCACACCGTCGGACCCGAGCACACGGCCGCAGCAGTCGGCAGTGGAGACCTGGACGTCCTTGGCACTCCCGTCGTGCTGGCCTGGCTGGAGGAGGCGACGTGCGCGGCACTCGATCTCGACGAATCGCAGACCAGCGTGGGCACCCGCGTCGAGGTGCAGCACCTGGCCGCCAGCGCGGTCGGGTCGAGCATCACGACCTCGGCCTCGATCTCGCAACGCGATGGCCGCATGGTCATCTTCGAGGTCACGGCCCACGACCAACGCGGCACGCTCGTGGCGTCCGGGCAGGTACGCCGGATCGTGGTCGATCGCGAGCGGTTCCTGTCCCGTGTGCCCGCAGTCGACTGAGTATGGGAGACTGGGTAGTCAGCTTTTTGAGGAGGAGACCATGGGTAAGACCGGTCGTAAGCGTCGGGCTCGACGCAAGAAGGGCGCGAACCACGGCAAGCGCCCCAACGCGTGAACCGTGCCGAAAGCGCACGAAACCCCATCCGACTGGATGGGGTTTCGTCATGTCTGGACCGGGCGGCGCTCAGAACTGGGATTCGGACCTGATCTCGATCTGGACCGACCTGATCCGGTACAGGACCTTCTCACGCAGTGGCTCCGGCGCCACCTCGGTGCAGGACCGACCGACGATCGCCTTGACGACCTGTTCCAGCTCGTACTCGTTGAGGCACGCGGCACAGCCGTCCAGATGGGACTGGATCTCGTCGCAGCTGGCGCCGTCGATCTCCTGGTCGATGAACATGTAGAGGTTCTGCAGCGCCTTCTCGCAGTCGGGACCGTCGCAGCTCATTTCACGTCACCTCCGGCCGGAACCTTCATCCCGCGGTCGCGAGCGTAGTCGGACAACAGTTCACGCAACTGGCGCCGGCCCCGGTGCAGCCGCGACATCACGGTGCCGATCGGCGTGTCCATGATCTCGGCGATCTCCTTGTACGGGAACCCCTCGACATCGGCCAGGTACACGGCGTAGCGGAAGTCCTCGGGCAGTGCCTGCAGGGCATCCTTGACGTCGGAGTCGGGCAGCCGTTCCAGGGCCTCCATCTCGGCCGACTTCAGGCCCGACGACGTGTGCGCCGCGGCACGCGCGATCTGCCAGTCCTCGACCTCGTCGGTCACCTGCTGGGGCTGACGCTGCTTCTTGCGGTAGTTGTTGATGTACGTGTTGGTCAGGATGCGGTACAGCCACGCCTTGAGGTTCGTCCCGGGCTTGAACTGGTGGAAGGCACTGAACGCCTTGGCGTACGTCTCCTGCACCAGATCCTCGGCGTCAGCGGGGTTGCGCGTCATGCGCAGACCGGCTGAGTACAACTGGTTGAGGAACGGCAGCGCATCGGCTTCGAAGCGGGCTTGACGTTCCTGTGCGGTTTCGGTCGCCAGGTCCACGACGGTGTCGTCAGTCATTGACCCCAAGCCTACTGTGGCGGGGCGTTCAGGGCATGCGAGCATTCAAACCTCCTGTCAGGTCAAACCGCAGGAGACGAGCTGCTATTCCCCCGCGATCGGCAGCGGCTCGACCAGTTCAGGACCGTTGTTGCGCACGTTGTTGACCTGCGTCGACACCGGCCAGGCCTGCAGAACCCCCGGAGTCGCGGGAATCAGGGCGTCGAGCGCGTCGGGCCACGGCTCGGCCGCCAGCCACTGTTCCGTCGCCCGGGCGGCCACGATCAATGGCGCGCGTTCGTGGATGCGGCCGTCCTCGCCCTCGGCCGAGGTCGTCAGGATCGTGTACGTCAGCAACCATTCGCCCTGCGGGTCCTTCCAGAACTCGTAGAGCCCCGCGAGCCCCAGGCCGCCCTCGGAGCTCACGTAGAAGGGTTGCTTCGGCGGGGCCTTGCCGCCCTGGGGGGTGGGCGGTTGGTACCACTCGTAGAAGCCGTCTGCCGGGACGATGGCGCGACGTCTGGCGAACGCGGAACGGAACGCCGGCTTCTCGGCCGCCGTCTCACTGCGCGCGTTGATCATCCGGTTGCCGATCGACGGGTCCTTCGCCCACGAGGGCACGAGACCCCATTTCGCGGTGACGATCTCACGCCGGGACCCTGCATCAGACGTCCGACTCACCACGAGAGGCGCGAGCTTGGTCGGCGCGAGGTTGAAGTCCGCACCGGTGTCGACGAACAGATCACCGAGATCGGCTTCGAAATCGCTCGTGAGCGTCGCGGGAGTCCGCGAGGTCGCGTATCGGCCGCACATGCGGCCATCGTAGGTCCGACATCCCCGGCCCGACGGCCAATGCCGACCCGGTGGGTTCCGCCACACCCGAGATGGTGGCGGAACCCACCAGCTCAGCCGGTGAGTGCGTCGAGCACCCAGGTCACGTCGGCTGCCTCGGGCGGCAGCAATTCGAGCCAGACCCGCGGGGGCGGGGACTCGAACGTCCGGCGCAGCATGACCGTGACCAGCTTGAGAGTCGGCGGATCGAGGCGGTCCCTGTCCGCCAGGACGCAGAACCGACGCGGGCTCAGTTGGGCGATGACCTCGTCGCCGGGGAAGACCGTGCGCAATGCAGTGCTCACGTCGACCGCCGCCAGCGTCGTCTCGAGCGCGTGCCCGGACGAACGGGGCAATTCCACCACGACCAGGCCATGACTGTCCGGGACCGTCGTGCCGTTCCTGACCGCCGCGCGATACAGCCCGTCGAGGCTTTGGCGCAGGTGCGGCAGGGTCGACAATTGGGTCAGCGGATCCTCACAGGACATCTCGACGTGCAGCAGTTGAGACGTCTCCGCCCACGCCACGGCGACTCCGCGCACCATCGCGAACGACGGTTCGAGTCCGTCGAAGGCCCGCTCCACGCGGTCCAGGACCTCGTGGAGGGGAACTCCGAGGGACGCTGCACTCGCTCCCACCTCGTGTGCAACATCCACTGCGTCCACCCGGCCGGCACGGACGGCCGAGTCGAGGTCGACGTAGCTGACATCGAAGGGGTCCATCTGTGCCTCCTCTCGAGGATTTCCGGGCGGGATCGCCGTGTTACACCGAGAAGACGGGACTGCCGGGACTTCATGACGCGACTTCCGGAAAAAATGAGTCCTGCTGAGTCCCGCTGACTAGTCCCAATGGGCCACGAGAACCACTGACAGCAGCCGACGAGCCATTTAGACTGTGAACGTGGGTCACACCGGCCTCACATGCATCTGACTGCGACCAGTCCGGGAGGGATGGGCAGTGACCGTCGACTCGCACTCCTCAGCCCTGGCCGGCGAGGAACGCAGCGATGCCGAGTTGCTCGACGCCGTGCGGGCCGGTGATTCGGCCGCGTACGGCGATCTCTACACCCGGCACCACGTCGCCGCGGAGCGGCTGGCGCGCCAGCTCATGCGTGGCCAGGAGGCCGACGACCTGGTCGCCGAGGCCTTCACCAAAGTGCTGGTCACGCTGCAGAAAGGCGCCGGCCCCCAGGAGTCCTTCCGCGCCTACCTGCTGACCGCGGTTCGCCGCCTGCATGTCGACCGCATCCGGTCCCTGACCCGCGAGCGTCCCACGGAGGACCAGTACGAACTGGACGGCCGCGTCGATTTCGTCGACACGGCCGAACTGGGTTTCGAGCGCACAACGACCGCCGAGGCGTTCGCCTCCCTGCCCGAGCGCTGGCAGATGGTGCTGTGGCACCTCGACGTCGAGGGCCAGAAGCCGGCCGACATCGCGCCGTTGCTCGGCATGAGCGCCAACAGCGTGTCGGCGCTGGCCTATCGTGCGCGTGAAGGTCTGCGCCAGGCCTACCTGCAGAAGCACCTGATGCCGGCGACGGCGTCGGAGTGCCAGTACGCGATCGGCAACCTCGGGGCGTTCGTCCGCGGCGGACTGTCACGACGCGACGCCACGAAGGTCCAGCGCCATCTCGACGAGTGCCGCTCCTGCATGGGCCTGTACGTCGAGTTGCAGGAGTTCAACACCGGCATGGCCGGCATCCTGGCCCCCGTCATCCTTGGTACGGCCGCCTCCGGGTACCTGCAGAGCGTCAGCGCAGCCAGCGGACTCGCCGGTGCAGCCGGTGCCCTGCGTCAGGGAGGTGGCTCGGGTGGAGCCGGTGCCGGCGGAGCCGCGGGAAGCACGACACAGGGGCTGGTCGGCATGCTCGGCACCGTGGGCCCGGCGGGTATCGCCGCGGGCGCTGCGGCCAGCGTCGTCGTGATCACCGGCGCTGCGGCGCTGATGACGGTCGACACGCCACCGCAACGACTCGAGACCACGAACCAGGCGGCCGCACCGAGCAAGGCCCCGGTCGACGAGCCTCAGGCTGCTCCTCCGTCGGCGCTGCCCACGTACGGCCCCGACTTCGATCCGTCGCTCATCGCCGATCCGGAACCCGAGGACCAGGAGACGACCGAACCGCCCGAGGAGCCCGAGCCCGCAGCGCCTCCGACACTCGAGCCCGTTCCCAGCGAGCCGACGCCGCCCGAGCCCGGCCCCAGCCCCGATCCCGGTCCGAGCCCTGAGCCCGAACCGTCCGAGCCTGCGCCGTCCGAGACCGTCCCCACCACCGGGCCGACCACCGAACCCACTACCGAGCCGACCACCGAGCCGACCACCGAACCGACCACCGAACCGACCACCGAACCGACCACCGAACCGACCA
>CAYYQO010000006.1:10654-35565 GCA_964473845.1 uncultured Aeromicrobium sp.
CCGAACCGACCACCGAACCGACCACCGAACCGACCACCGAACCGACCACCGAACCCACGCCTGACCCCGTGGACACATCGGTCGGCGCGACCGTCACGGTCGACTTCCTCAACGTGACGTTCGTGTTCGTCGTCGGCGTGGACGTCCCCCCGGGTCAGGCGGTGAGCGTCTCGGTCAACTTCGCCCGCGGCATACCACTCATCTCGGCCCAGGGGTGGAACTGCCGAATCACGGGGCTCACGTCGCGTACCTGCACGAGCGCCGTCGGTGCCAACGGTGTCATCCAGCCGCTGACCATCACAGCACTGAGCCTGGACGAGGGCCTCAAGCCCACAGGTAGCTACACGCTCAGCAGCGGCGGCACCTCCAGTTCCGGCACCTTCTGAGCCGTCGACCTGTCCCGGTCACGCGCCTGCGGCATGATGAGGACATGACTCTTCTGCGTGTGGTCGCCCGACCGATGCTCGCCTCGATGTTCCTCGCCGGGGGTGCCATGGCGTTGCGCAAACCCGACGCACTCGCTGCGAAGGCGCAGCCCGTCGCCGACGCGCTGCGCAAGGTCGCCCCCCAGGTCGACGTCTCGGCCCGGAACCTGGTCCGGCTCAACGCCCTCGTGCACATCGGCGCCGGTGCCGCCCTGGCCAGTGGTCGGGTGCCACGCACCTCGGCGCTCGTGCTGGCGGCCACGATGCCGGCCACGACGGTCGCCGGGCACCCGTTCTGGAACGAGACCGATCCGGTCGCGAAGCGGAACCAGTTCACCCACTTCCTCAAGAACGTCTCGATGACCGGGGGGCTGCTGCTGTCGACCTTGGATCCGGAACCCCACAAGCCCTGGCTGGGCACACGCGCCAAGAACACCGCCGTCGCCGCGAAGGACACCCTCGTCGACCAGATTGACGAACTGCGCGGATGACGAATCTGTGGCCCGTCCCCCAGCCCGGTGGCACGATCACGCGTGAAGTGGTGCTGCCCGGCTCGAAGTCTCAGACCAATCGGGCCCTCGTGCTGGCCGCGATCGCTGACGGCACTTCGACGATCCACCTGCCCCTCGTCGCCCGCGACACCGAGCTGATGGCCACCGCCCTGGAGTCGCTGGGGGCCACGATCGCACGCCACGAGGACTCCTGGACGGTCACTCCGATCCGTCCCGTCGCGTCCGCAGCTGTCGATTGCGGCCTCGCCGGCACCGTGATGCGGTTCGTCCCGCCCGTGGCCGCGCTGGGCAGCGGCGAAGCCCACTTCGACGGCGACCCGCGCGCCCGCGAGCGCCCCATGGGCACGACGATCTCGAGCCTGCGCGACCTCGGCGTCCGGATCGACGACGACGGGCGTTCCAGCCTGCCGTTCACGGTCCACGGCGCCGGTGCGGTCCGCGGCGGCCCACTGACGGTCGACGCCTCGGCGTCCAGTCAGTTCGTCTCGGCGCTGATGCTCGTGGCTCCCCGGTTCACCGAGGGCCTGGACCTGCGTCACGAAGGCGCATCCCTGCCGTCGCTCCCCCACGTCGCGATGACCGTGACGGAGTTACGCCGCCGTGGCGTCGTCGTCGACGAGTCGCCAGCCCGCTGGCAGGTCCGACCCGGCCCGGTCAAGGCGCTGGACGTCACGATCGAACCGGACCTGTCGAACGCCGGACCGTTCGTCGCCGCGGCCCTGGCCACCGGCGGCACCGTGCGCGTCCGGCACTGGCCCGACCAGACCGATCAGGCCGGCGACGCCTGGCGCGACCTCGCCGTCGCGTTCGGCGGCCGGGTCACCCACGACGGCACCGACCTGGTCGTCGTGGGACCCGCGCAATTGAGCGGCGTCGAACTGGATCTGCACGACGTCGGGGAACTGACCCCGGTCGTCGCGGCTCTCGCCGCGCTCGCCGGACAGCCCAGCCGGCTCACGGGGATCGGCCATCTCCGGGGTCACGAGACCGATCGGCTCGCGGCACTCGCCACCGAGATCAACGGCCTCGGCGGCCAGGTCGAGGAACTGCCCGACGGCCTCGTGATCACACCCGCTCCGCTGCACGGTGGCACGTTCGCGACCTACGAGGACCATCGGATCGCCCATGCCGCGGCCGTGATCGGCCTGCGCGTGCCCGGCGTGCTGATCGAGAACATCGCCACGACGGCCAAGACCTACCCCGGATTCGCCGACGACTGGACGCGGCTGGTGTCGTGAGGGACGAGCACGCCCAGTACGAGCGGCCCCGCCGCCGGACCAAGCCACGGACGAAGGATCGGCCGGACTACTCCGCCGCCGCCGTCGCCACCGTCACCACCGTCGACCGCGGCCGATACACGCTCGTGCTCGGCGACGGACAGGTATTGACGGCAATGAAGTCCCGCCCGCTCGGCCGCCAAGGCGTCGTCGTCGGCGACGAGGTCCGGGTCGTCGGGGACACGTCTGGGGCGGAGGGCAGCCTGGCCCGCATCGTCGAGGTCATGGAGCGCCGCACCGTCCTGCGCCGCACGGCCGACGACGACGATCCAATCGAGCGCGTCGTCGTCGCGAACGCCGATCAACTCGTCATCGTCACGGCACTGGCCGACCCGCCGCCTCGACCGGGCCTGATCGATCGCTGCCTCGTGGCCGCGTACGACGCGGGGATGGATCCGGCGGTGTGCCTGACGAAGGCCGATCTGGCGTCACCCGACGAGATCCTGGCCCAACTCGAACCGCTGGACGTCCACGTCGTCACCGCCGTGCGCGGTACGGACCTGGCCGCCGTGCGCGAACTGTTGCGCGACCGCACGAGCGTGCTGATCGGACACAGTGGCGTCGGCAAGTCGACGCTGGTCAACGCTCTCGTGCCCGACGCGCACCGCACCACGAGTCATGTCAATGAGGTCACGGGACGGGGGCGGCACACGTCGACGTCCGCGCAGATCTGGACGCTGCCGTTCGGCGGCCGGATCGTCGACACTCCCGGTTTCCGTTCGTTCGGGCTGGCCCACGTCGACATCGACCGCATCCTGCGCGCCTTCGCCGACCTGAACACGGCCGCCCGCAACTGCCCGCGCGGCTGTACCCACCTGGCCGAGGCGCCCGAGTGCGCGTTGGACACGGCCGCGGCGGCCGGCGAGATCGATCCGGCCCGGCTGCAATCGTTCCGCCGGATCATGGCCAGTCGGTCGCTCGCGGACGAGTACTGATCGTCCCGAGGCGGCGAGACCGTAGGCTGACCCCATGGCCAACCCGTACCTTGACGACCTGCGTCTGGCACACGTCCTGGCCGACTCCGCCGACAACCTGAGCATGGATCGCTTCGGCGCCCTCGACCTCGAGGTGTCGACGAAGCCGGACATGACCTACGTGACCGAGTCCGACCGGGCTGTGGAAGAAGCCATCCGGCGGACCCTCAAGACCTCACGCGGGCGCGACATCGTGCTGGGCGAGGAGGAGGGACAGACCGACGGCACCGCCGAGCACACCGAGCGGCGCTGGATCGTCGACCCGATCGACGGCACCGCCAACTTCGTTCGCGGGGTTCCCGTCTGGGCGACCCTGATCGCGCTCGAGGAGGCGGGCGAGGTCGTGGTGGGCTGCGTCTCCGCCCCTGCCCTGGGCCGTCGCTGGTGGGCGATGAAGGACGACGGCGCGCACACCGGCAAGTCGTTCCGACAGACCCGCACGATCAAGGTCTCGGCCGTGCGCGAACTGACCGCCGCATCGATCTCGTACTCCTCGCTGTCGGGATGGGGCACCATCGGCCGAGGTGGCGAGTTCGACGCACTGCTGCGCCAGTGCTGGCGGTCGCGCGCCTACGGCGACTTCTGGTCGTACATGCTGGTGGCTGAAGGCGCCGTCGACATCGCCGCGGAGCCGGAACTGAACCTGTGGGACATGGCCGCGCTGGACATCATCGTGCGTGAGGCCGGCGGCCAGTTCACGAGCCTGGCCGGCGAACCGGGCCCCTGGGGCGCCAATGCGATCGCCACGAACGGCCGGCTGCACGACGCAGCCATGGCGTACCTGGGGCACTTTCCCGACGACGAGCCCACGTCCTGGGCGGCCGAGCCCGAAACCGACGAGGACGATTCCTTGGGCGACAACGTGACTCGCCTGCGGTTCCCGCGCGAAGACTGATTCCACGGCCGCGGCCTCGAACTCTCGGGCTGCCGCTGACCTGTGATGCGGGCTACACTGCCGAGCAAGTCGAGGAGGTCCAGCCATGCGCGTACGCGATGTACTCACGGCCAAGGGCAGTGCGGTCGTGTTCACCATTTCCCCTGATGCTTCGGTCGAAGAACTGTTGGATCTTCTGGCCGAGCACAACATCGGTGCACTGCTGGTCAGCACCGACGGCAAGACGATGACCGGAATCGTGTCCGAGCGCGATGTCGTGCGCAAGCTGCGCGGGCTCGAACGCCCTCGTTCGGCCACCGTGGGGCAGATCATGACGACAGACGTGCAGGTGTGCTCGCCGGACGACTCGTTCGGGTCACTCATGAGTTCCATGACCGAGCACCGGGTCCGGCACATTCCCGTCCTCGAGGACGGTGAGATCGTCGGCGTGCTCAGCATCGGCGACGCCGTGAAGTTCCGGATGGATCAGCTGGAGTTCGAGCGCGACCAGCTCGAGAACTACGTCCAGGGCTGAGCGCCCTCCCCCGCGCCGCGCACCCGCCGCCTCCCGCTCCACTTTTGGTGAGGGATCCACGTTCGTCCGGCCGAATTGCGTGGATCCCTCACCAAAAGTGGTCGGGGCGGCGCGGATGGGTCGGTACGTGACGCAGCACACGAATGTCGCGGCTTGACCATCGATAGGTAATCGATATATCGTTTACCTATCGACGACATAGTGTTGTCGAGCTGAAACACAGAAGGGGGACGAGCATGCATCGCACTCATCCCGAATTCGCCGGGCAACCCCGGCACCCCCGCCGGGCGCGTCGCGCCGGCGGACCCCGTGACTTCGACTGGGAATTCGGTCCCGGTCGGATCGGCCGCCCCGGACCTCGTGGTCCGCGCCGCGGCCGTCGAGGTGGCGACGTCCGCGCCGCCGCCCTGTTGCTGCTGGACGAGGCTCCGGCCCATGGCTACCACCTGATCCAGCAGATCGCCGAACGCAGCGAGGGCGCCTGGTCGCCCAGCCCCGGTTCGATCTACCCCGTGCTGCAGCAGCTCGAGGACGAAGCCCTCATCGAGTTTGAGCGCGTCGACGGTCGCAAGACCGCCACGCTGACGGACGCCGGCAAGGCCTACGTCGAGGAGCACCGCGAAGCGCTGGGCGAACCGTGGAGTCCCGAACAACAGGGACACGGCATGGCCGCCGAGTCGGCCGCCCTGGGCGTCGCACTCAAGTCGTTCGTCGGAGCGGCCCGTCAAGTCATGTCGGTCGGTTCCACCGCCCAGCAGGCCCAGGCCGCCGAGATCGTCGCCGATGCGCGGCGCAAGCTGTACGGACTGCTGGCAGAAGATGACGCCTGACGGAGTCATCCGGTTGCCCGAGTCGGAGTTGAGTTGGCGCTTCAGCCGCTCCTCCGGCCCGGGCGGCCAGCACGTCAACACGACCGAGACCCGCGTCGAAGTCCTCTGGTCCCCCACCGAAAGCTCCGTGCTGACGGCGGACCAGAGGGCCCGAGTCGCCACGCGCCTGCGCGGTCGACTCATCGACGGCCAGGTCTCGGTCGTGTCGTCGACCCACCGCTCGCAACTGCGCAACCGCGAGGACGCCCAACGTCGCCTGGAGGAACTGGTCACCGAAGCACTGAAGCCCGAGAAGAAGAGACGGGCCACCCGGCCCACTCGCGGTTCGGTCGAACGACGCCTCGAGGCCAAGAAGCGGCGCAGCCAGTTGAAGCGCGGTCGCGGCGATTGGTAACCGACTCCCGATAGCCTGCGGTCATGGAGAACCTGGGCACCATCATCTCGGTGACCGCTGCCGTCTTCGTCATCTCGATCAACATCGCGGCGATCGGCATCATCCCCGAGGGCCGACGGCCCCAGACCGCCATGGCGTGGCTCATCCTCATCGTCTTCGCCCCGTTCTTCGGGCTCGCGGCATTCCTGTTCTTCGGCAGCGCACGCATCGGCCACCAGCGCCACCGCGAGCTGACGGCCGCCAACGAGGTGATCGCCGACAAGACCCAGATCTTCGCCGTCGAGCCGCCCGAGGACGCGCCCGACTACGTCGACTCGATCGTCAAGCTCAATCACCGGCTGGCGTCGATGCCACTGACGGCGGGCAATCACGTCACGCTGCTGCCGGACTACCAGGAATCGATCGACGAGATGATCGCCGCGATCGACACCGCCCAGCGCCACGTGCACGTCGAGTTCTACATCATGGCGCTCGACGAGATGACGGTTCCGTTCTTCGATGCGCTCGACCGGGCGACCGCCCGCGGCGTCACGGTGCGGCTGCTGTTCGACCACCTGGGCACGCGGGGCATCCCCGGGTACAAGGACCTGAAGCGGCGACTGAACGCCTCGGACATCCACTGGCACCTGATGATGCCCCTGCTGCCGCTGAAGCGGCGCTTCCGCCGGCCCGACCTGCGCAATCACCGCAAACTCCTGGTCGTCGACGACGTCGTCGGGTTCACCGGCTCGCTCAACCTGACCCACCCGACCTACAACAAGCCCAAGAACATCGCCGTGGGCCGTCACTGGGTCGAACTGTGGATGCGACTCGAGGGGCCGGTCGTGGCGACGATCGACACGCTGTTCGCCGCCGACTGGGCGCTCGAGACCTCCGAGATTCTCTCGGTCACGACGAACGAGGTCGACCAGACGCCCCACTCGTCGCGCGACCTGGTCGGAGTCTCGGCCCAACTCGTCCCCAGCGGTCCGGGCTTCGAGGCCGAGAACAACCTGCGGCTGTTCACGTCGCTGATCTACAACGCAAGGCATCGCATCTCGCTGACCAGCCCGTACTTCGTCCCGGACGAGACGCTGCTGTACGCCGTGACCACCGCAGCCCAACGCGGCATCGACATCGAGTTGTTCGTCAGCGAACAGGCCGACCAGTTCATGGTCGGCCACGCGCAGGCGTCGTACTACCGCGAACTGCTCGAGGCGGGCGTGCGCATCTGGCTGTATCCCAAGCCGTTCGTGCTGCACGCCAAGCACTTCAGCATCGACGACGACGTCGCCGTCGTCGGAACGAGCAACATGGACATGCGGTCGTTCGCCCTGAACTACGAGATGAGCACGATGATCGTCGACCGCGGGGTCGTCGGTGAGATCCGGAAGGTCGAGGACGACTACCGCGAGAAGTCGCGCGAGCTGCTCCTGGCCGAGTGGCTGCGCCGGCCGGCACGCACGCGATACGTCGACAACGCGATGCGGCTGACCGCGACGCTGCAGTGAGGCTCAGGCCGGACGGCCGAACACCTGGACCGTGTAGGTCCGTCCCTTCTTGTCCTTGGACACCCCCACGCCCAGGCGCGTGTACGTGCGGTTCAGCATGTTCTTGCGGTGGCCCGGCGACTTCAGCCAGCCTCGGATGTTGGCCTGCGGGGTCTTGAACCCCCACGCCACGTTCTCGGCGACCGCTCGCTGCTTGCAGCCGCGCAGCACGTACCTGAGGTTCTGGTGATACATCGTCTGCTTCTTCGCCATCCGGCGAGCCTGCCGCTGGGCGTACCGGTTGAGGCAGCGGTCGTACTTCATCGCCTTGACCTTGCGGTCCGTGCGGGCCTTGTTGGTCTGCTTGTGCAGCTGCCGGTCGAACGTCTTGGCGGACATCGCCTCCGACGACGGAGCTGACGGCACCACGACCAGCGCGAGCGCAACAAGCAGCGCGGCGAGGATGCGGCTCACGGCAACGGAAGTCGAGACGTGACGCATGTGACCAGTGTGACGCCGATCGATGCTCTGATCAAGTGGATTCAGACGATGCCGGACGTGCCGAGCAGGGTGCCGATCAGATACGTCAGAGCCAGCGCAAGCGCCCCGCCGATCACGAGGCGCAGGGCCGCACGGACCTTGGGCCCGCCCCCGATGGCTGCGGCCGTCGTGCCGGTCACGGCCAACGCGATCAGCACGGCGACGAAGGTCACCGGAACCCGCCAATCGGCGGGAGTCAGCAGCATCGCCAGCAGGGGCAGCAGTCCGCCAAGGGTGAAGGCGATCGCCGACGAGACCGCCGCATGCCACGGGCTGACCAGATCGTGCTCGTCCAGGCCCAACTCGACCTCCAGATGCGCCGCGAGCGCGTCGTGGCGGGTCAACTCCGCAGCGGCCTGCCGTGCCGTCTGGCTGGAGATGCCGCGCTGCTGCAACATCTCGGCCAACTCCTGGAGTTCACCGTCGGGGTCCTCGCTCAGTTCCTGCCGCTCGACCTCGATCAGGTTGCGCTCGCTGTCGCGCTGACTGCTGACCGAGACGTACTCACCGAGCGCCATCGACACGGCACCACCGACCAACGCGGCCGCACCGGCCGTCGCGATCGTCCCCATGTCATCCGTCGCACCCGCCACACCGACGACGAGGGACGCGACCGACACGATCCCGTCATTGGCCCCCAGTACCCCGGCCCGCAGCCAGTTCAACTTCTGGGCAGTGACCCCGTCATGCGGTTCGTCGGCACTCATGACGGCAGATTAGGCCGTCAGCCCGGTGGTGAGGACAGACTCACCCTGATCGCGATGCCGTTCAGACCCGGACCACCAGCAGGGCCGCCAGCCAGGCCAATGAGGTCAGCAGGGCGGCGGTCAGTTCCACCAGGATGGAGATGCCGGTCGCCCGCATCGCATGACCGGTCGCCGTCCGAGCAGCCTTCTCGTCGCGCAGCCGACTGAGCTCGGCCAGGTAGGTGCCGCCGATGAAGCCGACGAAGAGGCCGACGACCGGGATCACGAAGAATCCGACGATGCCCAGGACTGCGCCGATCACCAGGCTCCGGTTCGGCACGTCGCGGCGCTTCAGGTAGCGACCCGCGAGCAGGTACTTCAACACCAGTCCAGCCAGCGCCAGCAGGACGGCGACCACCGCGACCGTCCACCCGGCCGTCCCACCGACGACGATCCCCCACACGACCACCGCAGCACCCACGACCAGCCCGCCGGGAATGACCTGCACGACGGCCCCGAACAGGCCGACCAGGATGACCAGCGCGATCAGCAGGTCGAGAACGACGCTGCTCACGAGAACGCGCTGATGCCAGTCTCGGCCCGGCCGATGATGAGCTTCTGGATCTGGCTCGTGCCCTCGTAGAGCGTCATGACCCGGGCGTCGCGCATGTACTTCTGGACCGGGTACTCGTCGACGTAGCCGTAGCCGCCGAACACCTGGATCGCCAGGTTCGACGCCTTCACGGCCTTCTCGGAGGCGAAGAGCTTCGCCTTGGACGCCTCGACGCTGAAGGGTTCGCCCCGCTCGATCAGGTCGGCGGCGCGCCACGTCAGCAGCCGGGCCGCGTCGGCGTCGACCGAGATCTCGGCGATCATGTCCTGGACCATCTGGTAGGACGCGATCGGCTTGCCGAACTGCTCGCGAGCGGTGCTGTACTCGACGACCGCCTCAAGACAGCCCTGGATGATGCCCACACAACTGGCCGCGATCGACACCCGACCCTTGTCCAGCGTGGTCATGGCGATCCGGAAGCCCTGACCCTCCTCACCCAACAGCGCATCCGCCGGCACCCGCACGTCGTCGAACGCCAGGGCGGCCGTGGCCTGGCCCCGCAGGCCGAGCTTGCCCGTCACCTCGGTGCGCTCGAACCCGGGCAGGTCGGTGGGCACGAGGAACGCCGAGATCCCCTTGGGTCCGGGGCCGCCCGTGCGTGCGAACACGAGCGCCACATCGGCCCACGTGCCGTTCGTGATGAAGATCTTCGAGCCGTTGATGACCCACTCGTCGCCCTCGCGCACGGCGCGCGTCTTGAGGTTGCCGGCGTCCGAACCGTTGTCCGGCTCGGTCAGGCCGAAGCACGCCAGCAGGTCGCCCGAGCAGATGCCCGGCAGCCAGCGCTGCTTCTGCTCCTCGGTGCCGAACTGCAGGACCGACTTGCCGAAGAGTCCCATCGACACCGACACGATGCCGCGGATCGCCGAGTCGGCCCGACCGAGTTCCTCCATACCGAGCACGTACGTGATGTAGTCGCCGCCCACACCGCCGTACTGTTCGGGGATCGTGAGGCCCAGGAATCCGATCTGGCCCAGTTTGGGAATGATCGCGGTGTCGACCGATTCGACCCGGTCCCACTCCGCCCGGAACGGCACGACCTCCTTGTCGAGAAAGTCGCGCGCCAAGGCACGGAAGCCGAGTTGGTCCTCGTTCAGGGTCAGGTCCATGGTCCTGATCCTGCCATCGGCCTACGATGCACGTCATGCACCTACCCCCGCCGCGCACACCCGATCCGCGCGACGCGCCGGCGCTTCGCTGGGGAATCCTCGGTGCCGGCGGCATCGCGGCGTCGATGGTGGAAGCGCTGCAGACCGGCACGACGCAACAGGTCGTCGCCATCGGATCGCGAGACGTGGACCGTGCCCGCGCCTTCGCCGAACGCTTCGGCATCCGTCGCGCGCACGGTTCCTACGACGAGCTCGTGGACGATGACGAGGTCGATGCCGTCTACGTCGCGACCCCGCACTCTGAACATCGCGACCATTCACTGCTGGCGATCGCCGCCGGCAAGCACGTGCTGGTCGAGAAGGCGTTCACCCGCAATGCGCAGGAGGCGCGCGAGGTGCTCACGGCGGCCGAGGCTGCGGGCGTGACGTGTCTCGAGGCGATGTGGTCACGCTTCCTGCCCGGATACGACGTCGTCCGGCGGGCCGTCGAGGAAGGGCTGCTCGGCGATCTCCGAGTGATCGAGGCCGACCACGGGCAGCCGTTGTACCCGAACGGTCCCGCCCGGCTGGCCACGCCCGAGCTCGCCGGCGGCGCCCTGCTGGACCTCGGCGTCTATCCGCTGCACCTGGCCGCGATGCTGATGCCGCGCATCGAGGAGGTCACGGCGGCCGGGACCTTGACTCCCCTCGGGGTCGACGAGCAGGAGGTCGTGGGACTGCGCGATACCTCGGGAGCGGTCGCGGTCATCAGCGCAAGCATGTCCACCGCGACGCCGACCCGCGCCAGCGTGAGCGGCACCCACGCACGCCTGGAGCTGGCCGGACCCTTCTACCGGACCACGAGGATCGACCTGATCGATCCGGCCGGCCGGATCGTCGATGCCTGGGAATCGCGGCCGGAGGACACGCGGATCGGGCTGCGGTACGAAGCGGTCGAACTGGCGCGACGGGTCGCGGAGGGCCAGCACGAGTCGCCACTGCTGCCCTGGGCCGAGACCCAGCGCGTCATGGGACTGCTGGACGACATCCGCGGCCAGTTGGGCGTCGTGCTCCCGGGCGAGTGACTCAGAGCCGGGACAGGGCCGACTCCGCCGCGTGGAAGCCGCACATGCCGTGCACACCGGCACCCGGAGGCGTGGCTGCCGAGCACAGGTAGAGCCCTTCACCGAGGCGATAGGGATCGATGGCCGCGCGCGGCCGCACCAGCAGTTGGGGCAGGCTGTTCGCGCCGACGCCGATGTCGCCACCGACGTAGTTCGGGTTGTGGGCCTCGAGCGCCGCCGTACCGCGGGGCGCGGTCGCCACGATGCGATCGCGGAAGCCCGGCGCGAACCGTTCGATCTGGCGCACGATCGCCTCGCTCGCGTCACCGGGCCACCCGTGCGGAACGTGTGCGTAGGCCCACAGGGGGACGTGGCCGTCGCGTGACCTGGTCGGATCGGCGAGCTGCTGCTGCGCCACCAGGACGAACGGTCGTTCCGGCATGACGCCGCGCGCCGTGAGCGCTTCGACATGGGCGATCTCGGCTGCTGTTCCGCCCAGGTGGACCGTCCCTGCCTGTCCGGCCTCGGCGTTCCTCCACGGAACCGGCCCGTCGAGCGCGAGGTCGAGCTTGAAGGCTGCCGGGCCGTAGCGGTAGCGGCCGAGGGCGCGCCGCACCCGCGGTGCGATCCGATCGCCGCCCAGACGCAGCGCAGCCGTCGGCGAGGTGTCCAGCAGGACGACGTCGGCAGTGTCCAGCTCGCGCAGATCGGTCACGTCGACGCCCGTCTGGATCCGACCGCCCAAGTCGGTCAGCAGCGCGACCAGCGCGGCGGCGATCGACTGCGAGCCGCCCTGCGCCACGGGCCACCCGGCCCGGTGACCGGCCGCGCAGAGCAGCAGCCCGACCGCACTGCTGAGCGGGCGGTCGAGCCGGCCGAACGCGTGCGCGGCCGCACCCATGAACAGCGCGCGGGCGGGTTCGTCGGACCACCGCCTCACGAATCCGGTCGCCGGCCACAGCGCGCGGGAACCGAAGCGGGCCAGCGCCACGGGATGCCGCGGTACGTGCTGGATCGGCTTGAAGATGTCGTGCAGGGTCGCATCGAGATCGCGGGCGATCGGTGCGAACACCCGGCGCCAGTCCGCACCGTCCACGCCCAGGCTCGTCACCGTACGGTCCAAGTCCCGCGACAGGACGGCGCCGCGTCCGTCGTCGAGCGGATGGGCCAGGTCGATGTCGGGCCATCGCCACGTGAGTCCGTACTTCTCCAATCCCAACGAGGCCAGGAACGGGGACAGGACTCCCATCGGATGCACCGCTGAGCAGTCGTCGTGCAGGAGGCCCGGCAGGGTGGTCTCGCTCGTGCGCATGCCTCCACCGGGGCGGTCCGCGCGTTCCAGGACGGTGACCTCGACCCCGCTCTGCGCCAGTCGGATCGCCGCAGCCAACCCGTTGGGTCCACTGCCGACGACGATGGCGCGGGTCATCTGCCGATGATGGCATAGCCGGGCGGTCTACCGTGGAGGCCCATGCACCCCGGTAGCCCCACTCGACGCCGCACCGCGCCGGTGCTGGCTGCGGTGTCCCTCGTGGCCGGGGTGGTGCTCGTCGCACGGCCACTCAGCGGCGTCGACGTCCTGTTGCTCGTCACGATCGCCGGGCTCGCCGTCGCGGGCCTGCTCGAGGTGGTCACGGGCGAGCGCCGACGTGATCGCCTGATCGGCGTCGTACTGCTGCTCGCCTCCGCCGTGGTCGCGTGGCAACCGCCCTGGGGCGTGCGCGCCCTGGTCACGGTGTTCGCGGCCGTGCTGATCGCCGAAGGGACCGTGCGCCTTCGCCGCGGCGACCTGCCACGACTCGCCCTCGGAATCGGCCTGGTGCTGCTGGGCGCTCTCGCCCTCGCCTGGCCCGACATCACGGTGTTCGTGCTCGGTGCCCTGCTGGGTGTCCGCCTCGTGCTCGTCGCGTTTCCCGCGGTGAGGTGGCGCGCACCGACGCCGGTCACGGCCACCGCCGTCCTGACGGTCGCCGTCCTGGTGAGCGGGTACACCGTCGCGGTGACCTGGGCGGCGCCGCGTCCCGACCGCTTCTACTCGGCCCCGAAGGACACCCCTCGTTCCCCCGGACTGCTGTTGCGGGCCGAGCCGTTCACGACCGACGTTCCCGACGGCGCCCGCGCCTGGCGCATCCTCTACAGCACGACCCGCGCGAACGATGAATCCGTGGTGGGCAGCGCCCTGGTCGCCGTCCCGGCCGATCTCATCGACGCACGGTCCCCGGTCGTGGCGTGGGCGCACGGGACGACCGGATTCGATCGCCGCTGCGCCCCGAGCCTGCGGACCCAGAGGACGATCGGCGCCGGCGGAACCGCTGCCGTGCAGGACGCTCTCGAAGCCGGGTGGGCGATCGTCGCGCCGGACTATCCGGGCCTGGGCACCCGCGGCGTGCAGCCGTACCTGATCGGTTCGGGCGAGGCTCGTTCCGTCCTCGACGCGGTGCGCGCGGCCCGGAACATCCCCCAACTGTCGCTGAGCCGCAGGACGGTCGTGTGGGGCCATTCCCAGGGCGGGCACGCGGCGCTGTGGACGGCGATGACCCAGCCGGGCTACGCCCCCGACGTGCGGCTGGCCGGGGTCGCGGCGATGGCGCCGGTCAGCAACCCCGCGACCTTCCTGCGCGATCTGCAGCGGCGTCCCGTGGGCACGATCTTCGTCGCGTACGCGCTCGCGGCGTACGAGGGCACGTATGACGACGTCACGGCGAGCGAGCACGTCCGGGCCAGTGCGCGGCTTCCCGTTGAACGCATCGCGGACCGCTGCCTGCGCTCGCCGACCTCGAAGGTCTCGTTGGCCGAGGCCAGGATCATGGCCGACCGGTTCGTGGCGGGCTCGCTCTACGAGGGTGCGCTCGGCCGGCGGCTGAGCGAGAACGACGCCACGGGCGCCATGGACGCTCCCGTCCTGATCGCCCAGGGCGAGAGCGACCAGGTCGTTACCCTCGGCCTGCAGGACGCCTACGTGCGTGAGCGGTGCCAGGCTGGTCAGTCGCTGGACTACCGGACCTACTCCGGCCGAGGGCACGGTGGCCTGCTGCGCGAGGGCTCGCCGTTCATCCCCGAACTGCTGGCCTGGACGGCGGACCGCTTCGCCTCCCGCCCCACCACGACCACCTGCTGAGCCCGTGGCTCGAGGCTGTCACTCGCGTCGCCGGCGCCGCTTCCAGATCCATTCGGAGCCCGTGAGAGCGAGATACACCCACAGGACGTATCCGCTGAAGATCCAGTCGTCCCGTTCGCGCGGCGTCATCACGAGCGTGACCACGACCAGTGCCGCCGCGACCACGAGCACATTCAACAGGATGCGGTTGATCAGCATTTCTCTTGCTTCCACTTCCACAGAAGGCCATTGCTGAACCAGAAGTGCAACTCAACACACCTTCCCTTCTTCGCCGCCGAGGTGAACGTGGTCCGCAATGAGTGTGCCACGGCCGCAACGGTCCCTACACATACAGCGGCGATGAGCGGGTGAGGAATCTTGCCGCACAAGTACGCTGCGAATGCAGTCGCTCCGACCCCAGCCGTCCCGGACCTCTTGGCGATCGCCTTGGTCTCCTTCTTCGTGAACTTGACGCAGATCGAAAGACCCGCATCGCAACGAAAGATCTTCGGATCCGCGACGACCGGGTAGGCGAAGCCGCCGGTCCGGTGGTCGACGACTTGGCGGATCGCGTCGTCTCTCAACTCGAAACGCGTCGGGACCCGGCGACCTTCGGCGTCGATCGCCCAGGGAGCCTCGACCTGGGCGGCGATGTCACCACGCTCGTTCACGATGTCCACGACCCCATCAGCCCGGATTTCGGGCGAGAACCCGTCCGGAGCGTCAAGGCCGAAGTCGTACGTGGTCGGCGCCTCGGCCGACTCGATGCCGATCAGGACCTGCGTGCCGGTGGGCGTCGGCGCCACCGCGACCGACGCATCGCCTGCCGCCGGCAGAACGTACCGTCCATCGACCTTCGAGACGGTGGAGCCGGCCGCGACCGGCAGGTCGAGGGTGATCGGCGACGAAACTGCAGTGTCGAGCCTGACCGTGCCGTCAGAACCGACCCGATCGAGCGGCGACTGTCCGACCGGGACGGCATCCTCGACCAACGCGATCTGTTCCAGCCGATCCTCGACGGTGACCCCATCCTCGACGGCGTGAGCCGGTAGCGAGGTGGCGGTGACGGCCGCCGCCGCGACAAGGGCCCCGATGGCCCGCGTGACAATGTGCACGAATCCCCCGATTCGGTGATGGGCAACTACCCGTGAGTGAATGATCGACGCACATGTTATTGGGCTTGTGGTGCGACGTCAAGGCAGCACTGTGTGACCATGCGAACCCCATGAGGCGTGCCGCCGCCTCGCATCCAGGTCAGCGGGGCGGGGCCAACGCGTCTGACCGGTAAACTGAACGCATGCGTCGAGCCGCCCTCATCACGTTCGGACTACTGATCGTGCTGCCGTTGGTCTACCTCGATCCTGTCGCGATCGTGCTGCTCGACGTCGAGTTCCTGCTCGCGATCGCCACCGTGGCGTTCACGATGAGCCGCGAGAACCTGCGGTTGCTGCGGCACCGTCTGGCGGTGGGCGACACGGCCGCGCTCCTGCGCGCCGGCTGGGTCATGACGCGCGAGGACCCGCGGTCAGCGTGGCACGGAACTGGCGACCTCAGCCGGCACGCACCTGCGTGACGTCACGAATCGACTGCTGAGTTCGCGCCGGTCTGGACCCGCCAGAGGGCGGCGTAGGCGCCACCCGCGGCGACGAGGTCGTCGTGCGTGCCCGCCTCGATGATGCGGCCGGCGTCCAGGACCCAGATCCGGTGGGCGTGGCGCACGGTCGAGAGGCGGTGAGCCACCATGATCGCGGTGCGATCGCGCGTGGCCGACCGCAGTGAGCGCTGGATCGCCGCCTCGGTCTCGTTGTCCACGGCGCTGGTCGCCTCGTCGAGGATCAGCACGGCCGGGTCACGCAACAGAGCCCGGGCCAGCGCGAGTCGCTGGCGCTGGCCGCCCGACAAGGTCACGCCGCGCTCGCCGACCCAGGCGTCGTAGCCCAGCGGCAACTCCTCGATGAAGTCGTCGGCCGCGGCCTGACGCGCCGCCTGCCGGATCTCGTCCCGCGTGGCGCCGGGCCGACCATAGGCGATGTTCTCGGCGATCGTCCCGGCGAACAGGAAGATCTCCTGCGACACGTAGCCGATCGAGCCGCGCAGCGACTCCCACTCCAGTTCGCGCAGGTCCCGCCCGTCCAGCCGGACCTCGCCCGAGCGCGGATCATCGAAGCGCAGCATGAGTCGCAACAGCGTGGACTTGCCCGCCCCGGTGGAACCCACGATCGCGTGCGTCTCGCCCGCCGGCACGACCAGATCGATCGCGTGCAGCACGTCGGGGCCGTCGGTGTAACCGGCACGCACCCCGGACAACTCCAGGCGGCCGGCGACGGGAGTCGGCAACGCCACGTCCCCGGCCGGCACCGTGATCGGCTCGTCGAGCAGCGTCAGGATCCGGGCGGTCGAGGCGCGCCCGCGCTGGTACAGGTCGAGCATCTCGGCGATGTCCGTGAGCGGCCAGAGCAACCGCTGCGTCATGAACACCAGGACGGAGTACAGGCCCACTTCCAGTTCGCCGTTCAGGGTTGCCCAGCCACCGAACAGCAGGGTGCACGTGAAGCCGGCCAGGATCGCCATGCGGACGAGCGGGACGAAGGCGGCCGACGCACGGATCGCGTCGACGTTCGCCTGGCGGTACGCCGCCGAGGCCGCAGCGACGCGTTCGCGCTCGCGATCCTCGGCCGTGAACGCCTTGATCGTCGTGATGCCACCCAGATTGGCCGAGAGCAGGCCCGACAGATCGGCGACCTTGCCGCGGACCACGGCGTAGAGCGGTTCGAGGCGCCGCTGGAACCACAGCGATCCGAGCACGATGAGCGGGATCGGCAGGAACGCCAGCAGCAGCAATTCCCACGACGCCACCGCGAACACGGCACCCACCAACAGGACGTTCAACGCCGTCTGCAACAACGCAGGAGCGCCGATGTCCAGGAAGCGTTCGAGTTGATTGACGTCGTCGTTGATCGTGGCGAGGGTCGTGCCCTGCGGACGGCTCTCGTGCCAGTGGACGTCGAGTCGCTGGGCGTGGTCATACGCCTCGACCCGCAGGTCGTGCTCGACCGACTGGGCCAGGCCACGCCAGGCGACGGCGGCCAGGTACTCCGAGGCCGACTCGACGATCCAGACGACGACGTTGATCGCCGCGAGCCAGCCCAACTGCGCGTAGCGGGATTCGACACCCAGCAACTCGCCGACGAAGGAATCGGAACCGCGGACCACGACATCGACCGCCGCACCGATCAGCAGCTCCGGGACGACGTCGGCGACCTTGTTGATCGTGGACAGTACGACGGCGAGGACGAGTCGCCTGCGGTACTTGTCGTAGCGTCGCCACAGTTCTTCCAGCGGCGCACGATCGACGCGCTCGGACATCACGGTCTCCTCGGAGTCGGTCTCGACGGACGGGTCATGCAGGTGGTTCATGCCGGCGGTTCGGTGAAGCGCGGCAGGCTCCAGTGCCAGCGCATCGCCATCACCCGAATCACCAGGATCAGCGCGACGGCCGCCGCCACGGCGATCTCACTGGGCAGTTCAGTCTCCACCAGGGCGATGTACAGGACGCCACCGGCCACCGCGGCGAGCGCGTAGATCTCGCCCACCAGGACCAGTGGCTTGCGGCGCACGAGGACGTCGCGGAGCACGCCGCCCCCGGTCCCGGTGATGACGCCGAACCCCACGGCGATCCACGGCCGGACATCCGCGGCAAGGGCGATCGACGTGCCGGTGACGGTGAACGCCGCCAACCCGACCGCATCGGCGTAGAGGACGGTCCGCCAGCTGTCGGGCTTCGACTGGGGATGCCACGTGGCGACCACGATGACGGCCACCGCCGTGACGGCCGCGACGACCAGGTGGGTCGGCTCGCGGACCCACCACACGGGCTCGATGCCCAACAGCAGGTCGCGCAGGGTTCCGCCTCCGACGGCGACGACGATTCCGAGCACCAGGACACCCACCCAGTCCATCTGCGCCCGCACCGCCGCATAGCCACCCGACACCGCGAAGGCGCCGATGCCGATGAACTCGGCGGCACGGAACAGATCGATGTTCACGGAATCCACCGTAGGGGGCGCTGTGACGAGTAGCGTGCCCCCATGGTCCGGACTCCCCCTCCGACCGACCACGCCGCCCGCGTCCACGCGGCACGCTGGCCGGCCCTTGCCGCCTTCGCCCTGCTCGTGATGACCACGCAGGTCCTGTGGCTGACGTTCGCGGCCGTGACCCCACAGACGGCCGAGCACCTCGGCGTCTCCGAAGGCGCCGTGGGCGATCTGGCCGTCGTCAACGCGATCGCGTTCGTGCTGTTGGCGATTCCGACGGGACGGTGGATGGACCGGTCCTACGAGCAAGCGCTGGCCGCCGGAGCATTGTTCACGGCCGTCGGGGCGATCGTCCGGGCGATCGATCCCTCGTCCTACGCGATGATCCTGACCGGCCAGGTCATCATGTCGATCGGCCAGCCACTCGTGCTGAACGCGTTGACCAAGGTCGCGGCCCGGCACTTCCCGCCGCAGGAACAGACCACGGCGATCTCGATCGCTGCCGGAGCCCAGTACGGCGGGATCCTGCTGGCCGTCCTGACGTCGTCGTGGCTCGTCGACCAAGGCGGGTTCAGGCTGCTGCTGGTCGCCCATGCCGTGTTCGCGGTGGTCGCGGCCACTGCGGTGCTGGTGAGCCTGCGGTTGCCGTCGCACTCGACCGACGTCGAGGGCCGGGTGCCGCTGGGCTGGCTGCGCTCCGACCCGCTCGTGTGGAAGATGGCCGGGCTGCTGTTCCTCGGGTTCGGTGCCTACAACGGCATCGCGACCTGGCTGGACTCGATCCTGGTGGGCTTCGGGCACGTCGACCTGGCCGGACCGGCGATCGCAGCGATGACTCTCGCGGGCATCGGCGGCGCCGCCGTGCTGCCCAATCTCGCGGCGGCTCGGGACGCCCGTCGCACCGTGGCACTGTTCGCGACCGGGACCCTGGCGGTCGTCATGGTGCTCCTGGCGCTGACGCAGCCGGTGTGGCTCGTCTACGTCGGCCTGATCCTGGTCGGATTCATGCTGATGGGAACCCTGCCGGTCGTGTTGGACTGGTCCGAGCTGCACGTCGGCCCGACCCGCGCCGGCACCGTGACCGGGCTGCTGCTGATGGCCGGCAACCTCGGCGCCGTCCTGGTCGTGCTGACGGTCCAGGTCGCGATCGGCAACCCGGCCGCAGCACTCATCGTCATGGCCCTGTGGGCCGTGCCCGGGCTGGCCGTGGCGTTCGTGCTGCCGCGGCACGCGGGACGGCACGTTGCGACTCCAGATCAGGTGGAGTGAGGCCCGAAGCCGTGCTGGGCCCCGAGCCGCCGGTCCGGTGGCGCTGGTCGGACCACACGCACCACTCGCCCGTCGCCACTCGCGAGCTCACCGAGCAGGCTCGATCCGGACGACGACGGCCTTCGAGACCGGGGTGTTCGAGCCGCGCGCGGTGGAGTCGAGCGGCACGAGCACGTTGGCCTCCGGGAAGTACGCAGCGGCACAGCCACGCGCGGTGGGGAACGCGACGGCACGGAATCCGCGCAGCACGCGGTCGGGCTGTCCGGGCCACTCGCTGAACACGTCGATCAGGTCACCGTCGGCGATGCCCCGCTCCGCGAGGTCGTCGGGATGGACGAAGACGACATCACGACCGCTCTTGATGCCGCGGTAACGGTCGTTGCGGCTGTAGATCGTCGTGTTGAACTGGTCGTGCGAGCGCACGGTCTGCAACAGCAACCGACCGGGCGCCAGCGTGATCGGTTCGAAGCGGTTCGCCGTGAACACCGCACGACCGGTCGGCGTGTCGAACGTCCGTGAGTCGCGGGGGCCGTGCGGCAGCACGAACCCGTCCGGGCTCGTGACCTTGCGCTCGTAGTCCTCACAACCGGGCACGACGCGGCTGATGTGCTGGCGGATCGTGCGGTAATCCGCCTCGAAGCCGGCCCAGTCGATCGGCCGCGTGTCACCCAGGGTCGCGCGGGCCAGCCGGCTGACGATCGCCACCTCGGACAGCAGCGTGTCGGCGACCGGCTCGATCCGACCGTGCGACGCATGGACGGCACACACCGAGTCCTCGACGGTGACGAACTGCTCGCCCGACGCCTGCCGGTCGATCTCGGTGCGGCCGAGCGTCGGCAGGATCAGCGCCGCCTCGCCCGTGACCCCGTGGGAACGGTTGAGCTTGGTCGAGATCTGCACCGTCATGGCCGTGCCGCGCAGAGCCGCCTCGGCCGCAGCGGTGTCGGAGATCGCCGACACGAAGTTGCCGCCCAGCGCCATCCAGAACCGCACTTCGCCGCGTTGCATCGCCCGCACCGAGTCGACCGAGTCGAGCCCGTGACGTCGCGGCGGCTCGAAACCGAACTCATGGCCCAGGTTCGCCATGAACGACTCGGGCATCTTCTCCCAGATGCCCATCGTGCGGTCGCCCTGGACATTGCTGTGGCCGCGAATGGGTGAGGCGCCCGCGCCGGGCCGGCCGATGTGACCGCGCAACAGCAATAGGTTGAGGATCTCCTTGATCGTGGCGACAGCCTGCGTGTGCTGGGTCAGACCCATCGCCCATGTGACGATGACCCGATCGGCTGCGAGGTACCGCGCCGTGAACTCGTCGATCTCGGCCGTGGTGAGGCCCGTGGCTTCCAGCACCTGCACGTCGTCGAGGTCCGCGACAGCAGCCCGTAGGTCCGCCAGGCCGGTGGTGTGCGCGTCGATGAAGTCGTGGTCGAGGACCGTCCCCGGCGCGGCGTCCTCCGCCGCCAGCACTCGCTTGATCACGGCCTGCAGCAGCGGACCGTCCCCACCGAGCCGGATCTGGCAGAACTGGTCGGCGATCGTCGTGCCCTTGCCCAGGACTCCCCGCACGTTCTGGGGGTTCTTGAACCGGATGAGGCCGGCCTCGGGCAGCGGGTTGACCGCCACGATCGACGTGCCACCGGCCTTGGCCTGCTCGAGCGCGGACAGCATGCGCGGATGGTTCGTGCCGGGATTCTGGCCCATCACGATGACCAGGTCGGCCTGCGCGAAGTCGTCGTAGGTCACCGTGGACTTGCCGATCCCGATCGTCTCGAGCATCGCCGTTCCCGTCGACTCGTGGCACATGTTCGAGCAGTCGGGCAGGTTGTTGGTGCCGAACGCGCGCACGAACAACTGATACGCAAACGCCGCTTCGTTCGAGGCGCGACCCGAGGTGTAGAAGGAGGCCTGGTCCGGACTGTCGAGACTGTTGAGGGCTGCGGCCGCCAGCGCGAACGCCTCGTCCCAGCCGACCGGCCGGTAGTGATCGTCACCGGGCGCCTTGTAGACCGGTTCGACGAGACGGCCCTGCTGGCCCAACCAGTACTCACTCCTGCCCGCCAAGTCGTGCACCGAGTGTTCGGCCCAGAAGCTCGTCGGCACGGTCAGCGGCGTGGCCTCCCAGGTCACGGCCTTCGCGCCGTTCTCGCAGAACTCCGCCGTGTGCCGGTGGCTGGGGTCCGGCCACGCACAACTCATGCAGTCGAAGCCGTCCTTCTGGTTCAGCGACGAGAACAGCTTCGCCGTGCGGGCGACTCCCATGCCGCGCAACGCCGGACCCACGGCATGCAGGACCCCCGGCAGGCCCGCAGCCCATCCCTTCGGCTCCGTGACCTCGATCCGGTCATCGTTCGGGTCGTCGACCACTCGCTTCGCCATCAGCGCACCTCCACCCGGTCGGGTCGTGAGTAGATCACCATGGACTCGCCACGCAGGAACCCGACGACGGTCAGCCCCGCCTGCTCTCCGAGGTCGACGGCCAGTGACGAGGGCGCCGACACCGCCGCCAGCAGCGGCACCCCGCCCATCGACGCCTTCTGGACGAGTTCGAATCCGGCACGCCCGGAGACCATCAGGACGCAGCCGGCCAGCGGCAGCTTCTCGTGGTCCAGGGACCATCCGATGACCTTGTCCACGGCGTTGTGCCGTCCGACGTCCTCGCGTACGACCAGGGCCTCGCCCGTACGGCCGTCGAACAGGCCGGCGGCATGCAGCCCCCCGGTCTGGTCGAACACAGACTGTGCCGCGCGCAACCGGTCCGGCAGCGCACTCAGCAACGAGGACGAGACGCGCAACGGGTCACCTGCGACGTCGAACGCCGACGTCGTGGTCACCGCATCGATGCTGGTCTTGCCGCACACGCCGCACGACGACGAGGTGTAGCCGTGACGATCGAGCAGCAGCCGGTCGAGCCGGGCATCGTCGCCGAGCTGCACATCGAGCACGTTGTACGTGTTGACCCCGTCCTGCGTGGCACCGGCACAATAGCGGGCCGTGCGCACCTGGTCTCGGCGCGTGACGACACCTTCGGACACGAGGAACCCCAGCGCCAGTTCGACGTCGTGGCCGGGCGTGCGCATCGTGACGGCGAGCGCTCGGCCATTCACCCGGATCTCGAGCGGTTCCTCGCCGGTGAGCCGGTCCTCGCGGCGGACAGCCCGGCCATCGCGGACCACCGTCACGCGCCGCCGCACCGCAGGTCTGGTCATGGGGCCACCGTATGTCAGAGATCACACGATCTCGATCGGCGTGGGTATCAGGGGGGGAGCCATCCGGCTCTTCACCGAGGGAGTGGAGTGGCGCCCCCGTCTTGGGGGGTTACGGGGGCACCACTCTTCACTGACAAGGGTTCGGCTGGGGGACCGAACTCTCCCTCCCGGCCGCCTCGGGGTGTGGGAACGAGGTGCCGCAGGACAAAAGTACATGATCGGTACACAAGCGCGCGCGATTTTCGGCAATTGTGATTTACGACTGCCAAACACCCTGTCTTTTCAGGATGAATCGTCACACATCAGGTCGCAGAATCGCCGTCTGAATGGCCACGACCGGCTGGAGGACCGGCCCGAGTGAGAGGGCCTGTCCCGGTGAGGTCCGGCGGATCTGCCGGCTGAGCAGTTCCTCGGTGGCACCGATAGCGCCGATGACCTCGTGGTCCGAGGGCTCACGGACCGTCTCACCAGCCTCGAGGGCGAGCCGGGCGACCCGCGAGAGGCTGCGCGAATGCCGTTCGACCACCCAGTCCCGCTGGCGCAGGATCCGCTCCCCCGCACCGTGCACCTCGACGACGAAACTGCGCGCATAGGACGGCATCGCCTCGAGGCTGTCGATCGTGGCCTGCACTCCCAACTCGATCCGTTCGCGCCACGCAGCGTCGGGGATGGTGGCGGCGCGTTCACGGATGAGGGCGATCAACTGATCGCTGATCGACAGGTGCGCCGCCGCGAACGACTCCTCCTTGTCGGCGAACCACTGGTAGAACGTCGTTCGCGAGACTCGCGCGCGACGAGTGATGCCGGCCACCGTCATCCGCGCGTAGCCGACCTCGGCGGCCTCGTCGGAGACGGCCTGCATGATCCGCCCGCGCTGCGACGCGCCGACCTCGGACTCGGGCAGGGCTGCCCGGCCTCGCGGCAGTCCGAGCCGATCCGGCAGCAGGCTCAACTCGTCGTCGGTCACCGGGACAGATTAGCCCTGCAATGGCAGTCATGTCTCGCGTTCTACCGCCCAGTAGAATGTTCCGTGGTCTCGATGACAACGATTTGTTGTCCAAACCCGGTCAATACGCAGGCTTTCACACTCATTAACGCAAGAAATGACGATTGATTGCGTTCAGGCCCGTGCGTAGCGTTGATGACATGATCTCTGTTCCGTTTCTCGACGTGGCCGGCACCGTCCGATGGATTCGCACGCACGGCGCCGAGCCGATCATCGCCGGCATGACGGCATCGATCGCGGAGGATTTTCGGCGCTGGCCCGACTTCGACAAGACCGCCAGGGTCGCCTCCCACTCCCCTGCCGGCGTCATCGAGCTCATGCCGACCAGCGACGGAATCCGATACGCGTTCAAGTACGTCAACGGCCATCCCTCGAACCCCGCGCGTGGGTTCCAGACCGTGACCGCCTTCGGTGTCCTGGCCGACGTCCACTCGGGGTATCCGACCTTCGTCGCCGAGATGACGCTGCTGACCGCTCTGCGCACCGCCGCGACCTCGGCCCTGGCGGCACGTCACCTCGCCCGACCGGACTCCCGTGTCATGGCGATGATCGGCACCGGCTCCCAGTCCGAATTCCAGGCGCTGGGCTTCCGGGCGGCGCTCGGCATCTCGTCCTTGCGGGTGTGGGACGTCGATCCCGACGCGATGGCCAAGTTCGTCCGCAACGTCGAGCCTCTCGGGTTCGAGGTGTACATCGCCACGAGCGCCGCCGACGCCGTCCGGGGGGCCGACGTCATCACGACCTGCACGGCCGACAAGCAGCGCGCGGTCGTCCTGACCGACGACATGGTGGCGCCCGGCGTCCACGTGAACGCGATCGGTGGCGACTGCCCGGGCAAGACCGAACTCGACCCGGCGATCCTGGGGCGCTCCGACGTCTTCGTCGAGTTCGAGCCTCAGACCCGGATCGAGGGCGAGATCCAGGCCATGCCGGCCGACTTCCCCGTCACGGAACTGTGGCGCGTGCTCACGGGCGGCGTTCGGGGCCGCCGCGATGCCGAGGCGATCACCGTGTTCGA
>CAYYQO010000006.1:35665-39487 GCA_964473845.1 uncultured Aeromicrobium sp.
GACGAGGTCGACCGGATCTTCCGGGCCCTCGCCGACGCGACCCGTCGCGACATCGTCCGCCGCACCCTCGTGGGTGAGGAGTCGGTCTCCCGACTGGCCGACGCCTACGACATGTCGTTCGCCGCGGTGCAAAAGCACGTGGCCGTCCTGGAAGGGGCCGGGCTCGTGACGAAACACCAACGCGGTCGCGAACGACTGGTCCGTGGCAATCCCGAGACGATCGGCCGGGCGCAGCAGTTGCTCGACGAACTCGAGCAGGTGTGGCGCTCGCGGGTCGAGCGCCTCGACGCCCTGCTGGCCGAAGACCCCAACACCACCACTTGAAAGGCAGCATCATGCCCATCACATCCGTCACGAAGGACACCGACACCCTGACCATGACCGTGGTCGCCGACTTCCCCGTCCCCGTCCGCCGCCTGTGGGACGCCTACGCCGATCCTCGCCTGCTCGAGCGGTTCTGGGGTCCCGAGGAGTGGCCGGCCACGTTCACCCGTCACGACATGGCCGCCGGCGGCCAGTCCCACTACGTCATGACCGGCCCCGACGGCGAGAAGAGTGCCGGGTTCTGGAACTTCCTCGACGTCAACGAAGGCAAGTCCTTCGAGGTCGAGGACGGCTTCGCCACCGCGCCCGGCGTCCCCAACCTCGACATGCCGACGATGCGCATGTCGTTCAACTTCGAGCCGACCGACGAAGGTTCGCGTGTCAGCACCACGACGTGGTTCAACTCCCTGGAGGATCTCGAGCAGTTGATCGCCCAGGGCATGGAAGAGGGCATGAAGTCCGCCATGGGCCAGATGGACGCTGTGCTGGCCGACCTGGCGACGTTCGCCGCCGAGTCCGCAACCGCCGCGCAGCTGCTCGACGACACGCACGTGCGGGTCAGCCGGATCATCCGCGGCACGGTCGACCAGGTGTGGCGCGCCCATGCCGAGCCCGACCTCGTCCAGAAGTGGCTGCTCGGCCCCGATGGCTGGACCATGCCCGTGTGCGAACTGGCCAGTGAGGTCGGCGGCACCTACACCTACGAATGGGCGCAGGTCGACGGCGAGGGTCGCTTCGGCTTCACCGGCGAACTGGTCGAGGCCACCCCACCGTTCCGCCAGGTCACGACCGAGCGCATGCTCGGAACCGATGGACCCAGCACGCTCAACGAGATGACGTTGACGTCGGTCGAGGGCGGAACCCTGCTGTCCCTACTGATCACCTACCCGAACCTGGAACTGCGCGACCAGATTCTGGCCACCGGCATGGTCGACGGCATGGAGACCAGCTACGCACGGCTCGAACAGGAGGTCCTGGCCGGCGTGTGACCCCCCGTCCCGCCGCGCCCCCCTTGCCACTTTTGGTACGGGATCGACGCTTTCTCACGCGCCGAAGGTGGATCTCGTACCAAAAGTGGAGGGGACGGGGCGGGCGGGCGAAAGGCGGGCGAAAGGCGGGCGAAGGGCAGGCGCGGGGCGCCGGGGCGTCAGTGGCCGAGTGCGTCTCCGAAGGCGTCGACGAAGGCCTCGAAGTTTCGCAGCAGGGCGTCGCGCTCGGCCGGGTCGACGGCGGCGAGGCCGAGGCCGAAGACCTCGATCGCGCGGTCGAGGTCGTGGTGGAAGCGCTCGAGCCCCTCCGGCGTGGCGCGATAGAGCGCGGCGGCCTGGCCCGGCTCACGAGTCCGCTCGAGCAAGCCCGCCTTGCGGGCCGCGTTGACCTGCCGGTTCACGGTCGACTGCTCCAGCCTCAGCGCCACGGCGATCTCACGCAGCGTGCGCGGCTCCTCGTCGGAGAACATCCACAGCAAGCGCTGGTCGGCCGCCCCCAGTTGGGCCTCCTGCTCGATCACCCGGCGATGGCGCTCGAAACGCGTGACGAGACCGGCCATGCGCAGTTCGGGCGAGCGCAGGGACTTTCGGGTGACGCGCATCACAACTCCAGAAGTGGAAGCAGCAGAGTTCTCGTGTGTATCGTACACATCTAGTTCATGTGTACGATACACATCCAGTTCTGAGGAAACTCCGTTGCCCACTCGCCAGATCTCCCCCGCGATCGTCATCGCCGTCCTGTGCTTCGGCAGCCTGTCGGGCGCCCTGATGCAATCACTCGTCATCCCGATCCAGAGCGAACTGCCCGAGCTGCTGAACAGCGATGCAGGCAGCACCTCGTGGGTCGTCACCGCGACCCTGCTCGCCGCCGCCGTGACCATGCCGGTGTCGGGCCGCCTCGCCGACATGTACGGCAAGAAGCAGGTTCTGGTCGTGTCGGCCGGCATCCTGATCGCCGGCTCCCTCGTCGTCGCCGTCTCCAGCACGCTCCTGCCGGTGTTGATCGGCCGCGCGCTGCAGGGTGTCGCGATGGGCTACATCCCGGTGGCGATCAGCCTGGTCCGCGAGATCGCTCCCCCGCACCTGCGCGCCGGGGCGATCGCCGCGGTCAGCGCCACGCTCGGCGTCGGCGGCGCCCTCGGACTGCCGCTCTCTGCGTGGATCGCGGACCAGTGGGACTGGCACGCCCTGTTCTGGGTGTCGAGCGGATTCGCGATCGTGGTGGGCGCGCTGACCCTGTTCCTCGTGCCGAACGTGCACGACGCGCACCCCGGCCACATCGACATCGTGGGCATCGTCGGCCTGGCGATCGGCCTGTCCTCCGCGCTCATCGGCGTCTCGAAGGGCTCGGTCTGGGGCTGGTCCGACGGCCGCACGACCGGCTCGATCACCTTCGGCCTCATCGTCCTGCTCGCCTGGGGCTGGCACCAATTGCGCCACCGCGATCCGCTCGTCGACCTGCGTACCTCGGCCCGCCGTCCCGTGCTGTTCACGAACCTGGCCGCGCTGTTGATCGGCTTCGGCATGATGGCCCAGGTCATCGTCGTCCCGCAGCTCCTCGAGATGCCGACGTCGACCGGGTTCGGCATGGGCCAGTCGGTCCTGGCGGCCGGCCTGTGGATGGCTCCCGGCGGGCTCATGATGATGCTGTTCGCACCGGTCTCGAGCCGACTCATCAACCGCCAGGGCGCGCGCATCACCTTGGCGATCGGCGCGGCGGTCATCGGCGGCGGTTACCTCGTCGCCCTGTTCCTGATGAACGCCCCGTGGCAGCTCATGGTCGCGTCCTGCATCGCCTCGGCCGGTGTGGGTATCGGCTACGCGGCCATGCCGTCGCTGATCTTGGACAACGTTCCCGAGGCGGAGGCCGGATCGAGCGTGGGCGTCAACGGACTCATGCGTTCGGTCGGCACCACGATCGCGGGCGCCGTCATGGCGGCCCTCATGACGAGCCGGATGACGGAGCTGGCTCCCGGGGTCCAGATCCCGTCCGAGTCCGCCTTCACGCTGTGCTTCATCGTCGGAGCGGCGGCAGCGTTCGCCGGCGCGATCGTCGCGCTGTTCGTCCCTCGCCAGCGAGTCGCGTCGACCACCGCGACGCCCGAGCCCGTGGGCGCCGGGTCGGCCTGACCCGGCACGCCTACACGTTGCGGCGGTACTGGCCGCCGACCTCGAAGAACGCCTCGGTGATCTGCTGCAGCGAGCAGACCCGGGCGGCGTCCATCAGCACCGCGAAGACGTTCTCGTGGGTCGTGGCCGCCTCCTTCAACCGTGCGAGGGCGGCCTCGGCCGGTTCGCGGTGTGACTGCTGGAAGTCGCGCAAGCGCTGCAACTGGGACTGCTTCTCGTCCTCGGTCGCGCGCGCCAACTCGAGCTTGCCCGCCACCTCGTCGCCGTGCGGGTTGCGGAAGGTGTTGACCCCGATGATCGGCAACGAGCCGTCGTGCTTCTTGTGCTCGTAGAGCATCGACTCGTCCTGGATCCGGCCGCGCTGGTAGCCGGTCTCCAT
>CAYYQO010000007.1:0-37512 GCA_964473845.1 uncultured Aeromicrobium sp.
GACTCGGCGCTGAGCCGGGCGTTCACCTGGGTGCCCTCGCCGGTCATGTCCTGGCCTGAATCCTTCGCGAGATCCTCCAGATCGGCGCTGGCGGCGCCACCCTGCACCGTGAAGTAGGCGTACACGTCCGAACCCATCTGCTCGACGAGGTCGACCGTGACGTTGACCCGGGCGCCCACCGTGTCGGAGCCGACCAGTGCGGCGTCCTCGAAGTGCTCGGGACGGATGCCGACGATCACGTCGCGACTCGCGCTGCCCGAGCGCAGCGCCTCGCGGGCCGGCTCGGGGATCGGCAGGTCGCCGATCGTGGTCGACAGCGTCTCGCCCTCGATCGTGGCGGGCAGGAAGTTCATCGACGGGCTGCCGATGAAGCCGGCGACGAACAGGTTGTTCGGGTGGTCGTACAGATCGGTCGGCGAACCCACCTGCTGGATCTTGCCCGCGCGCATCACGACGACCCGGTCGCCCAGTGTCATGGCCTCGGTCTGGTCGTGGGTCACGTACACGGTCGTCGTGCCCAGGGTCTTCTGGATGCGAGCCACCTGCGTGCGCATCTGGACGCGCAGCTTGGCGTCCAGGTTCGACAGCGGCTCGTCCATCAGGAAGGCCTTGGGGCTACGGACGATCGCGCGGCCCATCGCGACGCGCTGGCGCTGGCCACCGGACAGGTTCGCCGGCCGGCGGTCCAGGTGCTGCTCGAGTTCGAGCATCGACGCGGCCTCGTGCACCTTCTGCTCGATCGTGGCCTTGTCGACTCCCGCGAGGGTCAACGGGAACGCCATGTTCTGGTAGACCGTCATGTGGGGGTACAGGGCATAGGACTGGAACACCATGGCGATGTCGCGGTCCTTCGGAGCCTTGTCGTTGACGACGGTCCCGTCGATCTTGAGGTCGCCAGTCGTGATGTCCTCCAGGCCGGCGATCATGTTCAGCGTCGTCGACTTCCCGCAACCCGACGGGCCCACCAGGATGATGAACTCGCCATCGGCGATCGTCAGGTTGAAGTCCTCGACCGCGAGGGCTCCGTCGGGGTACCGCTTGACCACGTGGTCCAGAACGATTTCAGCCATGATGTTCCCTTCTGAAACGGAGGAGTCAGCCCTTGACGGCGCCGCTGGTGAGGCCGGCAACGATCCGGCGCTGGAAGAACAGGACGAAGATGACGATCGGGATGGTGATGACCACCGCGGCCGCGGCGATCGACTGGGTGGGTTTCTCGAACGTCGTGGCGCCGGTGAAGTAACTCAGGGCCGCCGGCACGGTGCGGGAGCGTTCGCTGGAGGTCAGCGAAATGGCGAAGAGGAAGTCGTTCCAGCAGGAGATGAAGACCAAGATCGCGGTCGTGAAGACGCCCGGCATCGCCAGGGGCGCGATCACCTTGCGGAACGCCTGGTACGGGGTGGCGCCGTCCATCTTGGCGGCCTTCTCCAGCTCCCAGGGGATCTCGCGGAAGAAGGCGCTGAGGGTGTAGATCGCCAACGGCAGGGCGAACGTGATGTACGGGATGATCAGGCCGAGCCACGTGTCGAACAGGCCGATCCCGGTCAGGATCTTGAACAACGGCGTGACGAGGGCGATCTGCGGGAACATCGCGATCATGAGCGACGCGCCGACCACGAACTTCTTGCCCGGAAAGTCCAACCGGGCCACCGCGTAGGCCGCCATGGTGCCCACGACGATCGCGATGAACGTCGAGATCAGGCAGATGCCGATCGAGTTGATCAGCGCGCGGGTGAAGTCGTCGTTCTTGAAGATCGCCTGGTAGTGCTCACCGGTGAGCTGGCTGGGGAAGAACCGTCCGTCGTTGAGGATCGCATCGGGCTTGATCGACAGCGAGACGATCCACACGACCGGGACGAACGCATAGAACAGGACGAGGATGTTGATGCCCCACCAGATCGCCTTCTGCTTCGGCGTGTCGACGGTGGTCGCCATGGTCATCGCCTCCCTTCATCGTTGCCGGGTGCCGCCGCGCCGAACACCTTGATGAAGATGAAGGCGATGATCGCGATGGTGATGAAGATCAGGACCGACATCGCTGAGCCGATGCCTAGGTTCAGCCCCTTGATGAGGTTGTTGTACGCGATGATCGAGACGCTCGACGTGTCGTTCGCGCCGTTGGTCAACACGTAGATGTTGTCGAAGATGCGGAAGGCGTCCATCGTGCGGAACAGCACCGCGACCATGATCGACGGTTTGATCAGGGGAACGGTGATCTTCCAGAACCGTTGCCAGGCGGTGGCGCCGTCGATCGAGGCGGCCTTGAGCAGGTCCTCGGGCACCAGGGCCAGGCCCGCCATCAACAGCAGCGCCATGAACGGGATGGTCTTCCAGACCTCGGCCAGCACGATGATCCAGAAGGAACTCCACTGGCCGGTCAACGGTGCGCTGTCGCCGGCCAGCCAGCCCATGCTCTGGCTCCAGGCGAACCGCCAGCTGAAGGCGGCGACCACGGTGACGATCGCGTAGGGGACCAGCGCGGACGTGCGCACCAGGCCGCGACCGACGATCGTCCGGTGCATCACGATCGCGAGCGCCATGCCGAGGATCAGCTCGAAGACCACGCTGACGACGGTCAGCAGCAGGGTGAACCAGAAGGCCTGCCACCAGATGCCGCTCGACAGGACGGTGATGTAGTTGTCCAGCCCGACGAACTCGTTCTGGTCGGGGGTGCGCATGTCGGCGCGGAACAGCGACAGCCACACGGCGTAGGCGATGGGGTACGCCGTGACCAGCAGCATCAGGATGACGGCGGGCCCGACCAGCATGAGCCCCAGTCGCCGCTCGGCGCGCTTGCCCTCACTGTGTCGCTGCCGCGCGATCTCGACCGCCTTGTCCTCGTCCACGGGAGCGCTGGTCGTCATGGCAAGATCCCCTTCCCCTCGATCGCGTCGGTAATGGCGCTGTCCAACTCGTCCGCGGTCTCCTCGGGTTCGATCTGCGAAGGCGGCGAGAGCGTCGACGAGATGATCGACGAGATGTTCTGGTAGACCGGCGAGATCGGCCGTGAACTGGCCGCTTCCAGGGACTCGCGCAGCAGGTCGCCCTGCGGGTAGGCCTCCTGGAACTCGGGCTCGTCGAACACCGTGGTGTTGACCGGCGGCTCGCCGGCCTGCAGGGCGTGCGACAACTGGTGCTTGGCAGAGCGCAGGCAGATCGCGGCGTCGAACGCCTCGTCCGGGTGCTCACTGAACTTGCTGATCGCGAAGTTCATGCCGCCGACGGTGACGCGGGACTCCTCGCCCTCGATCGTGGCGGGGAAGCGGGCGAAGCCGAGGTCGTCGGCGATCTCGGGGTTCGCGCCCCGCATCGCGCTCAGGACGTAGGGCCAGTTCAGGCTGAAAGCCGAGGCTCCGTTCTGGAGTTGGGCGAAGACCTCGGGTTCCTGCGAGTTCGAGAGCGACTTGCTGGCCAGCCCCGAAGTCGCCAGTTTGTTCAGCAGGGCGAGCGCATCCACGGTCTTGTCGTCGATCGTGGTCTCGGTGCTGTCCTCGTTGACGATCGTGCCGCCGTACGAGGAGAGGATCGTGTTGAAGCCGACCACGAGACCCTCGTACCGGGCGCCGGTGAAGCCGATCTCGTACGGATCGCCCTCGGCCTTGAGCTGCTCGGCCATGTCGAACATCTCGTCCCAGGTCTTCGGAGGTTCGCCGTTGCCGACCTTGTCGACGAGGGACTTGCGATACCAGAGAATCTGGGCGTTCGTGTGCTTCGGGATCGCATACAGCTGGTCGTCCCAGGTGGCGGTCTCGAGCGGGACCTCGAGCGTGTCCTTGGACGCCTCGGCGGTCTGCTCAGGCGTCAGCGGCAGGATCCAGCCGGCCTCGGCGAACTCGGCCGTCCAGACGACGTCCATGCCGATCAGGTCCATGCCCTTGTCGCCGGCGGCGAGCCGGCGAACCATCTGTTCGCGCTGGCCGTCGGCGTCGCTGGGCACCAGTTTGCCGACGATGCGATACGCGCCGTTGGCTTCCTCGTTGCAGTCGGCGATGATCTCGTCGAACCCGGAGGCCGACGCGCCGCCGAAGAGGTTGATCGTCGGAGTGCCTCCGTCGTCACCTCCGCCGCACGCGGCCAACGAAATGACCAGTGTCGTTGCTGCCGCCAGTCCGAGAGTGCGACGAAGTGGAGTCGTGCGCCGTGCCACGTGCCATCACCCGACCTTCCCCCCGAGAGTCGGCGGCGCAGTGTGACGCCGCTCACATGACGCTAGAGCTGATGAGCGGATGTTGCAACTGCGACCGCGCGACTCAGCCGGGCGAAACCCAGACCGTGGTGTCCGAGGGCAGCTTGTGGTCGTTCAGGGAATCGCTCGCCACCAGCAGTTCACCGTGCGGCAGATCGATCGGGGCGGGGCCGAAATTGGTGATCACCTGGACGCGTCGACCGCCCTCGCCCGCGATCGTGAACGCCAGTACGTCGTCGCCCAGCTCGTTCCAGTGCAGCTCGCCCAGGCCCAGCGCGTACTTGCGGCGCACCGTGAGCAACCGGCGGTAGAGCTCCAGCGTGCTGCCCGCGACGCCGTCCTGGCGATTGGGGGCCAGATCGCCGTAGACCTCGGGCTGGGGCAACCAGCTCTCGCCGGTCGGACTGAAGCCGAAGGCGGGCTGATCGGCATGCCATGGCACGGGGACGCGGCACCCGTCGCGGCCGACGTCCTCGCCGCCGGTGCGCGTGAAGGTCGGGTCCTGACGGACCTCACGGGGGAGCGTCGTCGCATCGGGCAGACCCAGCTCCTCGCCCTGGTACAGATAGGCCGAACCGGGCAGGGCCAGCATCACGCTGGTGGCGGCGCGAGCCCGGCGCAGGCCCAGGCGCCCGTCGGGCTGTGGATCGTCGGGCCCGATGCCGCGCACGCGCTTGGCGTGATCGAGATCGTAGGCCAGGCGGGTCGCGTGACGAGGCACGTCGTGGTTCGACAGTACCCACGTCTGGGGTGCGCCGACCGCGGCCGTCGCAGCGAGGGCAGCGGTGATCGAGTCGCGTTGGGCCGCAGCGTTCCAGGGTGCCATCAGGTGGGCGAAGTTGAACGACTGGTGCAGCTCGTCGGGACGCACGTAGCGGGCGAGTGCCTGGTCGGGGATGACCCATGCCTCGGCGACCAGGATCCGGTCGGCGTCCTGACCCTCGATCCGGTACTCGTCGACCACGCGTCGCCAGTCACGGTAGATCTCGTGCACCTCGGGCTTGTCCCACATCGGCTGCAGCGCGGTGGGATCGGTCGCGAGGTCGTAGCTCTCGGGCGCATCGGGCAGACCCTCGGCCTTGCGCAGCCCGTGGGCCACGTCGATCCGGAAGCCGTCGACGCCGCGGTCGAGCCAGAATCGCAGGACGGAGCGGAACTCCTCCTCGATCTCGGGGTTGGTCCAGTCGAAGTCGGGCTGCGTCGGGTCGAACAGGTGCAGGTACCACTCGCCGGGCGACCCGTCGGGGTTCTGGGTCCGCGTCCATGCCGGCCCGCCGAAGTTGCTCTGCCAGTTGTTGGGCGGGAGGTCGCCGTTCTCGCCACGCCCTTCGCGGAAGATGTAGCGAGCGCGCTCGGGGCTGCCGGGCTCGGCGTCCAGTGCTGCCTGGAACCACGGGTGTTCGCTGGAGGAGTGGTTGGGCACCAGGTCGACGATGACGCGCAGGCCCCGTTCGTGGGCCTGGGTGGCCAGTTCGTCGAAGTCGCCCAGCGTGCCGAACAGGGGATCGACGTCGCGGTAGTCGGCCACGTCGTAGCCGGCATCGTTCTGCGGACTGGTGTAGAACGGCGAGAGCCAGATCGCGTCGACACCCAGCGCCACGAGGTGATCGAGGTGCGAGGTGATGCCCGGCAGGTCGCCGATGCCGTCGCCGTTCGCGTCGGCCCAGGACCGCGGATAGATCTGGTAGATCACGGCATCGCGCCACCACGTGGCGGGGGCGGGGTTCGTGCTGTCGACCATGGGAACTCCTTGACGGGCGCGGAGGATAGGTTGTGCATATGACGCAGCGCACGCTTGTCCTCATCAAACCCGATGCCGTGGCTCGGGGCCTCTTGGGGGCCGTGGTGTCGCGGTACGAAGCCAAGGGACTGCGGATCGTCGCGATGGAGCATCGCACGATCGACGCGGCCATGGCCGATGCGCACTACGCCGAACATGTCGAGCAGCCGTGGTACCCGCCGTTGCGGGACTTCGCGACGTCGGGTCCGCTCGTGTCCCTCGTGCTCGAGGGGGACGAGGCGATCGAGGTCGTGCGCCTGCTCAACGGCGCCACCGACGGCCGCAAGGCTCTTCCCGGGACGATCCGTGGCGACTTCTCGCTGTCGAATCGCGAGAACCTGGTCCATGCCTCTGATTCAGAGGAGTCCTCCGCGCGCGAGATCGCGCTCTGGTTCCCCGGACTTTGACGCCATGGACGGGCCGATCCTGATCCAGGCCTGTCTCAATGGAGCGCGCCCTCCGGCCGTCCATCCCGCACTGCCCGTCACTCCGGAGCAGATCGCCGAGGACGTCCGCGCCGTGACCCGCGCGGGCGCCGACGCGGTGCATGTGCACGCGAAGGACGACGACGGTCTGGACACGCTCGATCCCGACAGCGTCGACGCCGTCATCACCGCGGCACGGGTCGCCGCTCCGGCCGTGCGGATCAGCGTGACCACCGGTGCCTGGGCCCTGCCCGATCCTCGGGCCCGGGTCGCGGCGATCGAGGCGTGGAGCGTGCTGCCCGACGTCGCGTCGGTCAACTGGCACGAGGAGGGATCGCTCGCCGTCGTCGAGGCCCTACTCGAACGGGGGATCGGGATCGAGGCCGGGTTGTGGTCGATGGAGGACCTGAGCGGCTGGCTGTCCTCACCCCTGCGTGACGAGGTTCGCCGGGTCCTGATCGAACTGCCGGACGGGATCGGCGGGCGTGATGTCGTCGCGCTCGCCCAGGCGATGGTCGGGGGAGTGCGGTCGGTCGACACCGACGTGCAGGTCCTGCTGCACGGCGAAGGCGACTCGGCCTGGTCAGCGGTGCGCCATGCCCTGCGGCTCGGACTTCAGACCCGGATCGGCCTGGAGGACACCCTCGAGTTGCCCGATGGCCGGCGCGCGCCGGACAACGCGAGTCTCGTGCGCGCGGCCCGCGAACTGGCCGATCGGCTGGACTGACCGGTCGAGGGTCGGTTCGTGGCGGCTCAGTACCGGGGATCGGCGTAGAAGACGACGCTCGACTTGTGTCGCTTGACGACGTGGACCCCGCGCGGGTGCTTCATCCCGCCACCGGCCGACACGTTGCCCTCGATCGTCCACACGTGGTCTCCCTCGACCTTCGTGACGATCCCGACGTGGGACGCGGTGCCCTTGCTGAAGTAGCCGACGTAGGCCAGTCGCCCGACCTTGGCCGTCTTCGACGTCCGTCCCCGCTTGCGTTCGGCGGTGAGCAGCGCACCGAACGACTTCGCCTTGATGATCGACCCGGGCTTTCCGCCGGCGTGCGCCAGCCACGAGACGAAGTAGCCGCACCACGGGTCGTACGGGCCGGTGCGCTTGATCCACTTGTTGTACTTGCTCTTGCGTGGCTTCGGCTCGCGGTAGCCCACCTGCGATCGCGCGACGGCCAGCAGGTCCGCGGCGCCGAGCTTGGAGGACACCGCCGAGGTGACCGGGTGCTTGGCCTTCTTGTTCACGTAGACCGCGCCGGTGCGGAACTGTTGCAGGCACCCGCCCTCGGGGAGTCCGCAGCGGACGTCGCCGGTGGGAGCGCCGAGCGAACCCGCCGGTCCGCCGCGTGAGCGCAGCTCGGCGAGGGCCGGTTGGCGCACCACCCATGTGCGGGTGCCGCGCTGGACGAGCGTCGCCTTCGAGAACTCCCGCCACGTGATCGAGCCCGAGGAGTGGACGCTGCCCATACGGGCACCCAGCAGGAAGGCCATCGACTGCTCGCGTGAGGCGAGGGTGCGCCTACCGGTGCTGCGTTTGACAGTGACCTTCGCCGAGTACCTCGCCGAACTCACGTGGGCGCGATACCGTCCGGGCTTGGCGTCCCTCGGTGACCAGCTGTACCAGCCGGTCGAGGACGTCCGCACCGTTGCGACCTTGGTGCGACCTTTCTTGGTGTCGCGGTAGATCGTCACCTTCGCCCGCGCGTGCGGATTGCCGCGAGTGGTCAGGACGCGTCCGCGGAGCCAGAGGTTCTCGCGCGTGAACACCTTGGTGCCGAATCCGCTGTTGACCAGCAGGCTGACCCAGCGGCCGGCCTGCACGGTGATCGCCAGCGGGCCGGCGGTCGAGGCAGCGAATCGGCTCGTCGGCCTGACGGTCGCGGTCACGGCGTAGCGCCCGGCACTCAGCCCCCGCACCGCGTAGTTCGCCTTGCCTGCGGCATTCGTGGTGACGGTGACCGACTTCGTGCGCGGACCCTTCACGGTCACCACGACTTTGGTGTGGGCGGCGGGCGCGCCGTCGGTCATCACGGTCACGGAGCCGCGGGCTGGTTCCTGGGGCATCGTGGTCCCGGCGGCTCGCGACACCGTCACCTTCGACGCCGTGACCTGGCTGGGCTGAGCCGGTTTCGCGGCTTCCTGAGCGGTCGACCTCGGGGGTGCCGATCGTGGCGCTTCGCTCGTCGCGGACGTGGGCACACCAGTCGGTGCGGTGTCGACCGTGGGCGCGAGCTCGAGGGTCTGGTCGCTCGGCACGGGCTCGCCCGGTGGCGGTGGAGTCGTCGTGGTCGGGGTGGCGGGTGTCGTCGGCTCCGACTCCGGTGTCGAGGCATGACCGGGTCCGGCCATCAAGGAGAGGGCGAGGGTGAGTGCCACTGTCGCGCTCCACTGTCGCGCGCCGAGAGCCATGAGGTCAGCGTGTCACAGCGAAGACACGATCGCGGCCTGAACAGCGCCGACATCGTCACGTGGCCAGGTCAGCTGACCGGTGCGGCGATGGTGCGGGTCACGGTGTTGTCGGACGGATCGTCGTCCTCGGCACTCGTCCTCAAAGTGACACTGACGGTCACGGCTCTCGAGGGCAGGATGTCGGCGGTCACGGTGCGCTCGGACCCTGAGCCGATCCAGAGGACCGTCCAGGATCGTGAAGGCCTGGCCGGCACGCACACGGTCACGCAGTACCCGGCTCCGCCGATGGCTGTCATCTCGATCGTGTCGCCGTCGGCGGCATCGGCCACCGAGATCGTCAGCCGGCGCCAGGCTCCACCCCGGGTGACTTCGATTCGTCGACGCCTGCGATGCGGGGGTTCGTGCGAGGCACCGGTTCCGTCGTCGGTACGGGCTCCGTCGTGGGCGTCGGGCTGGGCGATCGATTGGGTGTCGGTGTCGGTGTCGGTGTGGGTGTCGGTGTGGTCGTCGGGTTGGGCGCCGGGGTGGGAGTGGTCCCCGGCGGCGCGCTGGGTTCAGTCGTGCGGGGTGCCTCGGGAGAAGGTGGATCGGTCGAGGGCCGGAGAGTGGGGGCTGTCACGTCGGGCGTCGCCCGCGCACGGCCGGGCGGCGTCAGACGTTCCGCCGAAGACTCGGCCTGCGGCGTGCGAATCTGGGTGGGCGCGTGTCTGGACACGAGCTTCGCGGACCGCACCGGATCGGCGGCCACCGCCGCGGTGTGATCGGTTCCGGCCGGACCCAGGACGATGACCGTGCCGACGGCCGCGGCCGACAGTGCCCCCGCCACGAGGGCCGTGGTCTTGGCCGTCAGGGCGCCTGCCCACCCGGCAGTCGCCGGAGCGCCGCCCAAGGTGGCGGCGGCTCCGGCTCCGGCGAAGGACTCCAGGCCCCAGGACGCCGCCGCTGCGGGTAGCAGCAGGACTCCCAGGTTGACCCGGGCCTCGCGCAGGTCTGCCAGACAGACCCGGCAGTCCGCGCAGGTGGCCAGGTGGAGTTCGATCGCGCGTGCCTCCCCAGCACTCGCGCGGCCGTTGACGTGACCGGGCAGCATGGCGCGGACGTTCGTGCAGTCCGGGCTCCCACCCGTGCTGACGTGTTGCTCCAGGTAGGCGTCCTGCAGGGCGCGACGAGCCCGCAGGGCCAGCGCCGCGACCGCGCTCGGCTTCAGGTCCATGAGTTCGCCGACGTCGCTGTGGGACACCTGCTCGACCTCGCACAGCCACAACACGCGCTGCCAGCGTGGCTGCAGTGTCACGAAGGCCTCGCGGAAGACCTCGGCCTTCACGATGCGTTCGGACTGGTCGTCCTCGATCAGCGCGGTTTCCAGGTCCGCGGCGTCGACACTGACGTACCGCGAGGTGCGGCGCAAGCGGTCGATCCAGGTGCGGCGCACTGTCGTCGAGAGATAGCCGGCGAAGCTCTGGGTCGGTCCCGTTCCCGAGCGCAGGGCCGCGAGGGTCCGGGCGAACGACTCGGAGACCACGTCGTCGACGTCGCTGGGGTTCGAAATGCTGCGAGCAATCCGGCGCACCATCGGTTCGTGGCGTTCGTACAGGAGCGCGAAGGCCGCCTCGTTGCCGTCGCGTACGAGTTCGACGAGCGCCGCGTCCTCGTTCGGCAGGTCGCCCGAGGCCCCGCTCGATCCAGGCGTCAGATGGCTCACATCTAGGAAGACGTCTGTAACGCGGAGTTCATGACGCGCTGAGGTCCGAATAGTTTCGGCGGCCTCTCGGGGCGGCGCGACTTCTGTCCGGATGAGCCGTTTGTCGCCCGGCCACAGGACCGGCCGCCGAAGTCTGTGGGCTTGTCCCATCGCGCCCGGGGTGTGACGACGGTCACGCTGTTGGGGCAAGGCCAAGCCCCGCACCACTCCTTGGGAGGAACCATGTACGACTATGTCATCGTCGGCGCCGGATCGGCCGGTTGCGCACTCGCGGCCCGGCTCAGTGAGGACCCGCAGGTCCGGGTCGCGCTGATCGAGGCCGGTGCCGCAGACACCGCCGACGAGATCCACATCCCGGCCGCGTTCGGCACCCTGTTCAAGAGCGAGTGGGACTGGGACCTGGACTCCGAACCCGAACCCGAACTCGGTGGGCGGCGCGCCTACCTGCCGCGCGGCAAGATGCTCGGCGGCTGCAGCTCGATGAACGCCATGATCTACATCCGCGGCAACCGGGCCGACTACGACCAGTGGGCCGCCGACGGCGCCGAGGGTTGGTCCTACGAGGACGTGCTGCCGTACTTCCGCCGCGCCGAGGACAACGAGCGGGGAGCCGACGATTTCCACGGCGCCGGTGGACCGCTCACGGTCTCGGAGAGCCGCTCGATGAACCCGCTGTGCGACGCGTGGGTCGACGCCGCGGTCACCGCCGGCCACCCCTACAACGAGGACTTCAACGGGGCCGACCAGCTCGGCGTGGGCCGGTTCCAGGTCACGCAACGCGGCGGCATGCGCTGCAGCACAGCGGTCGCCTACCTGCACCCGGTGATGGAGCGGCCGAACCTGACCGTGATCACCGAGGCACTTGTCCACCGCGTGCTCTTCGACGGCACGCGCGCCACCGGGGTCGAGATCAGCCGCGGCAGCCAGATCGAGCAGGTCTCGGCCGAGCGCGAGGTCATCCTCTCGGCCGGTGCGTACGGTTCGGCCCACGTGCTGCTGTTGTCGGGAGTCGGACCGGCCGCCCAGCTCGAGGCCTTCGACATCCCGGTCGTGGCGGATCTGCCGGTGGGCGAGCGGCTGCAGGACCACTACATGGTCATGCTCAACTACGAGACCGACCGCGAGACCCTCATGACGGCCGTCAGCCCCGAGAACGTCGAGCTGCTGCAGACCGAGGGCCGGGGTCCGCTGACGTCGAACATCGGCGAGTCCGGCGGTTTCTTCGAGACCCGCGTCGGCCTGGACGGTCCGGACGTGCAGTTCCATTCCACGCCGTGCCTGTTCGCCGACGAAGGTCTCGGGGCGCAGAGCGTCCAGGGTCTGGCAGCCGGTCCGTGCGTGCTCAAGCCCACGAGCACCGGAACTCTGACGCTCCGTTCGATCAACCCGGCCGTGGCGCCGCGAATCCAGCACAACTACCTCAGCACCGAGGAGGACCGGCAGAGCATCGTGGCCGGCCTGCGTATCGCGCTCGACATCGCGGCGCAGCCCTCGATGAAGCAGGTCATCACGGGAGACCTGATCGTGCCCGAGGGTTCGTCGGACGACGAGCTGCTGGCCTTCGCCCGCCGGGTCGGCCAGACGCTGTACCACCCGACCTCGACGTGCAGCATCGGTCACGTCGTCGACAGTGAGCTGCGCGTCATCGGCCTCCAGGGTCTGCGCGTCGCCGATGCGTCGGTCATGCCGACGGTCGTCCGCGGCAACACGAACGCCCCCACGATCATGATCGGCGAGAAGGCCGCCGACCTGATCCGCCAGGCCTGAACCCGGGCCGCCCATCCACCCAACCCACCACCTGATCTGGAGACATCATGACCGAGATTCCGACCTACAAGATGTTCATCAACGACGACTGGATCGACGCGCCGGAGCAGTACGAGATCCGCTCGCCCGCGACCGACGAGGTCACTGCCCGCGTGGCCTTCGGCGGTGTCGAACATGCCGATGCGGCGGTCGCCGCCGCGAAGGCCGCGCACGAGGAGGGGACGTGGCGGCGCATGACGCCGGGCGAGCGTGCCGACGTCCTGGACCGGATCGCCGACAGCATGGAGGCCAAGGCTGCCGTGCTCGCGCGGTTGGCCACGGGGGAGAACGGCGTCACGGTCCGCACGGCCGGCGCGTTCCACATCGGCCTGGGCATCGCCAACCTGCGGGTCTTCGCCGCGATGGCGCGTGGCTTCGAGCCGGAGGTCTCGAACCCGCTGGCGCCCGAGACGGAGGACTCCCGCTCGATCATCCGGCGTGAGCCCATCGGCGTGTGTGCCGGGATCGTGCCGTTCAACTTCCCGCTCGTGCTGGCGGGGTGGAAGCTCGGACCGGCGCTGGCCGCGGGCAACACGTTCGTGCTCAAGTGTGACGAGAACACGCCGTTGACGCTGCTGGAGCTCGCGAAGTCCGCCCAGGAGGCCGGCCTGCCGCCGGGTGTCCTCAACATCATCACGGGTCCGGGTGAGACGGTCGGCGACCGGCTGTCGGCCCATCCCGACGTCCGCAAGATCGGGTTCACGGGCTCGACCGAGGTCGGCAAGGCCGTCCAGCGGAACGCCGCCGAGAACCTCAAGAAGGTCACGCTCGAACTCGGTGGCAAGGGTCCGAACATCATCCTCGACGACGCCGATCTGGACCTGGCGATCGACGGTTCGATCTTCGCGTTCCTGATGTACTCCGGTCAGGTCTGCGAGTCGGGAACCCGGTTGTTGGTCCCGGCGTCGCGTAAGGACGAGATCGTCGAACGCCTCGTGCGCCGGGTGGCCGACGTTCACATCGGTGATCCGCTGGATCCCGCGTCGGACATGGGGCCGGTCGCCTCGCACGACCAGAAGAAGCGGGTCGAGCGCTACCTCGCGATCGCCGAGGAGGAAGGGGCGACGCTCGCGTACCGCGGCACTCTGCCCGACGACGAGCGGTTCAGTCGGGGTGCCTGGGTGGCGCCGGTGATCTTCACCGATGTCACGAACGACATGCGGATCGCCCGCGAGGAGGTCTTCGGTCCCGTGCTGGTCGTCATCACGTACGAGGACGACGCCGAGGCCGTGCGGATCGCCAACGACAGCGAGTACGGACTCTCGGCCGGAGTCTGGGGCTCGCCCGAGCGCGCCCTGGCGATCGCCGAACAGCTCGAGGCCGGCACCGTGTGGGTCAACGACTGGCACGCGGGCTTCCCGATGAACCCGTTCGGCGGCTACAAGCAGAGCGGCATCGGCCGCGAGCTCGGCCCGGACGCGCTGGCCGAGTACACGCAGGTCAAGGCGATCCAGCAGGCGAAGGATTCCGACTGGGCCAAGCGGGGCTACGCGCTGGTGCTGCCGCCCCCTGCCTGAGAGCGTTCCCCCGGCGCTCTCACCTGCTGGTCGCGGTCATCAACCTGATCGCGACCAGCAGGTCCTGCAGGTCGGAGAAGCTGCGCAGGTCGCAGCCTGTGCGCTTCGCGATCCGCTCGAGCCGGTAGTAGGCCGTGTTGACGTGGATGTGGAGCCGCTCGGCGGCCGTCTTGGCGTTGAGGTCGCACGCGGCATACACCTGCAACGTCTCGATCTGGGTGCCGCCGGCGGCCAGGTCCTCGGCGATGAAGGACCGCAACGAGGGCCGGATCAGCCGGTGCGCGGTCTCGTCGTCGATCAACACGAGGTAGTCCAGTGGCGCCAACGCGCTCAGCGCCCGGATACCCGATTCCCCGGCCAGGCTCTCGCGGGCGAGCACGGCCTCGTGGTGCGCCGCGGGCACGCCGGCGAGTCCGTCGTGGACGGTGCTCACCCCCACGCCCAGGTGGATTCCGCGGCCCGTGAGGCTGCGATGGGCACGCTCCAGGCCCGCCAGCACTCCCGTCTCGTCGGTCGCCACCGGCGAGATCGCGACGATGTGGTCCTGGCGGAGCACCGCCAGTCCCGGCTGCCCGGTGCCGACCGTCGAACGCATCGTCGACAGGGCGTCACGCAGGGTCTGTTCGGGACGAAGTGGGGTGGCCGGGACCGCGACGATCGCGACGATCGGCGTGCTCGTCGCGAGTCCCGAGAGCGCGGCGAGGTCGGCCTTCGGCCCGGGCACGATCTCGCGGCCGGCGATCAGATCCTCCAGGAGATCTCGACGTGCGCGGTCGTCGTCGGCCAGATCGGCCTGCTGGGCGGCCATGTAGGTCTCGGCCGCCACCGAACTGCCGACCTCGATGACGTTCATGACGTGGATCGCCAGGTCCAGTGCAGCGCTGCGGGTCCCGGGGTCGTCCTTCGCGACTGCCACGATGTCCTCCCACAGCGTCTCCTGGCCGATGCGGAACCCTTGCATGAAGTCGGCCAGCGCGACGCCCTGGCGAACGCGGTGGCGCGCCTGGTCCACCGAGATGCGGAAGTCCTCACGCGTGGCCCGGCGACCCAACTGCATCGTCGACAACACCGCGTCGAAGACCGCACGGGTGTGGGTGCGCAGATCGGGGAGCAGGCTCGGATCCGTGCTCGCCGGATAGGCGGGCACCTCTCTCCAGGTGCGTTCCACCGAGCGGTCGATCGTCGTCTCGAGGCCGGCCAGCACGCCGTCCACGATGCGCAGGACCTGGGGATCGGCGGCCGATTCCGGGGCGGAGGTCATGACGTCCACGATACCGACCTGTTATGGCCCAGCCACAAGTCGGTGGTGCAGGATTCGTGCAATTCTCCGGTGAATCGGGGTGTACTCGGCCGGAATAGTGATCGGCGACACATCACACTCATCGCTCGCCGACAATGCGCGGGCGATCTGGCACAAGGGCACTTCATGACTTCCACCTCCCGCAAGCGACCCCCGACGATGAAGCGGGTCGCCACGGCCTCGCTCATCGGCACGAGCATCGAGTTCTACGACTTCCTGATCTACGGCACGGCCGCCGCGCTCGTGTTCGGGCCGCTGTTCTTCCCCTCGCTGGGCGCCTCGGCCGCCACGTGGGCGTCGGTCGCGACGTTCGGCGTCGCCTTCGTCTTCCGGCCCTTCGGCGCGGTCCTGTTCGGCCACTTCGGTGACCGGCTGGGGCGCAAGAAGACGCTCGTGACGACGCTGCTGATGATGGGCCTCGCGACGTTCGCGATCGGCCTCGTGCCGACCGCAGCGGTGATCGGTGCGGGTGCGCCGCTGCTGCTCGTGCTCCTGCGCGCGCTCCAGGGCCTGGCCCTCGGTGGCGAGTGGGCCGGCGCGGCGCTGCTGACGTCGGAGTACTCGTCGGCGAAGACCCGCGGCCGCTACAGCCTGTTCCCGCAGCTCGGCCCGGGCATCGGCCTGATCCTGTCCAGCCTGACCTTCCTGCTGACGGCCAAGCTCATGAGCGATGAGGCCTTCACGAGCTGGGGCTGGCGGGTGCCGTTCCTCGTGAGCATCCTGCTCGTGGCACTCGGCCTGTGGGTGCGCCTGAACATCGCCGAGACGCCGTCGTTCACGAAGGTCACCGAGTCCAGGACCACCTCCTCGCTGCCGTTCGCGGACTCGATCCGCGAGCAGTGGAGGCAGATCCTGCTCGGCGGCGGCATGCTGTCGATGAGCCTCGGTGCGTTCTACGTCGCCGTGGTCTTCCTGCCCGGATTCGCCGGGACGCCCGCCGCCGATGGCGGTCTCGGTCTGGAGCGCACGAGCGTGTTGCTCGCCAACGCCGTCGCCGGGCTCGTGCTGTGCCTGTCGGTGATCGGTTCGGCGATCGCCTCGGACCGGTTCGGGCGTCGTCAGGTGCTGCTGACGGGCACGCTGCTGGGACTCGTCGTGGGTCCGATCGCGTTCGCCGTGATGCAGCCGGGCAGCGTGGTGTCCTACGTGGTGGCGATGGGTGTCCTGATGCTCGCGATCGGCATCCCGTACGGCCCGGCTGCGGCCTACCTGCCCGAGCTGTTCGAGGCGCGCTACCGCTACACCGGCGCCGGCATGGCCTACAACCTCGCCGGTGTCCTTGGCGGCGCGATCCCGCTGATCGTCGCCGATCCGCTGCTGGATCGCTGGGGCACGAACGGCCTGGCCGGTTTCGTGACCTTCCTGGCCTTGGTCAGCACCGGCTGCCTGCTCGGCATGCGCGAGACGAAGGGCCAGGAGATCGACGCCGAGCCGGACGCCGAGCCGGCGACCGTGACGGCCTGAACGAACGTCCCCACGAAGGAAGGACTCACCATGAACATCGCCAGTTCCCTGGTTGCCGCAGCCGCCACCGTGGCCGATCGGCCGGCCGTGCGCCTCGACGAGACAGTGTTGGACTATCGGGACCTGTTGGCCGGGGCCGGCGCGGTGGCTGCACTCCTGCGCGAGCAGGGCTTCGCGCCGGGCGATCGGGTCGGCCTCATGATGGCGAACGTGCCGGCGTTCCCGGTGCACTTCTACGGTGTGCTGCTGGCCGGCGGCACCGTCGTGCCGATGAACCCGCTGTTGAAATCGCGCGAGATCGAGTACCACCTCGGCGATTCCGGAGCACGCTTCCTGTTCGCGACACCCGATGCGGAGGCGGAGGCGCGCGCCGGCACCGCGACGCTCGGGACCTCGGTCGTCGTGGTGGACCCGAGTGGTGCCACGCAGCCGACATCCGTGGCCACCGTGTCGCCGGTCGAACGGGCCGATGACGACACGGCGGTGATCCTCTACACGTCGGGGACGACAGGCCGGCCCAAGGGCGCCGAACTGACGCACGCGAATCTGTCCAGCAACGCGGCCGTGACACGGACGACGCTGATCGAGATCGGTTCCGAGGACGTCGTAATGGGCTGCCTGCCGTTGTTCCACGTGTTCGGGCTCACGTGTGGACTGATCGCGTCGGTCCAGGCCGGTGCCTGCCTGACATTGATCTCGCGGTTCGACGGGGCGAAGGCGCTCGACGTGATCGCGCGGGACCAGGTGACGGTGTTCGAGGGCGTGCCGACGATGTACTCGGCGATGCTGGCAGCCCGTGACGCCGACGGTTCGGCCGGTGGTGACCTGGCCAGCATCCGTACCTGCATCTGCGGTGGTGCGCCGCTGCCGGTCGAGGTGCTGCGCCGGTTCGAGGCGACGTTCGGCTGCGTGATCCTGGAGGGCTACGGACTCTCGGAGAGCTCGCCCGTGGCGAGTTTCAACCACCCGCACCTGGAGCGCAAACCCGGCACGGTAGGCGTGGCGGTCCAGGACGTCTCGATGCGGGTCCTCGACGGCGAGGGCAAGGAGCTACCCGACGGCGAGGTCGGCGAGATTGTCATCAAGGGTCCCAATGTCATGAAGGGCTACTGGAACCGGCCGGAGGTCACGGCAGAGACGGTGGTCGACGGGTGGCTGCGCACCGGCGACCTGGCGGTCCGCGACGCCGAGGGCTACTTCACGATCGTCGATCGGAAGAAGGACCTGATCATCCGCGGTGGCTACAACGTGTATCCGCGTGAGATCGAGGAGGTCCTGTACGAGCACCCGGCCGTCGCGGAGGCGGCCGTCATCGGGATCGACCATCCCGAACTCGGCGAGGACGTCGCTGCTGCGGTGGCGCTCAAGCCGGGCGCCAGTGCGACGGCCGACGAGGTGCGCGCCTTCGTCAAGGAGCGGGTCGCACCGTACAAGTACCCGCGCGAGGTGTGGGTGTTCCCGGAGCTGCCGAAAGGACCGACGGGCAAGATCCTGCGTCGCGAGGTGCACGCGCCGGCGCAGGCCTGAACGATGCCCCCTGCACGGGTTGCCCGACGGGTTCAGAGCACTCCGGTCGCTGCCAACACCACCAGGAGCGCGCCGACCAGGCCGACCGCGGTCATGACCTGCGCGGCGAGACGGCGCCTCGCCGCATCGGCGCTGCGGGCCAGCACCGCGGCGGCAGTGGTGACGACCAGCCCGATGATCCCCGCTCCGACGGCCAGTTGACCGAGGGCCAGGGACAGGTCATTGGCCTCCGGTGACTCGAGGCCGTCGGCCAGCCAGATCGCACCGAGGACGAGGCAAACGGCGCTGGCGAGGCCTGCGGCCACGGCACCAATCGTCCACCCGGTCCGATGCTTCGATTTCGTCAGTTCGCCGTCCGTCATGCCCGAGACCCTGCCGACTCGGTCACCCCGTGTCAATGTCCGGTCTGGTTCATCATGGCCCGATGCGACGGCAGGGTGTGCCGCACGGCCGATCAGCGTGATTGGGACTCCCCAATCGTCGGCTCCGACGAGGGTGGCGATACCCAAGAATAATGAGGCAGGTCGGCAACGATGCCGAACTCGAATCCGCCGGGAGATGCAGGATCGGTATGAGACAGACGGGCCTTCTTTCCTCGCCGCCGAATTTCGGGTTGGACGCGCCGTACAACTGCCGTACACTCGGTCTTGGAGGCCACCATGGGTACTACGAGCAACACGCCAGTCACGAAGGATCGGCGGGTTGAGTTCCGTACTGACGCAGCGACCGAAGCGCTCATCGCTGAGGCTGCGGACCTTTTGCACGTGACCAAGAGCTCGTTCGTGAGCGAAGTTGCGAAGCGTGAGGCTGAAAAGGTGGTCGCGAGAGCGGACCGGACCCTGATGGCTCCTGAGGTTTTCGACGCGCTGATCTCGTCACTCGACACGCCTGATGAATCACCTGAATTGGAGCGATTGGCAAATTTGCCGAAGTTGATTCGCCGGTGATCGGGATCGAATACCGCATCACGCCGTGGGCCTCCGGGTATGACCTGGAGGCCTTCGACTGTGGCGACCCTAGCTACAACTCGTGGCTGGCCAATGACGCAGGGCGAGCATGCAAGTCCGGCACGAGTGCCGTGTACTTGCTCCTGGAAGTCGGCGAGCAGCGTGACAGGGTTGTCGGCTACTACGCGATCTGCCCCACCATGATCGTCAGAGAAACGATGCCCAAGGCTCTTCAGCGAGGGTCGTTGGCCGAAACACCTGGATGGCTCCTGACCAAATTGGCCGTCAGTCTCGACCTGCGCAGGGGACGAAGTGACGAGGAGATGGGCTCCCAACTGCTCCGCGAGGCGTTGTGGATGATCACTCGCAATGCAGAGGCGGGCGGCGGTCGTGTCATCGCAGTCGACGCTGGAAATCCCAAACTCATTGGCTGGTACGTCGAAAACGGATTCAAGTTGACGGGTGTCGCCGGAAGCAGCCGTCTCTTCATGAAAGTGTCCACGGCGAAGCGGTACCTCCTGGACGAGTGAGCCGCAGACCCACTGGGACGTGCTCGACCGGGCCATGTAGCCCCGCCGAAGCCGAAGGGGCCGATGGAGTGGGTGATCCGTCTCACGCTCGTGGTTGTCCACAGATACGTAGGACCCCTTGCGGCTGCAACTGCGAGTTCGGGATGATCTGGCGAACTGTTGGGTCGGCTTTCGGGGGGAAGCGATGGAGATGCTGTCCGATCGCGTGCGGACGTTGGTGCGCGAGCGTCGGGTCGATCCGCGCACGGACGTCGAGGCGGTGCGGCGCGCTGCGGTCGATGCGGTGGCCGAGCACGAGCAGCGGAGTCTGACCGGGGCGGTGCGGGCGTTGGACGAACCGGACCAGGTGGTGGGCCAGTTGGTGGCCGATCTGGTCGGGTTCGGTCCGTTGCAGCGGTTCCTGGACGATCCCGAGGTCGAGGAGATCTGGATCAACGAGCCGGAGCGGGTGTTCGTGGCGCGCGGGGGGCGTCACGAGCTGACTTCGGTCATGTTGACGGCGGTGCAGGTGCGCGAGTTGGTCGAGCGGATGTTGTCGTCCAGTGGGCGGCGGCTCGACCTGAGTCAGCCGTTCGTCGACGCGATGCTGCCCGGTGGGCATCGACTGCACGTCGTCCTGGACGGCATCACGCGTGGTTTCACGGCCGTCAACATTCGCAAGTTCGTCGCGAAGGCGGCAGGGCTGGAGGATCTGGTCACGCTCGGCACGATCGACGACCGGGCCGCTGGGTTCCTGAAGTCCTGCGTCCTGGCGGGTCTGAACATCGTCGTCAGCGGCGGGACGCAGGCGGGAAAGACCACGCTGCTGAACTGTCTCGCCGGCGCGATCCCGGGGACGCAGCGGCTGGTCTCGGTCGAGGAGGTCTTCGAACTCAAGGCAGCACACCCCGACTGGGTCGCGATGCAGACGCGTCAGGCCGGCCTGGAGGGAACCGGCGAGATCACGCTGCGGACCTTGGTCAAGGAAGCCCTGCGGATGAGACCGAACCGGATCCTCGTCGGCGAGGTGCGAGCCGAGGAAGCGCTCGACCTGCTGCTCGCGCTGAATTCGGGTCTGCCCGGAATGGCGTCGATCCACGCGAACTCCGCGAAACAGGCGTTGGTCAAGCTGTGCACGCTGCCACTGCTGGCGGGCGAGAACGTCTCGGCCGGATTCGTCGTGCCCACCGTGGCCACGGCCGTCGATCTGGTGATCCACACTGGGATCGACGCATCAGGTCAGCGGGCGGTGCGCGAGATCGTCGCGACCACAGGGCGGTCCGAGAACGGGATCATCGAGGCCGAGCCGGTGTTCGTGCGTCGGGCCGGTCAACTCGAGCGGGGTCCGGGGACACCTCAGCGTCGCGAGGCGTTCGAGGCCGTCGGGATCGATCCGGGTGCACTGTGGGGACACTGATCGGTCTGCTGTTCGGCATCGGCGTGGCGCTGATCGTGGACAACTGGACCCCGCGACCCGCGCTCCGTTCGCGAACCCCGAGAACACGACGAGTCCGGGCGCTCCTCGACAGCGCAGGCATGACCGATGTCGACCCGCGGACGATCGCGCTGGCGTCCACGGGCATCGGGATCGTCGCGGCAGTGGTCACCGTCGGGATCACGGTGATTCCCGTCCTGGGACTGGTTGCCGGACTGGCCGGTGCCTGGACTCCGATCGCGTTCCTGCGTTCGAGGGCTGCGCGCCGCCAGCGCGAACATGCCGAGGCGTGGCCCGATGCCGTCGACCACCTCGCCTCGGCCGTGCGTGCAGGCCTGTCGCTGCCCGAGGCGTTGATCCAGCTCGGAGAGCGCGGGCCCGAACAACTACGAGCCTCGTTTCTGCAATTCGGGCGCGACTACGGGTCGTCCGGTCGGTTCGCCGAGAGCCTCGATCTGCTCAAGGCGCGATTGGCCGATCCGGTCGGTGATCGTGTCGTCGAGGCGCTTCGCATCGCTCGCGAGGTCGGTGGCGGCGATCTGGGCCGACTGCTGCGATCGTTGTCCGGGTTCTTGCGCGATGATCTGCGCACCCGAGGCGAGATCGAGTCACGTCAGTCCTGGACGATCGGCGCGGCTCGGCTGGCGGTCGCCGCGCCGTGGCTGGTCCTGCTGATGATGAGCCTGCAACGCGATGTCATCGCACGCTTTGCGACTCCCACGGGCGTCCTCCTGCTGGTCATCGGAGCCCTGACCTGCTTCGTTGCCTACCGACTCATGTTGAGACTCGGCCGGCTGCCCACCGAGCAACGGATTCTCGCATGACGGGCGCGCTGGCCGCGGCCCTGTTCACGACGGGGATCCTGCTCGTGGTCGACGGTGCCCGGCGCGCCCGACGACCGGCACTCATGGACCGGGTGCTGCCCTACGTCCGCGACGTCCATCCCTCGTCCAGTATGCCGGCGGGACAGCTCGTGGGTCACGTCTTCGGGCCCGCTTGGCAGCGCCTCACCACGCTGATCGGTGAATCGCTGGGCAGCAATGCTGCGATCAGCCGAAAGCTGCGGAACTGCGGGCTCGACGATGACGTCGAGGCGTTCCGCGTCCGTCAGGCCACCTGGGGTGGGCTGGGGCTCGCCGTGGCCTTCGCGATCTCCTTGGTGGCGTGGTCGATCAGTCACCCGCCCGTCCTGGCGCTCCTGCTGTGGAGCGGTGCTGGGCTGGTCGGCGGATGTTTGGCGTGCGACCAGTGGCTGTCGGCGCGAGTCCGATCCCATGAAGCACGGTTGCGAGCCGAGTTCCCGACGGTCGCCGACCTCCTGGCACTGTCCGTCGCTGCTGGCGAGAGCCCGGTTGCGGCGATCGAGCGCGTGACCCGGGTCAGCCACGGTGCGTTGTCGCACGAACTGGGCCGAGTGCTGGCCCAGGTGCGCGCGGGCGGCACGGTCGTCGCGGCGCTCGACGAGTTCGCCTCGCGGACGGGCGTCATGAGCATCGCGCGGTTCGCCGAGGCGATGGCCGTCGCCATCGAGCGGGGCACCCCGTTGATCGATGTCCTGCACGCGCAATCCGCCGACGTGCGTGAGGTCGCACGGCGCGAACTGATGGAGAGCGGAGGGCGCCGAGAGATCGCCATGATGGCGCCCGTTGTCTTCCTCATCCTGCCCATCACGATCGCCTTCGCGTTCTTCCCCGGTTTGGTCGGACTCCACCTGTCGTCGGGTGGCTGAGAAAGGAATCGCATGACAATGTTTATCAGTTGGCTGAGGAACCGCCGCGCGCGGGAACGTGGAGACGTTCCGGGGTGGGTCATGATCACGCTCATGACGGCAGGGGTGGTCGCCGGGCTCACCGCGATCGCAGGGCCCCGGCTGACGTCGATGCTGAATCAGGCGCTGATGTCCGTCGGCGGCTGACGTGGGGCGACGCCGTCACGACGAGAGGGGCGCTGCCGTCCCCGAGTTCGTGCTCGTGCTGCTGGTGATCATTCCCCTCGTCTTCGGGATCGCCCAGATCGCACTCGTCCTTCACGTGCGGAACACGATGGTCGCTGCGGCATCGGACGGAGCACGCTCGGCGGCCTCCTTGGGAGCCGGTCCTGCGGACGCCCAGGCCCGCGCCCGTGAGGTCATCCGCACCACGTTGGCCGATCGCTTCGCCGATTCGGTCGTGGCACGCGAAGCGCAGATCGACGGAGTTTCCACGGTCGAGGTCCGGATCGAGGGCTCCGTCCCGCCGTTGGGCCTGTGGGGGCCGGGTGTTTCCGTCGAAGCGGTTGGTCATGCGGTCAGACAGGCGGAACCGTGAGGGCCGAACGGGGGAGTGCCACGGTCGAGTTCACGTGGTTGACGCTGCTCCTGCTGGTGCCTCTCGTCTACGTCGTGATCGCCGTGTTCGAGACCCAACGGGCGGCCTATGGCGTGACTGCGGCCAGTGAGGCGGCCGCGAGGGCGTTCATCCAGTCCGAGAACCGGGCGGGCGCTGAGGCCCGCGCCCGTGCTGCGGCCCGGATCGTGCTGGACGATCATGGCGTCGCGGGGGCCTCTGTCTCGACCAGGTGCGAGCCGGACTGTTTCGTTCCCGGTTCGACCGTCGTGGTCGTGGTGCGTACGACCCAGCGGTTGCCGTTGGCGCCGGACCTGTTCGGTGACCCGGTGGCCGGCTTCAGCGTCGACTCCACCCACACCGAACCCTTCGGCCGTTATCGGGCAGCGTCATGAGCAGGCCAGAACGCGGAAACATCACGGTCCTCACGGTCGGCTTCCTCGCGATTCTCGGGATGCTCGTCGTGGTGGTGGTCAACGCGTCGGCTGCGTTCCTGGAGAGGCGTGAACTGATGAACCTCGCCGACCGGGTGGCCTTGCACGCGGCCGACGGGCTCGACCGCGATGCCGTCTACACGCGAGGAATCGTCGACGAGGCGCTGGTGGATCCCGCTGACGCCCGTGCGTTGGTGGCAGGGATCGTGCCTCGTGACGTGGCCCTCACGCTGCGCACGAGTGACGACCGGGTCAGCGTCCAATTGACCCGACAAGTCCGGCTGCCGCTCGTGCCGCCGGGGTTTCCCAGCATGGCCACCGTTCGCGCGGATGCGACCGGCCAACTGCGCCTCGTGCCGTGAATAGTGCGTTGACTGGGTCAGAAGGTCATCTCGTCGCGAGCTCGCTCGCCGATCCGGACGCTGAGGGAATCGAGTTCGTCGGCGACGGACGCGACGACCCAGACCTGGTTGCGAGTGCGGTCGGTCAGCGGGCGGATCACGCCCGCCTCGTGGAGGCGCGTGATCGCGGCGTAGACGCTGGAGGCTGCGCCGCCAGTGCGCTGTTCGGCAACTTCTGCGGAACGACCCGATGAGTGGTCCGGCGTCTCCGGTGCGATGGGCGTCCAGAGCGGCGAAGTAGTCGTCACGGCGGGCCACGATGGCCGAGGCGATCGGGACGACGACGCTCGACGTGATGCCACGACGACGGAGGACGGTGTTGACCAGCGCTCGGCCGATGCAGCCGTTGTGTCCGGCGTGGTCGCGCTCGTGCGGGTCGTCTGCCATGAGGGTGCGATGCGCCGTCAGGACGTTCGTCCACTCGATGTCGGAGCCGTTGCTGACGGTATCGACGAGGTCGCGCAGGGCTCGGGTCGACGCGACCATCGAGACCGCCGAGGGATTGCCTTGTGACCGTGCAGCGCGCGGGCGTAATCGTCGACATCGGCCCGGATCTTCTCGATCTTGGAGCTGGCGACCGATTCGGCGCGCAGCAGCATGGTGGACAAGGGCGCGAGCACCTGGCCGTGGGAGCGATCCAGTGTCGTGACTTCAGCGGTGCCCGGTCGATGGCTTCGGCGAAGCGCGAATCCGACCTGCGGGTCAGCGTCAGCGACGTGGGGTGGGAGGCTGGCCGAGATCTCGCGGGGCGTGCGGTCGTCGATGCTGCCACTGCGTTGAGCCTGACGCCAAGGGGCGCTCTTGGCAGTCGACGGCTCAACGGCACTCGTCATTCGGGTACCCTTAACTCAGAACATGCAACTCGATGTTCCGACTTGGGACACGCTCGATCGCGGAGAGGTCCCTCAGAAGAACGCGCCGTTGGGCAGCGGTTTTCCGGAGATCTCGTACTTGCCGATCCAGCGCGACTTGAACGTCTTGGGGTTGTGCGCTGCGATGGTGCGGATGTTGCGCCAATGGCGATCCAGGTGGTTCGCGCGATGGACCGTGCTTCCGCCGCCCACGTCGAAGAGATCGCTGGAGGCCCGGAAGGCGAGTTCTTCGGTGACCACCTTCGCCTTGGCCGCGCTGGCCGCCGCCACGAGGGACAACCGATCCTCGTCATCGGTGCCGCTCGCGTCCGTCGCGGCGGCCAGGTCGGTCGCCGCGCGCAGGACCAGCGCCTCTGCGGCGAAGGCCTGACTGGCCAATTGGCCGACCGAGTACTGCAGGATCGGATCGTCCTCCCGGTTCTCGGTGACCGCGTGGTAGTAGGCGCGGGGCTTGTTGCGCACCAGATCGATGGCGTCCGCGGTCAGTTCTCGAAGGATGCCGGCGATGACGCCCGTGAGGAACAGCTGCGGGAACGTGCCGATGTACGGAAGGTCGTTCCAGCCGGCGTTGCCGCTCAAGAAGTCATCGGCACCGATGCCGACGTTCTCGAAGACCGTCGTACCGCTGCCGGTGAAACGTTGGCCGATGCCGTCCCAGTCGTCCACGTGGACCACCCCGGCCGCGTCGCCCGCCACGAGCACCCGCGCAGGCTCGCCATCAGGCCCGATGGCAGAGACCACGAGCCAATCGGCGTAGAGGTTCCCCGTGCTGTAGATCTTGGCGCCGTTGAGCACCCACGCAGTGCCGCTGGCCGTGATGGACGTCTGCTGCGGCTGGACTCGTTGTCCGGCCGGCGAGGTGTTCAACTCGGAGCCGGCCGTCCCGAAGATGTCCCCGGCGCGCACCAACTCGAGAAGGCGATCGCCCTCAGGGGACGGGCGCCGGATCAGTCCGTCCACGAAATGGAAGTGGTTGCGAATGGCGTGAGCGACGTTCGGGTCGGCCGCGGCCAGATCGATGACGGTCGCATAGAACTCAGGCAGCGAAGCGCCACCGCCCGCGGGCCCGGGCAGGCGTAGCGCCCCGAGCCGGGATCGCTTGATGAGGTCGAACGCCGCGAACGGGGCAGAATCCGACCCCTCGCGATCCAGCACGCCCTCACCGATCGATTCGATCAGCGATGCCAGTTCGGTGGAGCCGATGCGAACCGGCGCGGTCGAGGAGATGGTGGTGCTCATGTGGCGGCTTCCTGGACGGACAACGTGGACGAGGGGTGGGCGACGGGACGCGGAAGCGTCGGGACCGCGGAGATGAGTTTGCGGGCGTACGCGCTCGAAGGGTGACGGATGACGTCGCGAGCCGCGCCTTGTTCGGCGATGACGCCCCGGTTGAGGACGGCGAGGCGATCGCTGGTCCCGGCGATGGAACCGATGTCGTGGGACACGAAGAGGATCGACACGTCGTGCACTTCCCGGAGCTTCTTGAACAGCTCCAGCACGAGGATGCGATTGCTCGCGTCCAGTGCGCTGACCGGTTCGTCGCACAGCAGCAATCGAGGTCGCGTGATGAGAGCCCGCGCCAGGACCACCCGTTGGCGCTGGCCTCCGGAGATCTCGTCGGGACGACGCTCGAGCAGTACCGGATCCAGACCCACGTCCAGCAGGGCCTGCTCGGCGAGGTCACGCGGCCTCGCCCCATCGGGCAGTGCGGCACCCAACGTCAGGGGTTGGATGACCGAGCGCTCGATGGTCCAGTCGGGGTCGAGGCTGGCCAAGGGGTCCTGGAACACGTACTGGACAGCGCCGCTCTGGCGAAAGCGGCGCACCCCGCGTGCCGAGAGCCCGGTGAGGTCGGCCTCGCCGAAGTGGATCGACCCACCTCCGACCTGCGTGAGCCCCAGGATCGCGCGACAGATCGTCGTCTTACCGGAGCCGGTCTCGCCGATCAGGCCGACGATCTCGCCGGGACGGACATCGAGATCGACGCCGCGCAGGACGGGCGTGCTGTTGTACGCGACCTCGACGTCGCGCATGCTAAGCAATGGAGTCGACGTAGCGTCGCTCATCGGCGTCCTCCTGGGCGTGGGTGAAGTGCTCGATGCCGTACTTCTCGTGCTCTTCCACGAGCAGCTGCGTGTACGGATGCTGGGGTGCGGTCAGGACGTCCACCGCAGGTCCGGACTCGACGATGCGGCCCTGGCGCATCACGATGATCTTGTCGCAGATCGAACCGACCACGGCCAGGTCGTGTGAGACGAACAGGATGGACAGGCCCGTCTCGTCTCGTCGGCCACGCAGGACGTCCAGGACCTGGGCCTGCACCGACACGTCCAGTGCGGTCGTGACCTCATCGGCGATGAGGACCGAGGGTCGCCCCGCCAGTGCGATGGCGATGACGCTGCGCTGCAGCATGCCGCCGGAGAGCTCGCGCGGCAGCTTGTCCGAGATGCCGCTGTCGGGATCCAGGCCCAGTTCAGACAGCAGGGTGTCGGCCCTCCTCGCTGATTCGCGGCGGCCGAGGCCTTCCTGCTCGCGCAAGGCCTCCTGCAACTGCCGACCGACCGGGATCGTGGGGTTCAGATACGAACCGGGATCCTGGAAGACCGCCGAGATGAACCGACCCCGCCAGGTCCGCCACTGGTTATAGCCGAGCCCCAGGACGTTGCTGCCCTGCAGTTCGACCGCTCCGCGGCTCACCTGCAGTTGCTGGGGCAGGATGCCGAGCACCGTCTTGCACGTCACGGATTTGCCGCTGCCGGACTCGCCGACGATGCCCAGGATCTCTCCTTCTCCCACCTCGAAACTCACGTCCTGGACCACCGGTTCGTGCGTGCTGGTCGATGTCACCGTCAGGTTGCGAACGTGGACCAAAGGCGTGCTCATGGTGTCGTTTCCTTCTCGCTGGACGGATGGTCGTCGCCGGCGGGCTGTCCTGTGGGACGGGCCAGCAGCAGATGAAGTCCGCTGGAGACGTGCTTGCGGTTGGCCGGCTGGCGCGCGACATCGGCGACACCATTGAGCGCCAACACGGTGGCCGTGATGAGGAACGCCGGGATGAGTGGAGCCCACGGCCGTTGCCCCAGGTACCCCAGGTCACTGGCCACCAGTCCTCCCCAACTGGGCGCTGGCGGTGTGATGCCGATGCCCAGGAAAGTCAGGCTCGACACGATGATGAGACCGGTCGCGACGGTGTTGGCAGCGGCGATCAGGATCGCCGGGGTCACCTTGGGCAGGATGTGCGCGCGAATCACGTAGCTGGTCGAGGCGCCGTAGAGCTTCGCGTTCTCGACGTACTGGGTCTCCCCGACCTGGAGGCAGGCCGCTCGTGTGACCCGATAGAACAGCGGAGCGGTCATCACGCCCACGACCACCATCGCCTGGTGCAGGCCGTTGCCGATCAACTGGGTGACGGCCACCGCGAAAACCAGGAACGGCACGGCGATGAGCGTGTCGATGACCCGCAGGCTGAGCCACTCGAAGGCACGATGGGAGTACACGGAGAAGACCGCGGCCGGGACGCCGATGACGAAGGCCACCGCCGCGGCCTCCACGGCGGCCAGGACCGAGATCTGAGATCCGTTCAGCACCCGGCTGAGCACGTCCCGGCCGTTGTAGTCGGTGCCCAGCCAGTGCTCTGAGGACGACCCGACCAGCAACTTGTCGGTGAGTTCGAGGGGGTCGTGGGGCGCGAGCGTCGGACCGAACACGGCCAGTAGCAGGATGAGGAACGTGAACCCGACGCTGACCCACCCGTAGAGCCCGAGCCGACGGGCCACGTGACGTGGACCGCGGGTGGACTCACGCTGCGCGGGATCGTGGCTGATCGATGCGATCGTCATATCGCGGACCTCCTGTCGGGCGAGAACCTGTTGAGCAGGATGTTCACCAGCGTGTTGAAGATCAGGACCAGCACGATGGAGACGATGAGCGCTCCCTGGACGACAGGGAGATCGCCACCGGAGGCGGCCTTGGCGGTGAAGACCCCGTATCCGGCCATGGAGAAGACGGACTCGGTGATGATGGCTCCGCCGAGCACCGTGGGGAATTTCAGCCCGAGGATCGACAGGCCGGGTCCGACGCCGTTGCGCAGCGCGTGACCGAAGATGACTCGCCGCCGCGAGTATCCGCGCAGGATCGCCCCCGTGACGTAGTTGCCGTCGAGCGCGCCGATCAGGCCGGCTCGCACCTGCCGGGCCAGATCGCCGATCGTGTCGAGGCTGAGTGCGATGGCAGGCAGGGTGACGGTCTTCAGCCACAGATTCGGGTCCTGGGAGAACGGCACGTAGCCCCCGGCCGGGAACCAGCCCAGCTGGACCGCGAAGACCGAGATGAGCAGGACGCCCACCGCGAAGGCGGGAATGGCCGTCCAGGCCGACGCGAAAGCCGTGATGGACCGGTCGATGAAGCGTCCTTGACGCAAGGCCGCGACGATGCCGAGCACGAAGCCGCCCACGATGCCGATGGCCATCGCGTAGAGCGCGACGGACAGGCTCAACGGAGCCTTCTCGAGCAACTGCTCGAACACCGGTCTCGAGTTGCGCCACGACTCGCCGAAGTCACCGGTCAGGATGCCCTTGAGCCAGTCCAGGTATTGCACGATCAAGGGACGGTCGAGCCCCCACTGGTGCTCGATCTCGGCCACCTGGGCGGCCGTTGCCTCGTCGCCCGCGACGACCGCGGCAGGTGACACTCCGCTGATGATGCCCAGCGAGAAGGTGACGATCGTGGCGAGCAGGAAGACGAAGGCCGAGACGATGGCGAGGTGCAGTGCCTGACCCCACCAGCGGCCGCGCCACCCCGCCCGCGCCGGAGCGCGGACGAGGTGGTCATCGGACCTGTCGGCCGTGGTGCTGGTGGTGATCGCCATGGGAAATCTCGTCACTGCGAAACAGTGACGTCCTCCCAACGGATCTGGCCCTGACGCTCGTCGAGGCCGGACACGCCGTCATCGGTGACGAAGGTCCACGGGATGTCGTACAGGTAGTTCGTCGGGTTCTCCTCCGTGGCGATCCAGACGGTCTCCTTCAGGGTCTTCTCGTAGTTCGGATCGTCCAACGGGGTGAGCCGCAGCTTGTCCAGGGCGTCGAGGAATCGGTCGGTGGCGTACGGCTTCGACAGATTCATCAGGCCCTGGGGCCCGTAGTAGGCCAGGAGGGCCTGGACGGGCGATTCGCGGCCGGTCGACGTGGTCTCGGCCAGCGCCGCGACGGGCTTCTCGCCCAACAGCAGGGTGCGACTCTCCTCGGCCGTGATGACCTTGATCGTCACGTCGACACCGATCTTCTTGAGTTGGGACTGGACGACTTCGCCGAAGGTCGGGTTGGTGCCCTGGGTGTAGTACTCCAGCTTGATGTCACCGGGCTCGTAACCCGCGTCGGACAGCAGCGCCTTCGCCTTGGCGGGGTCATACGGCCAGTCCTCGAGATGGTCGGCGTTGGCCTGCGGATAGCGGGCAGGGAAGCCCTGGTTGCTGGTGTAGCCGGTACCGAGGGTCACCTTGTCCACGAACTCCTGACGATCCCACGCGTAGCGGAACGCCTCCACGACCTTGGGGTCGTCGAACGGTTCGATGTTGTTGTTGACCTGCACGCCGGCGATCTGTCCGGTCTCGGTGTACGCGACCTTCAGCCCGTCGAGATCCTCGGCCTGACGGGCTTGGGCCGGCAGCGCCATCGCGACGTTGTAGACACCGGTCTGGACCGCACTGACGACGGACGCGGCGTCTGCCCGCGGGTACACCGTGATCTTGTCGATCTTGATGGCGTCGGCGTTCCAGTAGTCCGGGTTCTTCTCGAACGTCGCGTGGTCGTCGCGCACGAACTCGGTGATCTTGAACGGACCGGCGCCCACGGGCCACTCCTCGAGCTTCTTCTGGTCCTCCTGCGCAGCCTTGGGGCTCGCGATGAGGCCGGGGCGGCCGCCGAGCAGGAGCGGGATCTGGAAGTCCGCCTGCGACAGGGTGAGCTTCACGTCCCGCTCGTCGAGGGCCTCGATCTTCTCGATGGTCTGCAGGAGTTCGATGTTGCGCGAGTCCTCCTGGGTCTGCTTGCGCTCCAGGTCGAACTTGACGGCCTCGGCGTCGAGCGGTTCACCGTCGCTGAAGGTCAGGCCCTCGCGCAGGTGGAAGGTGATCTCGTTGCCCTCGTCGTTGTAGTCCCAGCTCTCGGCCAGGCCGGGCAGTGGGGTGCCCTCCTTGGAGATCTGGGTGAGCCCTTCGTACGGGATGTTCAGGGTGAAGATGTCCCAGCCGATCTGCGAGGTCACCGGGTCCCACGTGGTCGCCAGGTCGATGGCCCAGTTGATCTCACCGCCGCCGGAGGACCCGGACGAGTCGTCCGAACTGCAGGCACCCGTCAGCGCGGCGATCAGCGCGACGACGAGAGAGACCACGAGGGTCTTGGGATGGCGCCGGATGCGCCGCTGATGGGGGTTCATGCTGCTCCTTGGTTCTGGCAGCGACCGCAGGAAGCGGCCACCGTCGTTCTTTCGTGCGGCCGGGGCTTGTGACCCCGGCAGGTCTCAGGCGAAGGCGTCGCGCAGGTGCACGCCGTCGATGTACTCGCGCTTGTAGATGCCCTTCTTCTGCAGGAGGGGGATGACCTGGTCGACGAAGTCCGTCAGGCTGGTCGGGTTCACCGCAGGGTTGAGGTTGAAACCGTCCGCGGCGCCGGTCAGGAACCACTCCTCGATCTGGTTGGCGACGTTCTCGGCCGAACCGACGAAACGCAGATGGGCGTTGCCGGCGTCGGTGACCGTCAGGATGTCGCGCAGGGTCGCGTCGGGTCGCGCCGCGTGGTTGCGGACGATCTCGTGGAAGCTGCGCCCGCCGGAGATGGTCTCCAGGGCTGGCAGACGGTCCACTGGGAAGGGGTCGGTCAGGTCGACGTCGGACAGGTCGATGCCCAGTCGGCCCGCCAGGACGTCGACGGAGCGCGACGGCGGGTTCAGCGCAGCGATCTCCTCGTGCAGGGCCTGCGCCTCGGCATCGGTTCCCGCGACGATCGGGATGAGACCCGGCAGGACCTTGACGGGCGGGCCGGGACGGCCCAGGTCCTTCTGGCGCCGGTGGATGTCGTCGCGGAAGGAGCGTCCGTCCTCGATCGTACGAGCCGCGCTGTAGATGGCGTCCGCCCACGTCGCGGCCAACTGGCGTCCCTGGTCGGAGGAACCGGCCTGGAACACGAGCGGTCGTCCCTGGCGGGAGCGGGGTACGTCCAGCGGGCCTCGTACCGAGAAGTGCTTGCCTCGGTGTTCGATCGCGTGGATCTTGGACGCATCGGCCTGGATTCCGGCCTCCTTGTCCACGATGAGTGCGCCGGGCTCCCAGCTGTCCCACAGCAGGTGAAGCACCTCGAGAAACTCCTCGGCCCGCTCGTAGCGCTCGTCGTGGTCGGGCAGGTCGTCGTGGCCGAAGTTGCGAGCCGCATTGGCGTCGCCGGAGACGACCACGTTGATCCCCGCGCGTCCGTTGCTCAGATGGTCCAAGGTCGCGAAGGACCGAGCGACTTGGTACGGGTGGTTGAACGTCGAGGAGAGTGTTCCGACGAGCCCGATGTGCGTCGTGCTCGCCGCGAGGGCAGACAGCAGGGCGACCGGCTCCAGCGGTGAGAACAAGGTGGTCCAGTCGTTGTCGGACTTGACTGGCGTGTTGGCGACGAACAGGGCATCGAACAGGCCGCGCTCGGAGATCGCTGCGATCTCCTGGTAGTAGTCCAGGTCGAGCGAGCGTTCAGGCGTCGCCGAGGGGTGTCGCCACGCTCCTTGGGTGAATCCGATGGACCGGATGATCGAATTGAGGACGAGGTGATTCGTCATGCAGTCAACGTAGGAGCGCCGCGTGGACGGACCCGATCCTGTGACGTCATGAGACGTCACAGGATCGGGTCGGCGCCGGGTGGCTCAGGGGGCTGACGCGGGCGCCGGCGCCTCCGCGAGGAGGTGGATCCCGACTCCGGCGAGCACGGCCCCGGTGGTGCGCCGCTGCCAGGGGAGCCAGCGTGGCCGACGGCGCAGGAACGCCGCGATCGTGCCGGCACCGAGGATGATCAGGGTGTTCACGACGAGGCTGACGACGATCTGGACGCCGCCGAGGAGGAAACCCTGCGCGATGACGTTCCCGTGGGCGGGGACGATGAACTGTGGGATGAGTGCGACGTACATGATCGCGGCTTTCGGGTTGAGCAGGTTCGTGGCCAGGCCCATGCCGAACAGTCGGGCGTTCGAGTCACGGGGAAAGTCACGGGCCTCGAAGAGGCTGAGCCCGCCGGGCCGGAACGCTCGCCAGGCCAGGAAGAGCAGATAGGCCGCTCCGGCCGTCTTGATGAGGGTGTAGAGCCACGGTACGACGACGAACACCGCAGCGAGTCCGAGGTTCGCCATCGTCATGTAGACGACGAAGCCGAGTGCCGTTCCGCCGAGGGACACCAGACCCGCCACCGAGCCCTGCGAGAGGCTGCGCGACACGAGGTAGATCATGTTCGGACCCGGCGTGAGCACCATGCCCAGCGCCACCAGCGCGATCCCACCCAGCGCAGCGCCCTCCACCAGCACGGCGACCCCCGACGAGAAGCGGCGAGCGACCGGATGCCCCTCACCTGTCGATCGAGCTTGATACACCTGGGTTGATACAGGCAAAGTGTCCCATGACAGTTGCCATCGGCCGAAGGAGCGATCGTGCGCGTGCAGTCCGGATGGCGGCCACGTCTACAGGCCGGTCCCGGTACTGCCTCGCAGCGACTGACGGCTGCCCTGGCCGAGGACATTCTCGACGGTGTGGTCGCCGAGGGAGAGCGGTTGCCCACGCACCGGATGCTGGCCGAACACCTGGGAATCGCCCTGGGCACCGTGACGAAGGCTTACGCGGAGCTGAGTGTCCGAGGTCTGGTGCGCGGCTCACGCGGGCGCGGTATGTTCGTGAGTTACCGCGCCGAGCGTTCGTCGGACGTCATCGACCTGGCGCTGAACATGCCGCCCCAACTGCTCGCGGACTCGGTCATCGCCGACGCCCTCGCCAGCAGCGCGGGTCGGGTGGGTGCGGAAGTTCTGTCCAGCTTCGGCCCACACGGCGGCCACCTCGAGCACAAGCGCACCGCGGCTGCCTGGTTGGGCGTGACCGGACTCGACCTCGAGCCCGAGGGGCTCGTGCTGACCCACGGCGCCCAGCAGGGGATCGCGGCCGCCTTGATGGCCGCGTCCAGCCCAGGTCATCCGGCGCGGATCTTCACCGAGGAAGTCACGTTCCCCGGTGCGTTGACGTACGCGCGGATGACCGGGCACCCCGTCCACGGCATCGCGGTCGACCATCAGGGGATGCGTACGGACGTCCTGGACCGAGCACTCTCGCAGCGACGGGCACCGAACGGGAGCCCGTCGGTCGTCTACGTCACGCCGACGCTGCACAACCCGACGGGCGCGACGATGACCGGCGCGCGTCGCCGCGAGCTCGTGCGGGTGGCCCGCCGCCATGACGCGCTCATCATCGAGGACGACGTGTACGCGCTCTCCGATGATCGGCCGGCTCCGGCACTCGTCTCGCTCGCCCCGGAGCGCACGTTCTACGTCAGCAGCGCATCCAAGGCACTCAGTCCGGCCGTTCGGCTGGGGATGGTCAGCCCGCCGGCCGCCCACCGACAGTCGACCGTCGATTCCGTGCGTGCTCTCGGCATCCCCGTGTCCCCGCTGATCTGCGTACTCCTCGACGAGTTGCTCACCGCCGGGGTCGCCTCGGCGGTCCGCGCGGCCATCAGGGACGAGGGAGTTCGTCGCACCGAACTGGCGCGCGAGACATTCGGGCGGGCGCTGTTCGGAACGTCCCGGACCGGGCACCACGTCTTCCTGCCCCTGCCGCTCGAGCGTGCGCGTCAACTCGTGCGCGACGCGGGCGCTGCGGGCGTACGACTCACCGAGCCCGAGGCCATGATGGCCGACCCCGCCCAGGGAGCCAGCGGTGTGCGGTTGTGCCTCGGCCATCCGGGTGTGGCAGACCTGTCGCGCGGGCTCGAGCTCGTGCGCAGCCTGCTGGGTCCCGCTACGAAACGCGTCAGCGGATGATCTTCGCCGACCGGAACCGTGCCGTCAGCACGGGCGCCAATGTCGACGCATACGTGTGGGTGATGTGGGTGTAGTCCCGGTAGACGTTCACGCCGCCGATCACCGCAGGGCAGTGGCCCTTGCGGCAGAAGCGGCTCCGCAGGTCGATCGCGGTGGCCCCGCGGGTCGACTTCGCCGCCAGCAGGAACGGGTCACGCGTCAAGCCGTTCTTCGTCGAGACGCCACACGCCTTCGTACCCTTGCGAACTCCCTTGCTGCGCAGGCAGCGCTGCGGTTCCTTCGTGAGCCGGGGGTTGTCGCTGATCGCGACGATCCGGACACCGCGCTTGGTCAACGGCTTCCAGGCGGCACGCATGCCCTTGATCTGGGACTGGCGACCGCCGTCGATCTGGCGCACGTAGCCGGTCGTGACGATGACGTCGGTGCGCGACGCCTGCCGGATCAGCCAGCGGTTGAGGTTCTTGCGCCACGCGTTGCAATACGGAATGCGCGCCTTGTCAGAGTGCTTCAGCTTCGACCGGGTCCACGAGCAGGAGCCACGCATCTGGGCCTCCAGCGAGATGTGTCCCGCTTCGGCCAGCGGGACGAGTGCCGGCAGGATCGCCCGGGCGTGCGAGTCGCCCACCAGGATCACGTGGGGTCGGCCCTTGGCCCGCGTGCCGAACGTGCAACCCCGATTGAGTCGAACCTGCTTGGTCCCGGACCGATAGCACTGCTTGCCGGCGTAGTAGGTCTGGTCCCGCCGGGCCGTCGCGGGTGTGGGCGTCAGGCGGCCGACCAACGCCTTGTTGTGGCAACGCTTCCGGGCCATCGACGCGGCGCCGAAACAGCGCGGAACGGGTGCTGCGGCAGCGACGTGCGCCACGGGTACGGCGACATCGGCGGACTGGACGACCGGCGTGTCCTGGGCGGCCGTATCGGTCCATGGATCCTGCTGGGAGACGGCGACGAGCACGACGCCGGCAGCCATGGTCATCGCGACGAGCGCGATGCGGAGACGACCCGCGAGATTTCGCACGCCTCCAGCGTCACCTTTTTTGCGCCGCCGGACAACTCTGGGATCAGTCGTCGGCGTCCTCGAGCTTCCACTGGCCGTTCTCCTCGACCATCGTGTACGTCACGATCGTGCCGCCGGAGGAGGAACCGTCGAGGTCGCGGTCGAGTTCGAAGTTCTCACGCGCGACCAGGGCGCCGATCGGTCCGAACCGGAAGGCCAGCACCGTCTTGCCCGTGCGCTGGGTGGGCGGCCGGGACGCCCACTGGGCGCACGTCTGGTCGTCGAACAGGTCCTCGCGGAAGCTCGCGGTTGTGACTTCCTCGATCGCGTCGCAATCCTGATTCCGCTCGGCCTGCAGGAAGGCTGCGTAGGACTTCTTGAGCGGCGCGGTGTCGAAGTCGAGGGCAGCCGCCGTGGCAGCGCCCGCAACGATTCCGAAGACCACCGCCAGGAGTGCCGCGATGGTCAGGATCCACGGCAGGCGGGACTTCTTCACCTCGACGAGCGGTTGCGCCGGACGGAGCGGGCCCGCCGCTGCCGGCACGGCCTGCTGCGTCAGCGGAGCGGTGTGTGCCGTCCACTGCGAACCGTCCCACCAGCGCAATTGGCCGTGCCCGTCGTCGTACCAGCCGGGCGGGGTGACTCGCGTCGGGGCGTCCATGATCACCATCATGCCGCCTGGTCGTGTCGTCCGCGACGAGCGATCGTCCACGACCTGTGGCTCGTCGTTCGTCGTCGGTTCATTTTCGTCGGTTCGACTGGGACCATGAACCGAATCACCTGGTGCCAGGCCCGCCGCACGGCCCTCGTGCTGGCGTGCGTGGCCTTCTTCGCCACCATCACCGTGATCGGCCTGTTCGCCGATCCCAACCCCGTCCCCGAACCGCCGGCCCGGCTGCTCGCCGCCCGCTCCTGAGCGTTCAGGCGATCGTGATCTGCGGCGCGTAGAGCGCCATCACGTCGAGCGCCTTCGCATGGTTCTCGGGACTCGAGCCACCGCACGCCTCGGCCGCGACCCGCACCGTGGCGCCAGCATCGGCCGCCGCGAGCGCGGTCGAGATGACACAACAGTCGGTGGCCACGCCGGCCAGCACGAGCTCGGGTGCCGGGCCCGTGACCTGCTCCAGCGCGGGCCACTTGCCGAACGTCGTCGCGTCGACGACGTGCTCGTGCGGCAGGTCGGCCAGCTCGGGAACCACCTCGAAGAGTCGATCGTCCGCCGGCCGGTCGGCGAAGGGCCACGCCTCGAAGTAGGCCCGCCACGAGCCCGTCCGCTCGGCGCCCGCCGCCGGAACCCATCGGGTGATGATCGTGCGATGCCCGGCGGCCAGTGCCCGGATCGGTTCGACGATCGCCCCGAACATCGGCGACGCCCACGGCGAGTCCGGCGCGGCGAACACCCGTTGTGGGTCGATGACGACGAGCCA